>JAXJCX010000026.1:0-3293 GCA_036302225.1 Collinsella sp.
GCCGCAGGTATTGGCGGTCTTGAGCACCGTGACGTCGTCGGCACCAGCAGCAATGGCATGCGCAAAGCCGGCGATGGTCGAGTCGCCGGAACCCGTCGCGTTCACAGCCGCAATCGCGGGCGTCTTGGCGCGGAACGCGCGGCCCTCGTGGAAGCCCACCGAACCGGCAGCGCCCATCGAAACGACGACCCAGGGAATACCGGCAAAGCGGCCATCGGCGGCAAGCGCCTCGCACAGGGCATCGACATCATCGGTCGTAAAGGACGTACCCAGCAGGCCGTTAATCTCGGTCAGGTTGGGCTTTACGAGCTCAGGCTTAGCGTCGGACTCCAGCGCGGCCTCCAGCGATGCGCCCGAGGTGTCGAGCAGCACCTTGGCGCCCGCCTCTTCGGCGATCTTGACGAGCTCGGCATAGTAGCCGGCATCGACGCCACGCGGCAGCGAGCCCGAAAGCGTCACAACGTCAGCCTTCGCTGCAAGCTCGGCGAACTTGGCCGTAAAGGCCTCGAGCTCGGCTGGGACGATCTGTGGGCCGCTCTCCAGCAGCTCGGTCTGATTACCCTCGTGCAGAATATTCAGGCAAATGCGCGTCTCACCGGCGATGGGCACAAAGTCATTCTTGACACCATCGGCATCCATGAGCTCGGCCATATAGGCACCCATGTGCCCGCCAAGCAAGCCGGTTGCAAGTACGTCGTCGCCCAGCTGCAACAGCACGCGGCTCACGTTGAGGCCCTTGCCGCCAGCGGTCTTTTCGGGCGTTACGCGGTTAACATCGTCGATGACCAGCTTGTCGAGCTGATAGCGCGTATCAATCGACGGGTTCATGGTAACGGTCAGAATCATATTGAACTCCTGTTCCGGGGCACGACACGCGCGGCCCCAAACATACGATAGCTCGTTAAAGGATCTCGATCTCAAAGCCGCGGGTAACGGTCTCCCCCGGCTTGGCAACCAGGCAGCCGCGCTTATGCTCCAGGATATCGTCCTCGTCGGAGCAGGTGGACAAGCCACCCCACGGTTCCACGGCCACAAAGTCGCCCTCGGGCTTGCTCCACACAATTAGGTACGGCATATCGGGGAACGTCAGGCGCACGCCCTTGTCCTCGGTCTTCTTGGTCAGCGTAACAACACGGCTCTCGAGCACATCGAAGATGGTCTCTGCAAAGTCGAAAAGCCCGTGGGTCAGCGGCAGGTCATGGCCAACCATCGGGTTCTTGCTGCGATGCTCAACATCAATCAGGCCCGTCGAGGGAACGGCAGTACAGAGCTCGGCGGCCTCGCGCTGCTCAAAACGGAGCTCGTAGTCGTCATAGGACTCGCCCTCGTCAAGCGGGCACTTAAAGCCAGGGTGACCGCCCACAAAGAACGGCATATCCTCGGTGCCCTCATTGGTCACCTCGTACGAAACGGCCACCTTTGCCGCATCGATCGTGTAACGAGCAACGATCTTAAACGGATACGGGTACTGCTCGAGCAACTCGGCATAGTCGGCAGAGCTTAGGCTCAGCGCAACCATGTTGTCGCTCTGTTCCTCGAGTTTCCACTCCTGCTTGCGAGCAAAGCCGTGGCGGGCGAGCTTAACCTCGCGGCCGCCCATGGTCATTGCATGACCGTCGCGAAGGCCGCCACAGATCGGGAAGCAAATGGGTGCCTGGCCCGACCAGACCGCCGGGTCACCCTGCCACAGGTACTCGCGGCCGTTGGCCGCAATAGAAGTGAACGATCCGCCAGCCGTGCTCAACGCCACACGAATTGAACCGTTATCAAGAACAAACTCCATAGGAGCCTTCCCTTTCTTACGACAGCCCGCCAAGTCAATAGGGCTGATAGAAAACCGGCCCGCGCCCCCTCACAGAAACGCGAGCCGTCAACGGACTAGTTAATTACACCGGATACCCGCTAATCGTGGTATTCGCCGCGGTCCCACTTCTCGAGAAACTCGTCAAAGAAGTGCGGGTCGGCCTGAGCCTCGGCGTCGGCCTTGTTGCAGGCATCGATCTTGGCGATCAGGGCATCGTGCTCGGGGGTCTTCTCGTAGGGCTCCTCCAGGAAGGCAAGCATAATGTCGGCCATCAGGAACTCGCCGGTGATCTTGCCGCCAAAGCCCACGATGTTGGCGTTGAGCTCGCGACGGGCATACAGGGCAGAGGTCATGTCGCGAACCAGGGCGCAGCGGGCGCCGGGAACCTTGTTGACGGCGTTAGTGATGCCGATGCCGGTGCCGCACAGGGCCACGCCAAAGTCAGCCTTGCCGCTGGCAACAGCCTCGCCCACGGCCTTACCGTAGATGGGATAGTGCGTACGGGTGTGGCTGTAGGTGCCGCAGTCGAGCACCTTGTAGCCAGCCTGCTCCAGGCGGTCGGCCAGATAGATCTTCTCGTCCGTAACGATATGGTCGCAACCGATTGCGATGGTCTTCTTCATCAGAACGTCCTTTCGTCTGAATTCACAAGTTGAGGTAGAAGTTCGAGTTCTCGGTGGCTCTCGTTAGGCCATCTTGTTGAGCATGTCGACACGGATCTGGTGACGGCCGCCGGCGTACTGGGCGCGCAGGAACTCGCGGGCGATCTTCTTGGCGACCTCGGTGCCCACAACGCCCGGGCCCATGGTGACCATGCGCGAGCCGTTATGCTCGCGGGTCATGTAGGCGGAGCGCTCGTCGGAAATGTTAGCGACGACCATTCCCTTGATCTTGACGGCGGCCATATAGGAGCCGACGCCGTACTTATCGAATGCAAAGCCCTGGGAATCCTTGTGCTCCAGCAGGTCCTTGGCAACGGCGGTGGCGGAATCGACAAAGTCCGCGGCAGGGGTCTCGGAATAGTCGACGACCTCGTGACCGTCGGCGATGAGCATCTCCTTGATGGACTCCTTCATCGACATACCGTCGGCATCGGAAGCGATTACAACCCTCATGACATCCTCCTTGAGAGATACGCAGGTGCGTAGTTTCTGTTTGGAAGTGTTGAATCGCGTTCAGGTCCGGGCATCTGAATGTGCGGTTCTTCACTGTTCATGTTTATTTGAACACATTCGAACAGTAACTGCAACAACTATTTGTTTATCTTTGTTCTTTTTTGAGCAAATACCGTTCACAGGTGATTGCTGACCGTTTGGACCCGGCGCGGACGTAGCGACCATGTGTTCAACAATCAAAACCACCCCTAAAAGGGGTGGTTTGCTCTTAGGGTATAACCCTTGGATTTCCGGCACGCGTCTAAAGGCGCCGGCCCTCACGGGGTTCGGGCCGCACTGCAGATTGACCCGTGACGGGCCGGTCAAACCGGCGC
>JAXJCX010000027.1:0-21327 GCA_036302225.1 Collinsella sp.
CTTGAGAGGGCGGCGTCCTAAACCGCTAGACGAACGGGCCATATGTAGCAAATGCAATGGCTGGGATGGAGGGAGTCGAACCCCCATTGACGGAACCAGAATCCGCTGTCCTGCCATTAGACGACATCCCAATGACTGCATCGCTGCGCTCGGCTGTGCCTTTGCGCAAGAAAGAAATATACGGGAAGTTCTACGGTGACGCAAGCCCCATTTTTAACTTTTTTGAAAATCGGCCAATTTGCTCCAACCCATGAAGGACCTGTGAAGCCAGACCGCATGCAAGGGGCAAAATGCCGTAAGCGCACCGTAATTACCGTTGGCAGATTGCTGCATTCTGGTCGCCGTCAATAGTGACACAATCAGGATGCCAATTATCGCGCGGACATCGAGGCGACATGGATGATGAGCTTGATTACCTATGGGAGACCCTGGGCCTCGAGATATCCGCCAGACCTTGGCCCGACCGGGACAAAATCCACCCCACGCTCCGTCCCGCCATCACGGTGATGCAAGCGGAATACCGTCACGCCTCGTTTTTAATTATGCGGACGTCATGGCACGCGGCGCTCCCCGACCTCAAGCGCATCCAGGCGAGCCTCGTCAAGTTATCCGGCATGCCGACCGTCATATCCGAGACGCATCTGGGGCGACGACAGCGCGAACGCCTGCAGCAACAGCGGATTCCGTTCATCTGCCCCGGCATTCAGGCATATCTGCCCTTTATGGACGAAGAGTACTGGAGCGGCAAGCCCAACAAGCAAGTAAAGATCTACGACCCGCATAAGTGGGCACAGTTCGAGGACTGACCGGAGCGAACCCGCCGACGGAAAGCGCATCCCGGAATCTGCACTCAGAACGGGATGCACTTTCCGCAGTTGCTACAGCAGCGCCTCGGCCCAGGCCGCTTCCCTAAAGCCAGGAATCGCAAAATCATCGCCCACCAGCAGTGGGCGCTTAACCAGCATACCGTCGGTCGCCAGCAGCTCATAGCACTCCCGATCCGTCATGCCCGCATCCAGACGCGCCTTCAGGCCCAGCTCTCGATATTTCATGCCCGACGAATTAAAGAAGCGCCGCACCGGCAGCCCCGAACGAGCAATCCAGGTCGCAAGCTCATCGGCCGTGGGGTTGTCCAAAACGATATCGCGGTCGATATACTCTACCCCATGTTCGTCCAGCCATGCCTTGGCCTTCTTACAGGTCGAGCACTTGGGATATTCAACAAACAGTACGGTCATGGGAATCCTCCGAATATAGATCGGCCAACGCAGGCACACGCCACACGAGGCGCCTTCGTATGATGGGCCAATTGTAGCCCACGGGTCACACGCTAAACGAACCGTACCCCGAATCCGCGTTTGATGAACGGCAGCAGCTCCATTGCCTCGGGCGTGATATGGCCCGCAACGTTCATGCGCTCGTCACCGGGAAGATCGACCCGCGCAATCTCAAGCTCGCCTTCGTAGCGCCCATATCCGCTATTGCTCACAGCGATCGACCCCGCCTTTCGCGGCAGGCCGGCTCCGGAATCCGTCGGCACGGAATCCGGCTTAAGCGTCGTACGTGACTCCTGAGACCTAAAGATGAGGACGCTCGAGTCGGGCCGGTCGTGATGAATCTGCCCGCGCACATAGGCATAACCGGGCTCAAGCTCGCATTGCAGGTCCACGTATCCGGCGGAAACTTGAGCAAACTGCGCCCAGCCCGCATCGGATAGATCGGGGTCGCCGACCAACACAATGTCGCAATCGGCGCCATGTGCAAGCTCAAGCATATTGAGAGCAACCTTTGACGCGCGACCGCGCTGCGCCTCGACCGTCGGCAGTCCCTCGAAAACCGGCCCGCGAACGTTAGCATCACCCGGCACAAAAGCCATGATTTCGAATCCAAGCGCCGCAAGACGAAGATTCGTCCGAGCAACATCTTCAAGAGCTAAACCGGTATAAGGCTTGGGGTAAAAATTGTGGCAGGCGGCAAAACGAGTCACATCGGCACCGGCCTCACGCCACGATGCGATTTCATCAGAACTCACCGTCGATGCATTGACCACAATGCGAAATACACCGGACAGCTCCGCGACCCGCTGGGCGCTAAAGCCATAGTCCAAACGAAGGTATTCCAACCCCAGATCGCGCAGGTCCTCAATGCGCTCAAGCCCGAGCAAATCGCACGTGCGAGGCCCCACATCGGCAATGAGCGCAATGCCGCGGGCGGAAAGCAGCGACAGCACATGACGGACCTTATCGGCATACGCCGCTCCCCCATCCTCGGGAATATGCAGCGAGGTGAACGCATAGCGCGCACCCGCCGCGGCACCACGCTCAATCGTCCGCTCAATATCCTGCAGAGGGCTGGAAAGATAAATCGAAATACCCGTTTTCACGCTTCAACGCTCCTTTAAAAAAGGCCGGCGGAGCAGTTAGCCCCGCCGGCACAACCATAGCATCAAGAAATCTGCCGCGCACCGCGAGCCCCGAGCAACACGGCTCGCGATATCAAACTACTCGCCAAAGAACTCGTTGATCTTCTGCTCGTCGACGCCAAAGAACCACGTCAGGACAAAGCCGGCGGCATAGGCAAGCAGCATAGCGGCAACGTAGCCGAGCTGCTGGCCAGGAACAACGATCAGCAGGCCAAACAGACCGGAAACGCCCTGAGAAACCGTGCCGATGTGAAGCAGCGCCGCGAGCGCGCCGCCAAATCCGGCACCCAGGCAGGCCGTCACAAACGGACGAACGAGCGGCAGCGTAACAGCATACATCAGAGGCTCGCCCACACCCAGGATTCCAACGGGAATGGACTCTGCGACGTACTTCTTGAGCTTGGCGTTCTTGGTCTTAAAGTACAGCGCCAAACCGGCACCGACCTGGCCGCCGCCAGCCATCATAAGGATGGGAAGCAGGTAATTGATACCCTTGGTAGCGCCGTCGGGATCGTTGAGCATAGCGTGGATCGGCGTGAGCGCTTGATGCAGGCCGACGGACACCAGCGGCAAGAAGCCTGCCGACAGGATATAGCCGCCCAGGACGCCCAGCTTCTCGAAGATAAAGGTCAAAACGCTAAAGATGGCAGTCGTCAGCCATGCGCCAACCGGCTGGATGACGAGCATCAGAGCAAAGGCGCCGATGATGAGCACCAGCAGCGGGGACAAGAACGTGTCGAGTGCGTTGGGCATAATCATGCGAATCTGACGCTCCATCCAGGCAAAAAATGCGCCAGCGATGAGAGCCGCGATCATGCCGCCCGCGGCGGGGTTGTACTGCGCATTGGTGAGCGGCAGCAGAATGGCAGTGGCAGGATCAGCCGCGCCAGGCGCAAGCAGGGGCATGGCACTGTTGGCGATGCACATCATGCCGGCGATGCCGCCCAGCGCAGCGGAACCACCAAACTCACGTGCCGCGTTATAGCCCACCAAGATGGGCAGATAGGCAAACAGGGCCCAGCCCATGGAACGAATGCCCTGGTACCACCACTCGCCTGCAAGCGCGCCTGCCGTCGAAACGTTAATGACGTTGCAGATACCGTTGATGAGGCCAGCCGCAATGATGCCGGGAAGCAGGGCGACGAAGACATTGGAAATCTTCTTGAGGAAGGCCTGAACCGGCTTAGACTCGTACTTGGCCTTCTGCGCGGCCTTGTTTGTGGCCGCAGCGTCAACCACGCTCTCATCGGCAACGCCTTTCGCAAGGCCAGTGAGCTTGGAGAACTCCTCGAGCACCTTATTCACCTTGCCCGGACCCAGCACGATCTGCATCGTGTCGTCCTCGACCAGGCCCATCACGCCGTCGAGTGCCTTAATGCCCTCCGTGTCGACGTTGCCCGCGTCTTTGACGGTCACGCGCAGGCGCGTCATGCACGCCGCGTTTGCCAGCACGTTGTCTTTACCGCCCAAAAGGTCCAGCAGCTTTTGAGCCAGCTCTTTGTTCGTCATAACTCCTCCTTGTATTGGGTATCTCGTCTGGATGTCATATCAGCTCACGCCGCGCACCTATTGGGCGTCGGCATTGCTCTTCTCATGGCCACTCACCGCAGCACGGACATGGCCTCGCGCCCGCTCAAGAGCTACCGTAGCCTGCTCGACATCGCAGTCCAACAGTACCGAGACAATAGCGGTTTTTACGTGGCCGCCGGCATCTGCAAGCGCCTGAACGGCGCGCTCGCGCGTGCAGCCGGTCGCCTCCATCACGATGTTCTGGCCGCGCACCACCAACTTCTCGTTCGTCTGCTGCACATCGACCATCAGGTTTTGGTATACCTTGCCGATCTTGACCATGGCACCGGTCGAAATCATGTTGAGAATGAGCTTTTGAACCGTTCCCGCCTTGAGCCTCGTTGAGCCGGTCAGCACCTCGGGACCGGGCACGGGCTCAATGGCAAGATCTGCGCTCTCCCCGATCTTCGACCCTTGGTTGCAGGCAATTGCAATGGTCTTGCACCCAGTTGCCTTGGCGTACGCAAGGCCGCCCACCACATAAGGAGTACGGCCGCTTGCCGCCAGGCCAACGACAAGATCCTTGTCCGAGAGTCCACGCTCTCGCAGGTCGTTCGCGCCAAGCTCATCGCTGTCTTCGGCACCTTCGACAGCCTTGATAAACGCCGTCTCGCCTCCGGCAATGAGCCCGACAATCAGATCGGGTGACACGCCAAACGTGGGCGGACACTCCGAAGCGTCGAGTACGCCCAGACGACCGCTGGTGCCTGCGCCCATGTAAAAGACGCGCCCGCCGCGCTCGAGTGCCTCAGCAGCCCAGTCGATTGCTGTGGCAACCTGGGGCAACACTTTCGTGACCGACTGGACGGCACGAAGATCCTCATCGTTCATCGTCGTGACGATTTGCAGCGATGTCATCGTATCGAGGTCCATTGACCTTTGATTACGCTGTTCGGTCGTGAATTTTGTTAAATCGAGCATTTCATTCACCTCATCTTTCCTGTTTCTCGATGTAGTTTTGCTTAATGACATGCGTCGCCCGTTCGTAGTCGCTGGCAACGTAAGCAGCGTACAGGGCATCGACAACCATAAGCTGGGCCATACGCGAAGCCATGGCACCGCTGCGGACCAAGGGTTCACTCGCAGCAACGCCGAGCACGGCATCGGCCATGGTGGCAAGCTTGGATGATCCATCTACTTTGGTAACGGCCACAACGGGACAGTTGTGACGTTGAGCCTCGGCGGTGCAGTCCAGCACCTCTTGCGTCAAGCCCGAGTAGCTAAAGGCGATTGCCATATCGCCCTCATGCATGTTCTTGGCACATAAGAGCTGATCATGCCAGTCGTCGTACAGATGGCACTCTTTGTCGACACGCATGAGCTTTTGCGCCAGGTCGTGCGCGACCAAACGAGAGGCACCAATACCGAACAGATTGACCGCGCGTGCCCGCTTAAGACGGGCCGCGCATCGCTCCAAGACGGTGTAATCGAGCGTTCGCGCCGTCGCCTCGATCGTGCGCACGTTGCTTTTCATCACCTTCCCCACGATACGTTCGACGCTGTCATCCATGGAGATGTCCTCGAGGGCTACGTCTTTCTTGTCACCTAAGAGCGCCAGCTCGGCAATCAGTTCGCGCTGGAACTCCTTGTAGCCCGCAAAACCCAAACGCTTGCAAAAGCGCAAAATGCTCGAGGGCGAGGAGAACGTGACATCGGCAAGACCGCGGACGGACAGCCCGACCACCTCGTGCGGATGAGCGCTTACATATGCGATGACATTGCGTTCCGCCGGGCTCGCGCTGAGCTCACGCTCGCGAAGCCGCAAAAGCAATCCGTTTGCCATCTCAAACACCTCCGTTGAGAAGAATTAAAGACCAACGAACGATTCGTACCGGATACAAACAGCTTTTGCGGTACATTGTGCCGCATCGTGGCGCACAAAGGGCGGGCATTCTACCACTCGCCCCTCAAATCCGACCGCTCGGAAATACGCGCGACACAAAATGATTCATCAAGGTCGCATTATTCGTAACAGGGTTGTTAACAGCGTCTCGCGTGGGCGCCAATGGGACAGGTCGTGCGCTTATCCAAGCACACCGCCGCCAACGAGGCAAACAGCCCAACAAAGAAGAACTCTACGGTATGGGCGACACGACGGATGTTGGTGCCCATCCATATGCGAACGGGGGCAAGCGAGTCGGGGTGGGCGGCGGTAGTCGCTGAGTCCGCGTCCCCGGCTCCCCTACTCCGTCTCGCGCATCCAGCGATCGAAGGTCCCCACGCACACACCTAGGCGCTTTGCCGCCTGACTCCGGGTAATATTGCCCGCCTCATAGATATCGCGCACTCGTTCAAATTGCGGAGGGCACGGCTTGCGGGGTCGACCAAAACGCACGCCGCGCGCCCGCGCCGCCGCGATTCCCTCCGCCTGACGACGGTGGATGTTCTCTCGTTCCACCTGCGCCACATAGCTCAACAGCTGTAAAACGATATCGGCGATCAGCGTGCTGGTCACATCCGATCCGCCGCAATCTCTCGCACGCGTATCGAGCAACGGCATGTCCAGCACAACGATGGCCACACCAAGTTCCTTGGTTATACGACGCCATTCCTCGAGTATCTCGCTGTAGTTTCGACCCAGCCGATCGATGGAAAGCACCACCAACACGTCGCCGGAAGCCAAGACATGAAGCAATTCCCGATACCGCGGGCGATCAAAGTCCTTACCGCTCGCACGGTCGGCAAAGACATTCGCCGGCTCCACGCCATAGGCGCTCAGCACATCCAACTGGCGATTCAAATTTTGATCGCGCGAGCTCACTCGCGCATACCCATATACCGTTGCCACAACATCCCCGCTCTCTCGTAAACCTGCCAAATAGGGACAGGTTTGTTTTGGTAGGTCCTATCTCCCAAAAGCATATGAAGAAGCGGCCGAGCTCATGGCAGGGTAATCAAGAGACACGCAAAGAGGGCGGCCCCGAAAGACCGCCCTCTACGCTCTGCCGATACTCACTCCGTGCCGGTTAATGAATGAGCTTAAAGTCCAAATGTCCGCGAGTAGTGTTGACGCGCGAGACCTCGATAATCACGCGCTGCCCCAACTCAAAACGACGCCCCGTGTCGGCACCCGTCAACGTGAGCGCGTCCTCGTCAAACTCAAACCACTCGTTACCCAAACTCTTAATGGAAACCAGTCCCTCGACCTGCGTTAGATCAAGGCGCACAAATAGCCCCATGCTGCTGACCCATGAGACCGTTCCGGCATAGCGCTCGCCCAGGCGATCCTCGTAGTACTGCGCAATCTTGATTTTTTGCGTCGCATGGCTGGCAGCGTCGGCCGCACGCTCGGCATCGCTGCACGCGCGGCAGATTTGCGGCAGGATGCGCGGAAGCGACTCTCGGCCTTTTCCGATCAGCCTCGGCGTACGCACCAAGGCGTCTTTTCCACCCAGCTGCTCGTAGGCCAGCTGCAGCTTGAGTACGCGATGCACCACCAGATCGGGATAACGGCGAATGGGGCTTGTAAAGTGGCAGTAGCACGACGCAGCGAGCGCAAAGTGGCCCTCGTTGCGAGGCTTATACAACGCACGCTGCATACTTCGCAAAAGGAGCGTGTTGACGAGTGGCGCGTTAGCCGTGCCGGCAGCGGCGTCAACCGTCGCCTGCAACTCATCAGGACTTCCCAGGGCAATACCCGCCGCACGGCGATCATCGATGATACCGAGCTGCGCCAGCGCCACGGCAGCACCGTGCAGACTGTCGGGGCTGGGGTCATCGTGCACGCGATAGCACGCCTCGATATCGCGGTCGGCCAGCCACTCGGCGACGCACTCGTTAGCCAGCAGCATTGCCTCCTCGATAAGCGAGGTTGCGCAGGAACGCTCGCGTGCCACAATCTGCACAGGCACGCCGTCCTCGTCCAGCAGCGCGCGAATCTCGGCCGTGTCAAAGTCGACTGAGCCGCGTGCGCGACGTATGCGACGCCGAAGCTCTGCGAGTTCGTTTGCGGCGACCAGGAAATCGGCCAGGTCGACGTTAGAGCTACGAGCAGTGTCCTCGCACGCAAGCCCGCGCTCAAGCGCTTTCTCGCGCGAGGCTTCGGCCGCAGCGACATCTTCCGCAGCGCCCTCCAACACGGAATACTCAACTGCGCCGGCGCGCACCAGCAGCGCCTCGGCGCCGTCATAGTCCATACGCACACGCGAACGAATCACACTGGGATAGGGATCGTAATGGCGCACGCGGCCCTGCGCGTCGAGCTCGATGTCGACGGTAAACGCCAGGCGATCCTCATCGGGGCGCAGAGAGCACAGGTCATTAGACAGGCGCTCGGGCAGCATGGGAAGCACGCGATCGGCAAGGTACACCGACGTCGTGCGGTGGCGGGCCTCCAGGTCGATATGCCCGTCCCAGGCAACATAATGTGAAACGTCGGCGATATGCACGCCCAGCTTATAGCCGCCCTCGGGCGTGCGCTCGAGCGAGATGGCATCGTCAAAGTCGCGCGCATCAACCGGATCGATGGTGATGACAAAGCGATCGCGCAGGTCGTGGCGAAGCGGATCTTTGAGTGCCGCGGCCACGTCAAGCGAAAGCGCCTCGGCCTCGGCAAGTGCGGCCTCGGGATAGCTGTCGGTGTAGCCATAGCGCGCCATAACATACTGAACACCCAAATCGGGCGCGTCATCGCCGCCAATGCGGCGATCGATCGTCACCGTGCCCGATTCCAGACGCGTCGGATACGTTAGGATGCGCGCGACGACAACATCGCCAGGATGCACGTCCAAGCGTTCAGCAGAGGTGTCCTCGGGCAAAATAAAGAAGTCAGCCTTCAGGCGCGAATCGAGCGGCTCGATCACCCCGAGCGGGCCGGCGATCCGGTAGGTACCTACCACGCTTATAGTCGCACGCTCAACGACGCCTTCAATCACGGCGCGACGCTCACCATGCGGGCTGTTCTTAATGCTTACGGCAACGGTATCGCCATCCATGATCTCGCGCTTGCCGCGGCCCATGACCTTGTAGTCGCCGTTTTCGGTTATGACATAGGCACTGTGCTCATGGAGCTGCACGCGGCCAGTCAGGCTCGGACGACGCTCGCTGCGCACCGGCCCGCGTTTATTGCGAGCGCCACGCTTATGTTTGTTATTGCGCCCCATGGCGCCTCCTTACTATCGATAGCCGTTAACACCCCAAGAGTCTACCCAAATGATCCCTAGGGGACGGCAGGATTGCGGATCATATAGATAGACCAGCGCCGCGATGATCCGTTTTCCTCCGTCCCCTAGGGATCAAAAAACGGGCCGCCCCCAAAAGAGACGACCCGTTGCAGACGGCATATCCGCAGCGCCTACACGCGCAGATAACGGCGCATGGCGATGGCAGAGCCAAAGAGACCGATAATGACGCCGACGAGAATCAGCGCAGCGTAGGTCACCAGATAGTACTGCATCGGCAGCGCAAACGACATCCAGCCGACGCTCGCCTGCAGGCGCGGAATCATCAGGTTGCGCAGCAGCTCCAAAACACCGATGGAAAGCAGCGAGCCCAGAATGGCCTGCAGCACACCCTCGGTAATGAACGGCCCGCGAATGAAGCCGTTGCTGGCGCCCACCAGGCGCATAATCGCAATCTCGCGACGACGCGCCGTAATGGACAGGCGAATCGTGTTGTTGATAAAGATGAACGCGATAAAGGTCAGCAGACCGACGAGCACCACGGCGGCGATACGGATGTAGTTGGTCACCTGGAACAGGCGGCTCACTTCCTCCTGGCCATACAGCACGCTCGCGTTGACGTCGCCGTCGTCCGCGATCTTTTGGAAGTCGGCGTTCTTCTTGAGCTTCTTGGCCGTGCTCTCGACCTGAGACGGATCGTCCATCTCAATCGCAAACGAGGCGGGCAGCGGGTTCTGGCCGTCGAGTGCACTCATGGTGGCGTCGGCGTTGCCCGACATCTTGCTCGTGTACTCGGCCAGCGCGTCGTCCTTATCCTTATAGGTCACGGACTTCACATTGCTCCACGTCTTGAGCTCGGCCTCAAAGGCCTGGACGTCTGCCTGATCGGCATCATCGCTAATAAAGGCGTTGATGACAACCTGATCCTCGACGGTGCCGATCACGGAGTTCAGCATCGCGGAACCCATGATGAACAGGCCGATGATAAACAGCGAAAGGAAGATCGTGATGACGGCGCCGAGCGAGGTGGTCCAGTTACGGAAGAAGTGGCTCATTGCCTCTTTGAGCGAGTAGCCCACGTTAGTTGGTGCCATAGTTGCCGTAACCTCCCCTCTCCTGGTCGCGGATTACGTGGCCGCCCTCGAGGGCGATCACGCGACGGTGCATGCTATCGACCATCTCGCGGTCGTGCGTAGCGACGATCACGGTGGTGCCGGTGCGGTTAATGCGCTCGAGCAGCTTCATGATGCCCAGCGAAATCGCCGGGTCGAGGTTGCCCGTAGGCTCGTCGCAGATCAGCAATGGCGGGCGGTTGACCATGGCGCGGGCAACGGCAACGCGCTGCTGCTCGCCACCGGAAAGCTGATCGGGCAGCGAGTCCATCTGATCTGCCAGGCCGACCAGACGCAGCACCTCGGGCACCTGGCTGCGAATGACGCCCTTGGGCTTGCCGATGCACTGCAGGGCAAACGCCACGTTTTCGTAGGCGGTCTTCTGCGGCAGGAGCTTAAAGTCCTGGAACACGGCACCGATCTGGCGACGCAAGAACGGAACTTTGCGGTTCTTGATCTTCATGAGGTCCTGGCCGGCGACCAAAATGCGGCCGCTCGTCGGCTTGACGTCGCGGTTGAGCGTCGAAAGCAGCGTGGTCTTACCCGAGCCGGAGTGACCGACCAGGAAGACAAACTCGCCAGGATAGATCTCGATGTTGATGTCGTCGAGCGCGGGCTTGTTGGGCTGCGCCGGGTAGATCTTGGTGACGTGCTCCATGAGGATGACGGGCTCGACACCCGCCTGCTTGGCCATCTTCTTGCGGCTGGCCTGCGGATCGATGGGCGCAAACACCGACGTAAAGTCGGGGTTGTTGAGCGCATTGTCGAGGCTTGCGACCTCGGCGGCCTGGTCGCTCTCGACTACGGGAGCCGCGGGCTGCGTAGGATCGGGAATGCCGGCAAAAAGGCCGGACTGCGCAGGCTGTGGCGCCGGAGTCGCAGGAGCCATGGGGTCGGGAATGCCGGCCATGACAGGCTGCGGCGCGACAGTGTCCGCCTGGGGCTGACCCACGCGAGCGGTCACCTTCTGCACGGGCTCAAAACCCGCGGCCTCGGAAAGCTCGACATCATTGGTGGGATTGTAGGCAAAGGGATCTGATGCCGGCTGTGCCTGATCTGCCGGCTGTGCGGGGATCGGGCTAAACAGCTGATCCTCTGAATCCGGGGTGGCGAAACGAGTGCCCGCGGCGCCTGGCTGCGTCTTGGGGGCGTCATCGCCCGCACCGGAGGTACGGAAGTGGTTACCCACTGGTGCTCCTTATCGTCGTGCGTTTAAACTACATGAGCGCTTTGTATTTTAGCAGCATTAGCTTTACTGCACATAAGAAGCATGGCGGGGTTTTGGTCTCACCGGCCGCGCGCAGGGTTACCTCCCAAATCGTCCTCGGACATGTCGGAGTCCCCGCTGTGCGCTTCGCGCTGCGGGGGCTCCTCCGTCCTGCGGAAAAATTTGGAGAGTAACCCTGTGCCCGGCCTGCGATAACTAAGGGGTCGCCGCGTTTATCTTGAGGTGCTGCATATACAAAGCTGGAAGGGTCTGAATTGCGCTTTGTCGATATATGCCCTTTTTCCTGATGGGACCGTGCTTGAGGGGCGTCTTCATGAGTTGCGGTGAAATAGGGACTGTTTACCAGTTAAAAGGTCTAATCAGTCCTTATTTCACCGCAACTGAAACAGGGGCGCACTCCAAGAGAGCGCCCCTGCCGGGTTTCCATAGTACTGGCGAAACAGTTTTATAGTTCTGGCGAAGCAGTCCTTGAGATCCGTCTTGCCTTATGCCAAGAACTCCTTGGTGGTCGCCACGATGTTGGCGGCGTCCAGGCCGTACTTGTGCAGGAGCTCGGCGCCCGGGCCGGACTCGCCGAACGTGTCGTTGACGCCGATCTTCTTGAGCGGCGTCGGGCACTGCTCGCACAGGACGTCGGCGACGGCGCTGCCCAGGCCGCCGATCACGGAGTGCTCCTCGACGGTCACGACGTGGCCGGTCTTGGTGGCGCTCTTGACAATCAGGTCGGCATCGATGGGCTTGATGGTGTGCATGTTGATGACCTCGGCATCGATGCCCTCGGCAGCAAGCTGCTCAGCGGCCTCGAGGGCCTCGCCGACCATCAGGCCGCAGGCGATGATGGTAACGTCGGTGCCCTCGCGCATGACGATGCCCTTGCCTACCTCGAACTTGTAGGTCTCGGGGTCGTTGATGACCGGCGAGGCCAGGCGGGCAAAGCGCATGTACACGGGACCGTCGCACTCGTAGGCGGCGCGCGTCACGGCGCGGGCCTCGACGTCATCGGCGGGAACGATGACGGTCATGCCGGGAATGACGCGCATCAGGGCGATATCCTCGCAGCACTGGTGCGTGGCGCCGTCCTCGCCCACCGAGATACCGGCGTGCGTGGCGCCGATCTTGACGTTGAGATGCGGGTAGCCGATGGAGTTGCGGACCTGCTCAAAGGCGCGACCGGCGGCGAACATGGCAAAGGTGCTCGCAAAGGCAACGCGACCGGTGGTTGCGATACCGGCGGCAACACCCATCAGGTTGCTCTCGGCAATGCCCACATCGAAGAAGCGGTCGGGGCAGGCGGCCTTAAACTTGCCGGTCTGCGTGGCGGCGGCCAGGTCGGCGTCGAGGACCACAAAGTCATCGTGCTCGTTGGCGAGCTCGACGAGGGCCTCGCCGTAGCTTACGCGCGTGGCGATTTTCTTGACGTCTGCCATCCTAGAGCTCCTCTCCGGCGGCCGTGAGCTCTGCCATGGCCTGCTCAAACTGTTCATCGTTGGGGGCCTTACCGTGCCAACCCACCTGGTTCTCCATAAAGGAGACGCCCTTGCCCTTCATGGTCTCGGCGATAATGGCGGTCGGCTGACCCTTGGTAGCGCGAGCCTCGGCAAAGGCGGCGCGGATCTGGTCGAAATCGTTGCCGTCGGCAAGCTCCACCACGTGGAACTTAAAGGCACGGAACTTGTCGGCGAGCGGCATGGGGTCGTTGACCTCCTCGACGGGGCCGTCGATCTGCAGGCCGTTGTGGTCGACGATCACGCAGAGGTTATCGAGCTGCTGGTTGCCGGCAAACATGGCGGCCTCCCAGACCTGGCCCTCCTCGCTCTCGCCATCGCCCAGCAGGGCGTACGTGCGGTAAGTATCGCCCCAGTGCTTAGCGGCAACCGCCATGCCCACGGCGGCGGAGATGCCCTGGCCGAGCGAACCGGTGGACATGTCGACGCCCGGGGTGTCGTTCATGTTGGGGTGACCCTGCAGGTGACTGCCGATGTGGCGCAGCGTCTCGAGATCCTCCTTGGGGAAGAATCCGCGCTCGGCAAGCACGGCGTACAGACCAGGCGCGCAGTGACCCTTGGAAAGCACGAAGCGATCGCGATCGGCCTTGCGGGGATCGGCCGGGTCGACGTTCATTTCCTCAAAGTACAGATAGGTCATGATGTCGGCAGCGCCGAGCGAACCGCCCGGATGGCCGGACTTGGCAGCGTGCACGCCGGTGACGATGCCCTTCCTTACCTCGTTGGCAACCTTTTTGAGCTCTTCGTCGCTCATTGTGCCTTCCTTTCATCCTCATTAGACAAAATGCGCACGGCACCGAAGGTAATCCCAACACAGCCGCAATGCACGTACGTCATTCATTATGCTGGAAACTGATGGCTTTACCAGAGTTTTTATCATTATTTGAACAATTTAGCAGGCAGAACCGCTGATGAAACGGTTTATCAATGTGAACGTCTTTTGGATGCGGTGGCTGCCTCTCGCCCCGGCACAAAAATGATCCGCAAACCAAAATTCAGCCTACGCGTTAATGTCCTTGAATCCTTCACCGAAGGCTTCCGTAACGTCGGCGACCGTCACAATGGCGTGAGGATCGCGTTCGCGCACGATCGTTTTAAGGGTGTTGAGCTCTCGACGGCTAACGATCACCATGATCACCGGCTTCTCGACGCCCGAATACATACCGGTCGCCTTTAATTTGGTGCAGCCGCGGCCCAGACCATACATGATGTCGGCCGCGATATCGGGGAAGTTATCCGAGATGATGAGCACCATACGACGCTTATTGCCGCCATCGACCACGGCATCAATCACATAGCCGCTGATCACCATCGAAAGTCCTGCATACAGAGCATTTTCGAGCGAGAAGACCGGAGCCGATGCCGCACATACGGCAACGTCGATTGCCATGACGGTCGAGCCTACCGGCAGCGAGGTGTTACGCGAGATGATTTGGCCAATCGTGTCCGAGCCGCCGGTGTTGGCGCCGGCGCGCAATACCATGCCGTAACCGATGCCCGTGATAATGCCGCCCCACATAGCGGGAAGCATCAGGTCAGCATGTGCCAGAGGCGCAACAAACGGGGCAAACAGATCGGTAAAGAAGCCCAGCAGCACAAAGCCCGTCGCCGTCTGCACCACGTAGAACATGCCGCCCTCGCGCATAACGACCAGTAGCAGCAAGGCATTCATCACGATGGTCTGGATACCGACGGGAAGCGACACGCCTCGCGCTGCGCCGACTGCCTGGATAATAGTCGCAAGGCCCGTAACGCCACCGGCTGCAAGGCCGTTGGGAATCAAAAACAGGTCGGTCGCGATGGCGGCCAAGGCACACCCCAACATAATCTGGGGCAGATCGTGAAAGAAGTTCATCGAAAGAATGCGCTTGATGTCCAGACGATATGCCATGCTGCCTCCTTTAAAAAAGCGCACCCCATCGGATGCGCTTTGAACTTCTTCTTGTATTCGATTCTACCGATTCGCCGGACAAAAACCACCCCTGTACAGGGTATGTTCTGGATACAAAACCACCCTGCTCGGAGGGCTTTAATCCATTTCCGCATAAACCGAGCGGTCTATGCGGACGGGGTCTCCGCGTCAGCGTTGCCGGTAGCCCAACGGTGATAGCCAATCACAAACGGATCCAGGTCGCCGTCGTCAAGAACGGCCTCGACGTTGCTGGTCTCCACGCCCGTGCGCAGGTCCTTAACCATCTGGTACGGGTAGAGCACGTAGCTGCGGATCTGGTTGCCAAAACCAATTGTGGTCTTGGGTCCGCGAATCTCATCCAGGGCCTCGGCGCGCTTTTCGAGCTCAATCTCGTACAGGCGCGCCTTGAGAATCTGCATGCACGCGGCCTTGTTTTGAATCTGGCTGCGCTCGTTTTGACACGTGACCACGATACCGCTGGGGAAATGCGTCACGCGCACGGCGGAGTCGGTGGTGTTGACACCCTGGCCGCCCGGGCCGCTTGCATGGTACACGTCGACGCGAATGTCATCGGGACTAATCTCGATATCGATATCGTCGGGCAGTACCGGAATGACCTCGACGCCGGCAAACGTAGTCTGGCGGCGCTTCTTGTCGTCGGTGGGGCTAATGCGCACCAGGCGGTGAACACCGGCCTCGGCACGAAGCATGCCAAAGGCATCCTTGCCTTCGACGGTAAAGGTCGCGCGATCGATGCCGATAACCTCGGCCGCGGGGCAATCGTTGATGGTGACCTTCCAACCGCGGCGCTGGCAGTACTTCATGTACATCTTAAAGAGCATGAAGGTCCAGTCCTGGGCCTCCAAACCGCCCTGCCCGGGCTTGATGGTCACAATCGCGTCGCCATGGTCGAACTCCCCGGTAAACCAGCTCGCAAGCTCAAGCTCGTCGATGGCGCGGGAAAGGCGCTCCGCCGTGGCGGCAGCCTCCTCACGCAGCGCGGCAGCATCGGGGTCAGCGCCCATTTCCTCGGCAAGCTCCAGCGCGGCGCGAGCATCGGAAAGCTCACCGCGCGCCGTATCCACGGCGGCGATGTCCTCCTTGGCGCGTGCAATCTCCTCCATCGTGGCGCGAGCGGCATCGGCATCGTCCCAAAAGCCCGGGGCGACGCTTTTGGCCTCGAGCTCCGCCACGCGGGTGCGCTTCTCGTCCAAATGGAGATACGACTCGACCTCGCCGAGTCGGTCCGCAAACGCGTCCAACTCGGCGGGAGTTACCTCTAGAGTCTCGGCCATTAACGATTCCTGCCGTGGCAGTACTTAAACTTCTTACCGCTACCGCAAGGGCAAAGGTCGTTGCGGCCCACGTTGACATAGGGGTCATCGCTCTCGGACTTGCGGTAGGTCGTCACCTTGCCACCGTTGTTAACGGCAGCCGGACCACCCTGGACGGCGGTGCGGGCCTGCACCTGAGCCTGCTTGCGCAGTACCGAATCGCTGTTGTCGCCATCGACCTCGGCGGGACCAGAGAAGCGCGCACCCTTAAGGGCGGGGTCCTCCTTGTGCTCCACAGCCTGCGGGGCAGCTTTGAGCTCAATGCGCAGAACAGTGCGCAGGTAATCCTCGTACATGGTATCGACGAGTATCTGGAACGCACCGTAGGCCTCGGTCTTGTACTCAACCAGCGGGTCGCGCTGGCCAAAGCCGCGCAGGCCGATACCGGTCTTGAGGTAGTCCATTTCCTGCAGGTAGTTCATCCAACGCGTATCGATGACGCGCAGCATGACCTGGGTATTGAGCTCGCGCATCAGGTCCTCGCCCAGACGCTCGGCCTTCATGTTGTAGCACTTCTCAACATAGGCCAAGACATCGGCGGCCAGGGCCTCAAAGTCCTCGTCGGGGAACTGAGGGGTATCGATATGACCGGTCAGCTCGACGACCCATTTGCGCAGACCCTCAAGATCGCGCTCGCCCTCGTGGCTGTCCTTGGTGCAGAACTCCTGCACACAGCGGTACACGGTATCGTGCATGACCTCGGTGATGTGGTCGGTCAGGTCCTTGCCATCCAGAATCTTGTTACGCTCGGCGTAGATGACCTGGCGCTGCTTGTTCATGACGTCGTCGTACTCAAGAACGCTCTTACGCATGGAGAAGTTGATGCTCTCGACCTTGTGCTGGGCATTCTCGACGGCCTTGGAAATGATCTTGTGCTGGATGGGCATGTCGTCGCCCATGTCGGCCGTGACCATCATCTTGGAGACGCGGTCCATCCTGTCGCCGCCGAACAGGCGCATGAGGTCATCCTCGAGCGACAGGTAGAACTGGGTCTCGCCCGGATCGCCCTGACGACCGGAACGGCCACGCAGCTGGTTGTCGATACGACGGGACTCATGGCGCTCGGTGCCGATAACGGTCAGGCCGCCGGCGGCAAGCACGCGCTCGCGCTCGGCCTTGCAGGTCTCCTTGGCCTCGGCGTTAAACTGCTCGAGCTGCTCGGGCGTCACGTCCTCCATGGTCAGGCCCTCGTACTCCAGGCGTTCGCGCACCAGCTCGTCGGGGTTGCCGCCCAGCAGGATGTCGGTGCCACGACCGGCCATGTTGGTAGCGATGGTCACGGCGCCATAGCGACCAGCCTGGGCCACGATATGGGCCTCGCGCTCGTGGTGCTTGGCGTTGAGGACCTCGTGCGCGATACCGCGCTTAGTGAGGGCGGCGGACAGTTTCTCGGAGCTCTCGATGGAGACGGTGCCCACCAGGACCGGCTGGCCCTTGGCGTGACGACGCTCAACGTCGTCGGCAACGGCGTTGTACTTGGCCTGGATGGTGCGGTAGACCAGGTCCTCGTGGTCAACACGCTGCACGGGCTTGTTGGGGGGAATGACCTCGACGGGCAGCTTGTAGATCTCGCGGAACTCAGCGTCCTCGGTGAGCGCCGTACCGGTCATGCCGGAGAGCTTGTCATACAGGCGGAAGTAGTTCTGCAGGGTGATGGTGGCAAGGGTCTGGTTCTCCTCGCGCACGAGCACGCCCTCTTTGGCCTCGATGGCCTGGTGCAGGCCCTCGGAATAGCGGCGACCCTCCATGATACGACCGGTGAACTCGTCGACGATCTTGACCTCGCCGTTGGTGACCACGTACTGCTTGTCGCGGTGGAACATGTACTGGGCCTTCAGCGCCTGCTGCAGGTGGTTGACCAGCTGGCCGGAGAGATCGGCATAGATGTCATCGATACCCAGGCGGCGCTCAATCTTCTTAAGACCGCGCTCGGTGGCGGCGATGGTGTGCTTGGCCTCGTCCATGACGAAGTCGCCCGTGGGCTCCACGTCCTCGGTGGCGGTGAGCATGTCGTGCGAGACGTCCTCACCGCGCTCAAGGCCGCGCACGGCGCGCGCGAAGTCCTTATAAGTGCTGGCGGACTTGGTGCCGGCGCCCGAGATGATGAGCGGCGTTCTGGCCTCGTCGATCAGGATGGAGTCGACCTCGTCGACGATGGCGTAGCTGTGGCCGCGCTGAACACGCTGCTCGGGGCGGGTAACCATGTTGTCGCGCAGATAATCGAAACCGAACTCGGAGTTGGTGCCGTACGTGACGTCGGCCTGGTAGGCTGGGCGCTTCAGCTCGAGCGGCATGTTGTTCTGCAGCAGACCGACGGTCATGCCCAGATACTTGTAGATGCGACCCATCCACTCGGAGTCGCGCTTGGCCAGGTAGTCGTTGACGGTGACGACGTGCACGCCCTTACCGGCGATAGCGTTGAGATAGCCGGCCAGCGTGGAGACGAGGGTCTTGCCTTCGCCGGTCTTCATCTCGGCGATGTGGCCCTCGTGCAGCGCCATGGCGCCGATGAGCTGTACATCAAAGTGACGCATGCCCATGGTGCGCTTGGAAGCTTCGCGCACGGTGGCAAAGGCCTCGGGGAGCATGTCGTCGAGCGACTCGCCGTTGGCGTAGCGCTCACGGAACTTATCAGTCTGGGCGCGGAGCTCCTCCTCGGTCATCTTCTCAAACTGGGGCTCAAGACCGTTGATCTTGTCGACGATCTTGTAGTAGCGCTTCAGGTCCTTATCGGATCCAAAGGACAGCAGCTTTGACATGAATCCCATGTGGTTTTCCTTTTTGGCCATCGCCCGCGGCATGAAACCTTGGACGAGTTAAACACAGATATTTGTACTTTAGCCAAACAAGGCGCCGCCTATGCGGTCGACACGCTCGACCACGTAATAACTACGACCAACCTGCTAAAAAGAGACTGGTTTATTTTGGCAGCTTTTATCTGGGAAAACGTTGTCTCTCTGTCATTTGGTGCAAGCCAACCCGTCCCTTACGCACCAACCTGGTGCAATGGGGACGGGTTAGCCTGCACCAATAAAAAGAAAAGGGCCGCGCACCCAAATGGATGCGCGGCCCTTATGCCATGAATGCGAGCGATTCCGCGGCGAGCTATTTACTCAGCAGCCTCGGTGGTCTCGGCCTCGGCAGCGGCCTCCTCGACGGGAGCCTCTGCGGGAGCCTCGGCGGCCTGCTTGGCAGCCTCCTCGGCAAACTTAGCGGCACGCTTGGCCTTCTCGGCAGCCTTAGCCTCAGCGGCGGCCTTGCGAGCGGCCTCGGCCTCAGCAGCCTTGGCGGCCTTAGCGGCCTTGGCCTCCTCGGCCTTCTTGAGCTGAGCGGCAGCGGCGCCACCGAACTTGTCGGCGAAGCGCTGGACGCGTCCACCGGTGTCGACGAACTTCTGCTGGCCGGTGTAGAACGGGTGGCACTCGTTGCAAAGCTCGACCTTCATCTCGGACACGGTAGCGTGCGTCTTGAAGGTGTTGCCGCAGGAGCACGTCACCGTGCACTCGACATACTGGGGATGGATACCCTGCTTCATGGTAGGACTCCTTATTAGTCAGGCGCTGGTTACCGATCAGCGCATAAGGCGTCTTGGTTTCCGACCAAGACAACAAACTCGGTTATGTTACCACGGCGCCGCGCGTCCCACAAAAGGTTCACGGTCTTTTCGGAACGACACGAATCTGACCCATCGAAACACATCTCCACCGTTCCTTCAACTGGGAAAATGCCGTCCCCGGGGCCTGAGAAGGGCCCCGGGGACGTTCGACTGACTGCGGGAACGGCCTTTCCGCTCAATGTGTTCGGCTGAGATCGGAAATCAACCAAACTGAACTAGGTTCAGTTGACATGGTTAAAAACGTGGGCGACGCTTTTGCGTCGCCCCTCGTCCCAGCCGGTTGCTTTAGTTGTACACACGGTAGTTACACTTGAACTGGGTTATGTGTCCATAGTTGGAGCGGTACCAACCCGACGTATAGCTGATTGCCTCTGCGCCTAGATAGTCGTAGCCCTTGTTGTAGCGAAGCTGACGGTAGGTCGTGTCGTACTCTGCTACGTAAAACGTGTCTCCAGAGAAGGCTTTGTACCGGTCCTTAACCGTCGAAGCCATGTACGCGGGTTCGACATCGCCTTTCTCTCCGTTGAGCGCATAGACGGGTGCCGCGATTCCGCATAAAGCCGTTGCCACGAGGATGGCGTAGACAGCCATGCGCGACGCATTGGACTTCAGCTGTTCAAATAGTTTCATGTCATTCACCTCCCTCGTATGTATCGAGGTATTCCTGCTTGAGCGTCTGCGAGGACGACTCGATCTTTTCCACGAGCGTGCCGTCTTCGATGAAGTAGAACGAGTCGGTGAGGTCTGCCAGGTCGTCGAGCAGATGGCTTGAGATGAGCACGCTGCGTCCCCGCTCCACCTCGCTGCGCATCGCGTCGCAGGAGGTTTTCCGTTTTCCCGGATCGAGGCCGTTCAGCGGTTCATCGAGGATGAGGTACGGGCAATCGGTCGCTATCGCCATGGCAAGCTTTACCTGCTGCTTCATTCCTGTCGAGAGTTTACGGGTCGGCTTGTCGAGATATGGGGAGATTCCGAGGGAGTTGCAGAGCGAGTCGATGTCGGCGGCCGATTTCCACGCCTCCCTAACGAAAGAGAGGTGCTCGCGGGCCGATAGCGTGGGGTAGAGATCCGCGCCGCCCGAAGAGCTCAGGTAGACGAGTTCTGCGAATTCGGCTGATCGACGTTGGTAGATTCCGTCTGCCAACAGGCTTCCCGAGCGGATGCGGGTGGGAAATTGGCCCGACAGCGCTTCAAGAAGGGTGGTTTTCCCCGAGCCGTTGGGAGCGACGAGCCCCGCCGCCGTTCCCGGGCCCAAGGAAAGCGATCCGATCGAAAGTATCGTCGTGCTCCCGTATCCCACGCTCACGTCCAGGAGCTCGAGCCCATGGTGCTTTTTAGCGGGTCCAGCCTGTTTGGGCGAACGCGTCACAACGGCGCCGACCGCGAAAAGGACCGCGACGTATACCAGGGCCACGGCAAGCATCGATGCGCCGCCCGAACCGGAGCCAATGAATTCTGTCGGGAAGCATCCTACGTAACCCGTTGCCTCGATAGGCGAGAACACGGCCA
>JAXJCX010000028.1:0-6329 GCA_036302225.1 Collinsella sp.
CAACACCACGATCCCGACCTCCAAGACCGAGGTCTACTCCACCGCTGCCGACAACCAGACCAGCGTCGAGATCAACGTGCTCCAGGGCGAGCGCGAGCTTGCCCGCGACAACAAGTCGCTCGGTAAGTTCCAGCTGACCGGTATCCCGGCTGCCCGCCGTGGCGTGCCGCAGATCGAGGTCACCTTCGACATCGACGCCAACGGTATCGTCAAGGTCTCCGCTAAGGACAAGGGCACCGGCAAGGAGCAGCAGATCACTATCTCCGGCTCCACCGCTCTGTCCGACGACGAGGTCGATCGTATGGTCAAGGACGCCGAGGCTCATGCCGAGGAGGACAAGAAGCAGAAGGAAGAGGTCGAGGTCCGCAACCAGACCGATAGCCTTTGCTACTCCACCGAGCAGACCCTCAACGAGCTGGGCGACAAGGTTTCCGCCGACGTGAAGTCCAAGGCCGAGGCCGCTATCGCCGACGCCAAGAAGGCGCTCGAGGGCTCTGACGTCGAGGCCATCAAGGCCGCTGGTGAGTCCCTGCAGTCCGTGGCCTACGAGCTGGCTCAGGTTGTCTACGCCGACGCTCAGCAGCAGACCGACGGTGCCGCCGGTGCCCAGCCTGCCGACGATGACGTTGTCGACGCCGACTACGAGGTTGTGGACGACGAGGACAAGTAATCATGTCCGCCCGTAAAGCTCGCACGGAGGCGGCTACCGCTGGCGCCGCCCCCGTTGACTCTGAGGAGAAGGACGTGAAGATTCCCGTAGAGGCCGTCGACGATACTGAGGCCAACGAGGCCGAGGCCGCCGAGGCTGCCGAGAACCAGGTAGAGGATTCCAACAAGGAGGCGACGATGACCGAGGACGAGATGGTGGAAGCCGCTATCCGCGCCGGTGAGGAAGCCGCCGACAACGACTTTAAGCTCAAGTTCGAGCAGGCCCAAAAGGAGCTTGCCGACGTGCGCTGTGAGCTCGATGCTGCGGCAGAGGCTCAGAAGGCCGCCGAGGACAAGGCAAAGGACGCCACCGAGCGCACCGCCCGTCTACAGGCCGACTGGGAGAACTTCCGTCGTCGCACCGCTAACGAGCGCATCGCCGAGCGCGAGCGCGCGACCGAGAAGCTTGTCACCGCGCTGCTGCCGGTGATCGACGATATCGAGCGTGCAATCGACCATGCCCGTAGCCAGGAGCTTTCCGACGATTTTAAGCAGTTCGTCGATGGCGTTGACGCGGTGCATGCCAAGCTGCTCGATGTGTTTGCGCACGAGGGCGTTGAGCCCATCGACCCCAAGGGCGAGGCGTTCGATCCGCTCGAGCACCAGGCCGTGGGGCGTGTCGAGGACGCATCGCAGTACGACGAGACCGTCAACGACGTGTACCAGAAGGGCTACCGCATGGCGGATCGCATCCTGCGTTCCGCGATGGTGACGGTGACCTACGGTGGCGAGAAGCGCCCCGCACCGGAGCCCGAAGCGGCGCCCGAGGATGCCGCGGCCGATACGGCCGAGAGCACCGAGGAGTAATTGAGAAGGGCCCCGGGGCAACACCCGGGGCCCTTTCTGGCCTAGTGCCATATGAAAGCATGAGCCGCCGCCCGCTGGGCGGCGGATGAAACAGGAGAGGAGCTACGATGGCTGCAGGCAAAACCTTCTATGACATCCTGGGCGTATCCAAGAGCGCCTCCGACAAAGAGATCAAGAGCGCGTTTCGCAAGCTCGCGCAAAAATATCACCCCGATGCCGGCGGCGACGAGGCCAAGTTTAAGGAGATCAGCGAGGCCTACGAGACGCTTTCGGACGAGAAGAAGCGCAAAGAGTACGACCAGATGCTCATGTTTGGCGGCATGCCGGGCGCGGGCGGCGCGTATGGCGGTGGCTACGGTGCCGGCGCGGGTGCCAGCGGCTGGGGCGATATCTTCGACAGCATCTTTAGCGGCAACGGCGCTTGGGGCAGCGATTGGGGCTCGGGCTTTGCCGGGACTGCGGGCGCTGCCGGTGCCGGCGCTGGCCGCAGCCGCGCTCGCAAGGGCGGCGACCTGTCGCTGACCGTTGATGTGACGGCCGAGGACGCGTTTCGCGGTGTGACGCACAAGGTCACCTACCGTATTCCCTCGACGGGCGAGCAGCAGACCATTACGGTCTCGGTGCCTGCAGGCGCGGTCGACGGCGGCAAATTGCGTTACAAGCGCCGTGGCGAGTACGGCGTTGCCGGAGGCGAGCGCGGCGACCTGGTCGTGACCACACACGTGGAGGAGCATCCGCTGTTTAAGCGCAAGGGTGCCGATGTGACCATGGAGGTGCCGGTCTCGGTCTACGAGGCGGCGCTCGGCTGCACGGTGGACGTGCCCACGCCCGGCGGTGCGACGGTTCGTCTGAAGGTGCCCGCTGGCACCCAGACGGGCAAGAAGTTCCGCTTTAAGGAGATGGGTGCGCCCGACGTTAAGCATCGCGGCCGCACGGGCGCGCTGCTCGTCGAGATCAAGGTGCAGGTTCCCACGAACCTGTCCGACGATGAGCGCGATGCCATGACCAGGCTGCGCGAGGCCGACACGCGCGATTATCGCGAGAAGGTCAACCGTTACAAGGCGACGTACTAGGGCGGTCGCGGCGCACGACCACGCCCGCGGGCTTATGATGGACGATAACGAGACGGAAAGGGGTCAGGTAGCATGGCCGAGGACAATAGGAACAAACCGCTGTACATGATCAGCGTGGCGGCCGAGCTGACCGGCATGCATCCGCAGACTCTGCGCGTCTATGAGTCCAAGGGCCTGGTGAACCCCCAGCGCTCGGGCGGCAACACGCGTCTGTATTCGCGTGCCGATATCGAGCGCCTGGAGCTCATCAACCAGCTGACCGACGAGGGTATCAACCTTGCCGGCGTGGTGCGTATCCTCGATATGAAGGAGCGTGCCGAGGAGCGTGAGCGCGAAAACGAAAAGCTCCGTGCTCGCGTGCGCCAGCTCGAGGACGAGCTGCACGAGTACAAGATGCAGAAGAAGATCACCGCCCTGGCCCCGCGCGACGGCTCGGTTAACCCCGAACAGGTTATGCGCAAGCTGCTGGGCGCCGGCGGGGATCTGTAGGTTACGCCGTTCTGCCGAACGGCGTAACGGCTCGACGCTGCGCCTTTGGTTCCGCCGTTCTAACGAACGGCGGACCGGTCGACGCTGCAAGCCCGCCAGAGCGGCAATCTGCCTTTCAACTTCGGCGGCATGATCAGAAGATCAATGCCGCCTTGTTTCAAGGCACCTTGCTCGCTCTGGTGGGCTTTCGCTGTCCGCGCCAAAACATCGGCGTTGCCATGGCCCGGATGCGGCACTTGGGGACGTTCCTCACTTTGGAAATACGGCCCGCTCGCTGTCCGTCCTCTACCTGCGGCGTTGCCTTGCTCGCTCTGGTAGTCATTGGGGACGTTCCTTTTGTGCCGGCACTTGGGGACACTCCTTGCGCCAAACCTGTCTTCCCGTCCCCGGCTCGTTCTATGCTTTACCGAGATAAAGTGAACGTGCAGATTCGCAACCCACTCGCAACCGTTCTATGGCACGATATTGAACGAATGTATGCTATGCGCCCAAATCTTTTGGGCAGAGTGGGAGACAGTATGGTAAAGCTGTACGAGGACGGCATCTACCTGCGCGGCGGCAGCGAGGTTGTGCCTGCGGCCGAGGCTGCCGAGCGCGGTATTACGCAGACGCCCGAGGATGCCAAGCGCGGCACCATCGCGTATTCGATCCTTCAGGCACACAATACATCCGGAGACCCCGAGGCGCTCAAGATTCGCTTCGATGCCATGGCGAGTCACGACATCACCTTTGTCGGCATCATCCAGACGGCGCGCGCCTCGGGCATGGAGCAGTTCCCGCTGCCTTACGTGCTCACCAACTGCCATAACTCGCTGTGCGCCGTGGGCGGCACCATCAACGAGGACGACCACGTCTTTGGCCTTTCCGCGGCCAAGAAGTACGGCGGCATTTTCGTCCCGCCGCACATCGCCGTCATCCACTCCTTTATGCGCGAGAACTTCGCCGGCTGCGGCAAGATGATCCTGGGTTCCGACTCGCACACCCGCTATGGCGCCCTGGGCACCATGGCTGTGGGCGAGGGCGGCGGCGAGCTGGCAAAGCAGCTGCTGCGCGACACCTACGACGTTGCCTATCCCGGCGTCGTCGCCATCTACCTCACGGGCACCCCGCGCCCCGGCGTCGGCCCGCACGATGTGGCGCTCGCTATCATCAAGGCGGTCTTTGCCAAGGGCTACGTCAAGAACAAGGTCATGGAGTTTGTGGGCCCGGGCATCGCGAGCATGACGACCGATTACCGCAATGGCGTCGATGTCATGACCACCGAGACCACCTGCCTGTCGAGCATCTGGGCCACCGACGAGGACACACGCGCGTTTTTGACCATGCATGGCCGCGGCGACGACTACCGCGAGCTCAAGCCCGCCGATGTCGCCTACTATGACGGCTGCGTCGAGGTCGATCTGTCCAGCATCAAGCCCATGATCGCGCTGCCGTTCCATCCTTCCAACGGCTTTGAGATCGACGAGCTCAACGAGAACCTCGAGGATATCCTGCATGAGGTGGAGCTCGAGGCTGCCAAGATCGGCGAGGGCAAGACGCACTTTAGCCTGCTCGACAAGATCGTCGACGGCAAGCTGCACGTGCAGCAGGGCGTTATCGCCGGCTGCTCGGGCGGTAACTACGACTCCGTGGTCCAGGCTGCCCGCGTGCTTAAGGGCGCCAACACCGGCTGCGGCGAGTTCTCGCTGTCGGTCTATCCCACAAGCCAGCCCGTGGCGCTCGAACTTACGCGCCGTGGCTACATCTACGACCTTATGGAGGCCGGCGCGATCGTGCGTACGGCGTTCTGCGGTCCGTGCTTTGGCGCCGGCGACACGCCTGCCAACAACGGCCTGTCCATCCGCCACACCACGCGCAATTTCCCCAACCGCGAGGGTTCCAAGCCGGGTAATGGCCAGCTGAGCGCCGTGGCCCTGATGGACGCTCGCTCCATTGCGGCGACGGCTGCCAACGGCGGCGTCCTGACGCCGGCGACCGACCTGCCCGAGGAGACTTGGGACGAGGCCTGCGAGTACACCTTTGACGACGCGCCGTACAAAAAGCGCGTGTACTGGGGCTTTGGCAAGGCGGAGCCTGCCGACGAGCTGGTCGAAGGCCCCAACATCAAGCCGTGGCCCGCGATGGAGCCCCTCGGCGACGATATCCTGCTCAAGGTGTGCTCCAAGATCATGGACCCGGTCACTACGACCGATGAGCTCATTCCCTCGGGCGAGACGAGCTCCTTCCGCTCCAACCCGCTGGGCTTGGCCGAGTTTACGCTCAGCCGCCGCGACCCGGCCTACGTGGGCCGTTCCAAGGAGGTCGACGCGGTGGAAAAGCGCCGCGTTGCCGGCGAAGCGGCAGGCGACCTGGCGGCGCTCGATGCCGAGCTTGCCGGCGTGTTTGAGGCGCTGGCTGGCGCGGGTGTCGCGGCAGACGCCAAGGCGACCGAGTACGGCTCCATGCTCTATGCCAAGAAGCCCGGTGACGGTTCTGCCCGCGAGCAGGCCGCGAGCTGCCAGCGCGTGATTGGCGGTCTGGCCAATATCGTTCACGAGTACGCCACCAAGCGCTATCGCTCCAACGTGATGAACTGGGGCATGGTGCCCTTCCAGATGGAGGCCGAGCCCAACTTTGAGGTGGGCGACTACGTCTTTGTGCCGGGTATACGCGCTGCGCTCGATGGTGACCTGAAGGACATCGCCGCCTACGTGGTGCGCGCCGACGGCACGTTCGAGCAGATTGAGCTCTACATTGCCGATATGACGGCAGAGGAGCGTGCCATCGTCAAGGCCGGCTGTCTGATCAACTACAACAAGTTCAAGGCCGCTGCCGAGTAACTCTGCTGTACGCCCCGGCCACACCTTTCCCTCGCGCTCACGCGCTTCGCGAGGGTCGCTCGAGGGAAAGGTGTGGCCGGGGCTACCGCGACGTTCTCGTTGGGTCTTGAGGGACGCTAATAAATAGACTTGCTTGATGCTGCCTCTGTTATCGGGGCGGCTTCTTTTTGTCGAAAACCACCACGAAGGGGACAGGCACCTTTGTGGTGGTGGGGTTGAGCTCAATGTCGGTGTGCACGTTGAGCGACATTCCAATGAGCGCCTCTACAGGATTTCATCTGGGTTGGCGGGTTTGGTTGTTTTGGGGATGCCGAGTTTGGATGACGCGAAATCGTCAACATTGTCCTTAATTCCGTCTTTGGTGTAGACAGTGACCATATAGGTGCTGTGTCCGAATTCGCCCTTGTCGCGTGTTGCCCAGGCATCCCAGTAG
>JAXJCX010000029.1:0-8369 GCA_036302225.1 Collinsella sp.
AAACCGAACCTCATACGAGTCAAGAAACGCGATGACGAACGTGCCCACCGCCGCGAGGGCGGCGAGCGCGTTAAGGAATTTCAGCATATGGTGACCTCCGATCGAGTCGTCGGCCGCCCGCGCACGGGATGCGTCGCAAGGCCATTTTACAGCGAGCGTATGCGCTTGCTCCCGGCAAGCGCAACATTTGCAAACATTTGTTCGATAGTCATACGTCCGATCCTCCGAGCAGCGGCGCCCTGGCTACTATGTCCAAAAAACGGGGCAGACTCCAATGCGGAGTCTGCCCCGAAAAGAGAATGGCAAAGCAAGAACGTCGATGGACAAGAAAAGTGTCCGCAAGTCTCATGGCCATCACATCCCACCTGCCAAAGGGATGAGTGAGCGAGCGTTACTCCTGCTCGGACTCCTCAGTCTGCTTACGGCTGCGGATGAGGTGCGCCACGCCGATGCACAGCACCGCGCCACCAGCAATCCAGGTGAACGTCACGCCGTTGAGACCGGTCAGCGGGAGGCCGGTGCCCTTCTGGTCGACGATGGTGAAGCTGAGCTTACCGGTAGATACGGCGGCAGAATCGGCCTTTATAACACCGTCAGCAGCATTAACGTTGGCAGAACCCTTGTCCGGTTTCACTTCGGAGCCATCCTGCTTAAGCGTGCCGCGGGCAATAGTAAACGTGACACCATTGGAGGCAGAGTTATTGTAACCAGGCGCCGGAGTTACCTCTTTAAGGATGTAGGTGCCCTCATCGAGACCGACAACGTTGATCTTACCTTCGTTGTTGGTGGTCAGTATTGCGGCATCTTTATCTGTCGTCGTGGTACCGTCGGCCTTGATAAATTTGTCGGAGTCTTTCTCCTGCAGCGTGAACTGAACGTCCTTGAGCCCCTTAGTATCGTCATCGGAGCCCACCTTGGTGACATCGATGCCGTAGGTGTAGTCGTAGGCAGGGTGTTCAACCGTGGTTCCCGTACCCTCGGTACCCTCGGAATGCGGGTTGTTGGAATAGGTCAGTTTGACCTTGTTCTCTTGTGCTTTACCGAGCATGCCCGCCGAAATCTTCGTAGGATCAAGCTTGGCCTTGTAATTCACATAGACCTTCGAATCGCCGTTAACGGTAATGGCATTGTTGCTGGAATCCTTGGCTTCTTTCAGATTATCGAAAGAGACGGACAGGGTATTCTTGCCGTCATCCGTATTGTAGGACACTGTATAGGAATCGGGACTAACGATGCTCTCGCCAATTTTAACCTCGACAACGGGCTTATTGTCATTGCCAAGCTCTGGAACCATCGTGAGAGGAAGCTCGTCCGTGAAGGCGTAGAAGTACTTATTGTACGTGTTGATGTTGCTCGCGACAGTACCGGCAAGCTGATACTCAACCAGCTGACCAGCAGCGGAGTCAGCTGCCTTGTTTGCAGCTTGGAAAACAGTTTTGTTGTCGTCCGTAACCCACTTGTCGTCCTTGTCGTCCTTGATGGCCTTGGTGACATTGGGGACGTCCTTCTTGGGCTCCGCATTTACATTGGCGCCGCCGACGATGGTAAAGATCGGCGAGGTGAACGCGTCTTCATTACCGTTGGTCTTATTAGCGTCCTTAGTCGAACCGACCTGAGCGGTCACAAAGAGCCAGTAACCAGCGGGCAGATTGTTGAATCCACCATCGGTCGAAGTCTTCCAGCCAGTGCTCTCGTTAGTTGTGGCAACTTCCTCCAAGGCTTTGGCGATTTTGTCGAGTGTGCTACCGGCATCGACCTTTACTCCCTCGCCAACGTTATCGCCAGCTTTTTTCGTAATGTAATCTGCCCAATCCTGCGCAGTAGCAGTATCGACAGGCTTATCGATCGCATCAGCAAATACGCCCTTTACAGCCCTTTCGGCATCAGGTGACGCCCACGTGATATCAGAAAGCGTCTTGGGACCATTCCAAGCGTTGTCCTTATTATCCTGCGTGACCGTTGCCTTGAAAATCTGGATACCCTTGAAAGTCGTATCCGTGTAGGTATCCTCCCTAATAGTAACGTCGCCTTTCTCCGTAGCCACAGGCGTACCCTCAGCAAACGCCATGGTCACCGGGGCCATGACGCCGCCGAAGCTCAGCGCTGCTGTGAGGCCGGCGGTTACTGCCAGGCGTGCGATGTTCTTGCTCATGCTCATCTTCTTTTCCTCCGTTTTCCGTTTGATTCCAATTCGATCGGTCATCATCTGTCTGTGTCTTAGCATCTACTTCGCTACGTCTCGCCCCGCTCTCTACGGGGCTGCCAGCTACTCTTTATGGCTGCCACCTCCCCGCTTGACCAGGAGCGCGACCACGATGAGCGCGGCTCCGGCGACCGCTGCGGCGGCCGCGGCGTACATTGCCATATCGCCAGTCGAGGGCATAAAGCCTCCGGTGGTAATGCTAGGGGGTGTGCCGGCGGGCGTGTTGATGAGCGACGCCTCCAGGCTGCCCGTCGACCCGTCCGCGCTGTCGGCGCGCAGGGGCGACTCGGCCGTGATGGTGAGCTTGGGCTTGGCGGCGGCCACCTGGTCGACGTCCAGGCCCTCGGCCTTGACCGTCACGGAGCGCGCGCCCTCAAAGGCGGTGTAGCCCTTGGGTGCCTTGAGCTCGCGGACCTCCAGCTTGCCCGAGTCCACGCCCGAGACGGTCACGCGGCCGTCCTCGCCCGTGGTGATGGTGGCCTTGCCCTCCGCATCCCACGTGCCGTCGGCCGCCAGCGTGCGGCCGCGGTCGTCGGCGATGCTCAGGACCGCCCCGGCAAGCGGCTTGTCGCCGTCGCTGCCGCGCTTGGTGAGCGCGAGATCCCAGGTGTAGGCGCACGCGTCGTCGCTCGGCGTGCGGGTGAAGCCGGCGTCGCCAGACTGGTCGGCAAAGGGAGAGCGCGGGTAGCGCAGGTAGACCTCGTTGGGGTTGCCCTTCGCGATGCCGTGGTTGCACGCGCTGCTGAGCGGCGCATTGTACACGGCGACAACGCGGGCGCCCGCGGTGAAGGCGTCGGCCCCGCCGAGCGCGGCGATCAGGTCGCCGGTGCGCACGGTGAAGGTCTTGCCGTCGGCCGCTACCTTGGTGGCGCACTGGGCCGTGATATCGGTCCAGCCCTTCGCGGGCTCGGTGCCGGCGCGCCCGTCCTTGCCGGCCGAGACGGCACCGAAGCCGCCGTCCGCGCCCGCCGCCACGTACACGCGCATGCTCGTGGCGACCTTGGAGGGGTCGAGCCCCGCGCTCATGGTGTCGACGAACCGCACCGTATAGGTGTCGTAGGCGGCAAGACCCGCCGGGACCGTGGCAGAGAGGCGCCAGTACAGGTCGTCGGCGACCGTGGCGTCGGCGGCCTTCTGCCAGGCGGCGGTGCTGTCCTCCAGCACGTGCTTGGCCACCTTGAGAGTGGCGGCCTTGGGCTTGACGGTGACGGCGCTGCCGCCGACCAGGGCCATGATCGGCGCGGTGCCGGCCTCGTTCTGGGAAATGGCGTCGTCGTCGGCAACGATGAGCCAGTAGCCACAGGACAGCTCGGCCGTCGTGCCCGCGTTAAGGGCCACGAACACGGCGCCAGAGTTCTGGAGGGAACGAGCGAGCTGTGCGCTCAGCGCGCTCGTAAGGTGGGAATCGGTGTTGAGCCACTCGGCAGCTTCCTGCGCGGTGGTCTGGGATTTGGGCATGCCGGCGCTGTGCAGCACGGGCAGGACGGCGTCGCGCGCGGCGTCGCTTGCCCAAGCGAGGTCGGTGGCGATTTTAGCGTCTTTGTCGCCATCGACGACGTTGGCGCTAAAGATCTGGTAGGCGTCGTAGCTGCTCGCCACGGTGCCGCTCACCGTGATGGAACCGGTCGAGGTCGGCGCGGCCTGCGCGGAAGCGGGGAACACAACCGCGCAGGTGCCGATCAAGAGGGCAAGCAGCGCAAACAAGATTGGGAAGGAGCAAACTTTCTTATTCACGACGCTCACCTCCCTTCGCATTCGCCTTGCGACGAATGTGCATCCAGGCCGCAGCAGCGCAAAGCACCACCGCGCCGGCAAGGTACGTCAGAGTGACGCCCGACATACCAGAAAGGGGCAAAGAGGTGGAGTAGGTGTTGGTGAAGGTGGAGGCGGGAATGGCGTCGGGCGCGGCGGCGGAGGGTTCAACCACGACGCCCTGCCCGTTCTCGCCAAGGGTGTTGCCCATGTCGTCCTTCATCTGCGTAACGGTGGTAGAGGTGGTAAGACCGGTGTACTTGCCAGTGGTCTCATTCATGACGGCCTTCACCGTGACGGCAACCTGGTACTCGGCCTTGGAGTAGCGGAGCTTATCGATGGCACCGGTGGTAGGCGCGACCTCCTTCACCGTGTAGGTGTAGGTCCTGGCGTAGTCACCCGCCGTACCGGGGGTATCGGACAGGTGCGACTTGTTGAACGTCATGGCGCCAAAGGTCGCCGTGATGTTGTTGGGCTTGGCGGCGTCGGTCTCCCCTGCTGCGGGTGCAATGGAGAGGTCTGCCGGGTTAGGAATGGGCACGTTGGTTGCGTAATCCCCCGTAGCCTCGATGTTGAAGTCGAACGCAACGTATTTCCCGCTGGAATCCTTCGGCCAGTCCGTATTACGGACGGACTTAGTCACCGGGATTTCCACGGACGTGGTGGTGAGAGAATCGGAGATGTACGTAGTGCCCTCAACAATGCTCGGTTTCTTTCCCTCGGTCCACGCAATGGAACCGTCCGCCTTGGACACCGTGAACTCGTAGGTTGTCTGGTTCAGCTCGTAGCCAAACGGCGCCTGGGTCTCCGTGAGCGTGTACGTGCCCGGCAGCAGACCCTCGAGCTTGAACTTGCCATCGGCGGGATCAGAATCTGCCCACTTGTTGCTGACAGCTTCCGCATTCGTATCGTTATCAATCACAGTCAGGGATGCAGCGTCCGGAATTTCGGCACCATCGGCATCCTTTACCTTGGTAAGCGCCCACTCGGAACCAGCCAAAGGAGTGTGTCCCGTGTCGCTCTCCTCAACCTTGGTCCAAGACACCGTACCGGTGATCTTGGTGTTGGAGATGGCGCCCGTGGTGTTGGAATCATCGAATGAAACGAGCTTATTTCCGTTCACCGTTTCCACATGACCCTGAACATAGTTCACCTGCTCGCCGGTGTTGTTCATGGTTGCGTAGTAGATGGTGTCCGACTTCTGATAACCAGCCGGCGCCTTGACCTCGCGAATGTAGTACGTGAAGTAGTCTTTATCGTTGGGATCGCCAATTTTGGCCTTCTGATTCAAATAGTTGAACTGAAGCTCGCCATCATCCGAAGAGTAATCATTGGCACCGCCATCCGTTACCGTAACGATGGGATACGTTTCATTCTTGGCATCATCGACAGTGCCGTATATCGTCCACGAGGAACCAGAAAGCGGCGTCATGCCGTCCGCAGCGTCGACCTTGCTCCACGCAATGGCAGAGCCGTCCGGTGTATACGACCCAGACCACGGGAAGTTGTGACGCTCCTGATCCATATCGATGACGGAAGCCGAGTTACCCTCGAGATTTGTGAAGTTGTACGCGATCTTAGGGTTGTTCATCATGAAATCTTCGCCCACGTACACACGACCGTTGGTGGTCACATGGTCGTCGAAGCTTCCGTTGGGAACGAGAATCGATCCGAGCATAGCAGCGGCGGGGTCATCGTCGGTCCACTTGCCGTCCCCGCCGCCATTGCCCCAGTCGCTTCTACCCTCGCCCGCAATGCCACCACGGATGGTGAGGCTCGTGGTATCGACAAAATTCCACATGATGGACTGGGAGGCCAGCGAGTATTTCGCGCGAAGGTCTTTATCGGCGTTACTCTCATAACCGCGAGATATTTCTGTATCGCCCCACCAGAAGCGCCAGCCATTGTGGAACTCGACAGGACCAGCACCTGTAACGTTCACGACAATGGATGCACCTTCGGGGACATTGGTGAACTTAAAGTCGACGCCGCGGTAGTAGACGCCATCCTTCAAGTTGGAGAGCTCGGAACCGGCAATGGTGAAGACCTGTTGCATAGAAGTTCCATCGCCGGTAAAGGTGATAAGTCGCTCGGTGTTGCAAATCTTATAGTTCGGGATTCTGGTATCAAGCGCACCGGAAACAGACTTCTCACTACCATCGAAAGTGAGTGTATAGCTTGTTCCCTTGTTATCGTACTTGTTGATTGCGTAGCTGTTGTCGCTAATTGCGGAACCATCCGTAACTGTGCCGGTATTTGCAAACGAGGCGAGCTGTTTCGATAGCTTCGAGAGGTATCCATCTGCACCGTTGTAGCTCGAATAATCGTTACCGTTAACATTAGTCAAATCAACATTTTGATTGAACAGGTCGCTCTTCAGAGCATCCGAGCCCTCGAACCAATTACCTTGCTTTTTCACGACAGACTGGCGCCCGTTGTTAGCATTCGAATCCCAATAGGAATAGGTAATGGGACCGGCGATCTGCGCGGTATAGTCATAGCCAGGGTGGGAGTCAGTCTTTGTCGCCTTGCCGACCCAAGCACCCTTGGTCCAAGCACCAACCGTCGCAGCATCTGAGGTCGTTCCCTGACCGGTATTCATGTTCTCAATCAAGCTGTTTATGCCGGCGACCGCAAGCACCGTGCTTCCCTCCCTGGGACGAAACTGCGATCCAAAACCAACGGTGCCGAAACGGAAGCCCTGGCCGCCCCAACTCTCCTTGATAGGATTCATGGCCAGTTTGCCGTGGACCACGGTAAGGCCCTCCGCCTCAGCGGCATATGAGCCGGTGGGGGCGTTATTCGCATCAAGAGTGCTAGTTTTGTTCGGCTTACCACCGATGTACATGTCGCGGCCGACGTAGGTGGCCACGCCGGGATCGGGGGTGGAGATATCGATATTCGTACCGATACCGATAGACGTGGGCTTGTAGATGCCCTTGTTCACAGTAGTAGCCGCGTTCGCAGAGGTGGCGGCGCTATTCTGGTTTTCGGCATCCTCGCTGGTGTTATCTACAGCAGCGGACTCACTTGAGGAACTCCCCGTTACAGCTTCCTCGGTAGAAACTGTCTGGGTGTCGTTGGCAATGGCCTGCGAGATTGGAGGCATGACGAGCGACAGTACCAAGCTCAAAACAGAAGCTCCGCACAAAACACCCGCTATCACACGATGTGCCGCTTTATTACCTTGCTTAGATTTATTTGAATTTGCTTCCATCGATGCCTCCTCCCCAAGAGACCGCGATCTTGCTCTTTCACTATCAAACGTATCTGCGCAACCTGTAATTGCGCACGCTTAGTAATCCATATTGTAAAGATTGTTTGAACATCTGAGCAAGAAAACCAATAGTTTTGTAGCGAATTCTCAATTCTCTTGACATTTGCTCAGATTTACCTTCGTTTATTCGCTATCTATTTTTTGTTTCTGCTGGTAATATAGTTGTCTATCATTTTTTAATGGCATTAGATTTATTTGCACAACATTTTGCTCAAGAGTAAACATCCTGTAAACAGTCGAAAATCGACCATGAGCGGTAGGTCATTTACCGGGAGTAATACCCTGCCAAACTGATGAGAATATCTTTAGCCCATCGGTGGTTGGAAGCGTAATGTTCAGACAACCATATTTGAATTTGCGCGCAGATTTTAGGCATCATTTCGCCCAAATCGCCTGAGGCCACCGCAAAAGAGCCTGTCCCCTTTTGCAGTGGTTCTCCCCCGGCGCTACAGCAGATGTTCCTCAATAAAGATCGCGATGCCGTCTTTGTCGTTACTCGCGGTTACAAAGTCGGCGGCGGCACGGGTGGCGTCGCTGCCGTTCGCCATGGCCACGCCCACGCCGGCGTCGGCCACCATGCAGGTGTCGTTATCGGCATCGCCAAACACGCAGATGTTCTCGAGCTCCATGTCGTTGAGCTCCGCCACGCGCACACGGCCGCGCGTCTTGGACACGCGCGGATCCATGAACTCGTAGAGCCGCTGCGTGGTTTGCAGAGCCGCCGCCTTAACAGTGTCATCGGCAAACGTCGACGCCCGCTCAATCACCCGCGGCATCACCTCGGGCGCCATGGTAAACATCACCTTGGTCTGCGGCTCGCGCAAAAACTCGGCAAAATCGACCACCTGGTAGGGCACGCCGTCGACGCGCGACAGGTGCTCGACGCACGCGTTGCTCTCGGGCACGTAGAACACGCCGTCTCGGGGGCAGACGGGCGTTGTCGGAAGGTCCGCCATGTGCTTGCAGATGCGCGCGATGGTCTCGCCCGGCAGCGGATAGCTCAGCTCGTTGATGTCGTGCGCGCGGTCGATGACCTCGGCGCCACCGCAGCCCACGAGCACGTCCACCAGGCCTTCGATGCCCCAGAGCTCGTACATGGCCTCGGTCGCGTGGGCGTCGCGCCCGGTGCACAGGCCA
>JAXJCX010000030.1:0-4517 GCA_036302225.1 Collinsella sp.
GAACCCGGAAGCTAAGCCCCATCGCGCCGAGAGTACTGCGGGGTCAGCCCGTGGGAGGCCAGGGCGCCGCTGACCGGTGGACGGCACCGAGCCGCCATTGGGAATGTAGAAGGGGGAGGCCTCGCGGCCTCCCCCTTTTTTTGCGTTTGGTCGATATGAGCTAAACGCCTCTATGGCTTAATAGCCTTTTCTATTTGAAGAAAACAAAATGAATGACCAGCGCGATTGCCACGATGCCAATGATCAAGAGCGCAATTTGGAGACGGTGCTGTCTGCGCCGTCTGTTTGACGATGTAAATATCGATTTCCCCTGCTTAGGCGTCTCGAGATAGCGGGCGGAATGCGTTAGAGTTTGCTTGGGACGGGGCCCTCTACGATGTTGCTTTGTGGGTGTTTGTGTCTGCTCCTGGCTGCATGCGCTGTTTTTGGATAAGGGGGCATCTTTTAGATACACCGGATCGCTCGAGGCGACACCCATGTGTCTACGCGCTGAATGAGATTCTTCTAGGGTTTGATATCGATTGCGAGTTACATACTCAGGCTCTGCATCGTTAATGGGCTCTTGGGAAATATGGGGACGATGGTAGCGTATGGGCTGTGAGTAGGCAGAACTATCGTTCTGCAGCGGCTCAAACGAATTGTCGGAGGTCTGATCGTCCATGATGCCCTTAGGTTGTCATTAACAACGAGTATGCGCTCATTGTAAGCCCCCTGCTTCGTTTTGACAGGCGCGTATTTGGTATTCAGGGCTCTGTTCAAATAACCTTAACCTCGTTAAAACCTTAGTCAACCAGACTTAGATATGCTTATAGAAAGAGACTTAAAAAACTTTATAGCAAAATGTATATATACGTAATCGTTGGGCATATATTAGAGCGTCAAACGAAGTCCCTGCCACCTGGAAGATGGCTCGGCAGTCCCTTAAAGGAGTGGTAGTCATGGCAAGCATGGTTCCTTATCGTTCGGTCTTTGGTGTTCGTCCCTCTGCTAGCTCGTTGTTTGATCTCTTTGATGATATGAGCGACCTAGCGAACAGCTCGATTGCCTCTAAGGCGTTCCCCGTTGACGTTGAGGATAAGGGCGATGGCTATGAGGTCAAGGCTTATCTGACCGGCGTCGCCAAGGACGATATCGATGTCGAGCTTAACGAGGGCCGTCTGTCCATTAGCGTGAATGTCGAGGAAGACGAGGAGAACGAGGGTAAGAACTTCCTGCAGAAGGAGTTCAGCTCGTACAGCGCGACGCGCGGTGTGTACCTGAAGGATGCTTCGAGCGAGGGCCTTTCTGCAAAGTACGCTGACGGCATCCTTACCGTTACGGTTCCTAAGATTGTCGAGAAGAAGAACGTTACGAAGATTTCCATCGACTAACGCTATCGGCTATTAGCATCGGTGCCTGCGTTAAGGGGGCTGGGAAGTGATTCCCGGCCCCCTTTTCTATTTGGGCTGGCCTATTGAATGGTCATGGGCCGATATTGCCCGGCGGGACGTATTGTGAGTTTATGCAGCCCCTCAACGCGGGTGGCGGCGCTGCCAAGTTCGTTGTCGAGTGTTGCGCCGAGGGAGCTTGCGTAGCTTTTGACGGTCAGGCTTGGGCGATTGTTGTCTTGGCTAATGTGCATCGCGATAAGTTGCTCGGTGCGATCGGTTACCAACGCGCGTGCGGCACCGGCGGCCTGATCGTTGGAGAGATGTCCTTTTACAGACAGGATACGTTCCTGAAGAAAGCGAGGATAGTCGCCTTGACGCAGCATGGTTACATCGTGGTTGCTTTCGAGTGCGAGAATGCGACAGTCCTTGAGCGTATCGATGGCGTGTTTCGATAACTCGCCGGTGTCGGTGGCAAAGCCAATCGAATCACCCTGAGCATCAAACCGGTAGCCGACGGGGTTGACGACGTCGTGGGATGTCGAATACGTTTGAATGCGGACTCCGGCAATAGAGAGGGTGTCACCTGGGTCAAATTCCTCAACAGGCAGATGTGTGAGGCTTTCTTTTGATGCGAGTGTGCCTCTGCTGGAAAAGACTGGGCCATTCCAATGCTTGCACCACACCTCAAGCCCCTTGATGTGGTCGCTGTGCTCATGGGTGACAACAAGGGCGAACACGTCGTCTGCCGAAATGCCGAGCTCCGCCATGCGTTTGAGCGTCTCGCGGCGAGACAGTCCGTCATCGATCATAATGAGCCCCTGCGGGCCCTCGATGAGTGCGCAGTTGCCTTTAGAGCCACTGCCGAGGATATGAAGGCGCAGACAAGACATAAGATTCCAAAGGATACAATGGGTGCGGACGAATAGAGGAGGAAGCGAATGCCAACGGTATCACAGCATTACGGACACCATGCCGCGCCTGGGGCAGTCGATGAGACCCGGACGAGGCAGCAGGCTGCTCCTGTCGTGCTCATGGTATCAGGCGGTGCGGACTCGACGGCACTGCTTCTTATGGCGTGCACATCAAAGTTGGATATCCAAGATGGACGCGGCATTGCCCCCATCGCTCGCGAGCGCCTGCATGTGCTTCATGTAAATCATCATCTGCGTGGCAAGGCGTCCGACGGCGATGAGGCCTTTGTGCGTGAGCTCTGCGCGAAATATGGTTTACCGCTGTGCGTGGAGCACGCTTATTTTGATGGGGAGTCGGGCAATATCGAGGCGGCGGCGCGCGAGGTGCGCTATGCCGCGGCGCGAAGGTATGTACGCGAGCTTTGCGCCAAGACGGGGGCGCCGAGAACGGCGGCGCGCATCTGCACTGCCCATACCTCTTCGGACCGCGCGGAAACATTTTTGATGAACGCCATTAAGGGGTCGGGTCCAGCTGGGCTTTCGAGCATTCCCCGCCGAAGGAATATCGTGGTGCGCCCCTTGCTCGACCTAACTCATGGCGAGCTTGTGGGTTATCTGCAGATACATGGTCAGCCATGGCGTGAAGACGAGAGCAACGAGGATGTCTCGTATCTGCGAAACTACGTGCGCCATCGGGTAATGCCGGTGGTGGCACAGCGTAATGCGGGCGTGTGCAAGACGATTGGCGCCGCCTGTGAGATCTTGGGTGACGAAGATGCGTTTCTATCCCAGCTGTCGGCACAGGCGTTCCGAAGCTGTTTGCGCAAAGAGGCGGCGGGCGCGCTGGTGCTCGATGCCAGACGCCTTGCTGCGGCCGAGGTAGTGATTGCACGGCGTATCGTGAGGCTGGCGATTAAACGCATCGATCCGGATGCTCGTCCGGAGATGCGGCATGTGGAGCGAGTTCTTTCCTGCGTTGCCGAGGGCGCCGGCTCGGTCACGCTTCCGGCGGGGATTGACGCACGCGTAGAGTTTGGCATGCTGGCGTTTAAGGCGCCGGCGGCTCGTGAGGGTCTGGTCGCGGATTGGATCACCATACCCGGGCGTTTGCCGTTGGGCGGGGGACGCATGCTGGTTGCAGAGCCGATGGCCGTTGAGCCGGGATGCGACATCGTGCGCCGCGCCCGTGAGCTTGCGGCTGCCGGAGAAGTGACGGCTTTGGTGGACGCGGCTGCCCTGGGTTTTGCCGACAGCGATAGCGAGCGAATCTTGGCGGGCTCGCGTGGCGAGATCCCTGCCGAGGCGCGATTGGCGCGCCTGTGGGTAGACGGTCCCGCACCGGGAGACGTGATGTGCCCGTTAGGAATGAGTGGCCGAAGCAAGAAGGTATCCGACTTGCTAGGAGAGGCTCGCATTCCCGTTTCCGAGCGCGCCGGCGTGCCCATGGTGAGGACGGCGCCGGGAGGTGCCGTGGTGTGGGTCGCCGGAGTTCGCGCGGACGAACGCTTTAAGTGCACGGCGGCGACGCGTGTGGCCTATCTGCTTCGCGTGGCTGACGCGGATTAGTCTCTCGCACCAGCTTTTCTGTGCGGCGTTGACGGTATTCCCGCGCTGATGATGCGCGGGCTGGAAAATAAGCCCCGTGCGCTGCTAGAATGTGTAGTTCGCGTCCATACGGCGGTGTGTGGGCGATTAAGCACAAGAAAGGGTTGTCATGGCTTCTCAACATCCGGATATCGAGAAGGTTCTGTTTACGCAGGAGGATATCGAAGGTATCGTTTCTCGCCTGGGCGAGGAGATTACGCGCGACTACGCTGGTAAGGATCTGGTGCTGATCGCGGTTCTGCGCGGCGCCGTTGTCTTTATGGGCGACCTGATGCGCAAGATCGAGCTGCCGACCAACATCGATTTCATGGCTGTTTCGAGCTATGGCGACGGTGTGAAGTCTTCGGGCATCGTGCGTATCATTAAAGACCTGGATATCGACATCCGTGGTCGCGACGTGCTGATCGTCGAGGACATTCTGGACTCGGGCCTGACCCTCAAGTACCTGATGAAGAACCTCGAGAGCCGCAAGCCCGCCTCGCTGGAGGTCGCTGCCTTCCTGTGGAAGGACGTTGAGGACCGTACCTCGGCCATCACGCCCAAGTATGTTGGAACCCATTGCCCCGATGCCTTTGTGGTGGGCTACGGCCTCGACTATGCCGAGCGCTATCGCAACCTTCCGTATCTGGGC
>JAXJCX010000031.1:0-9445 GCA_036302225.1 Collinsella sp.
CGCGGCGGTCGAGAACGACCTGCTGGGAGAGGTTCTTGCTCATGGTAGAACACCTTTCTCAATAAAATCCCTAGCGGTTGAGTAGAGTTATACCCTATCGCGCTCAAATGGGTCAACACGAAATAACTCAGAAACATACTTAACTTATGGGTAATTCTACCTACCAAAAAGGGACAGGTTTATTTTGGTAGGTTTTATCTGGGCAAACGTTGATTATTACAGCTAAGAAAGCGTTTTGCGGGCGGCCGGTCTCGTTGTTTTGTCTCAATCTGTAACAGGTAGACGAGGAAATGGGTTCTAGCTGTTACAGATCGAGATTATCTCTTCAGGGGGATTCGAATGTCTCGATCTGTAACATCTGGACGGACAAAAGGTCTCTAGCTGTTACAGATTGAGACAAAGGTCTGGGACTAAGATGTCTTATCTAGATCTGTAACAGCTGGACGAGGATTTATCCTCTAGATGTTACAGATTGAGATAATCGCGTCGCGAAAACAAAAACCTCCGCAGGGGCGCTTCCCTTGCGGAGGTTTTCTTACTTGTTGAGTAGCCTTACGGCTTCGGCGGCCATGTTCTCGACCGTCATGCCGTTCTGCGCGAGCAACTCGTTGGGGTCGTAGCGGTCGGGGAAGCCCTTGGCGATGCCGAAGGTGCGTGTGCGTACGGGCGTGCAGGCCAGGTAACACGCCACGCGCTCGCCCCAGCCGCCGTCCAAGATGCCGTCCTCGAGGGTGACGACAACGCGATGCTCGGCGGCAAGGCTGTCGAGGAACTCGCGGTCGAGCTCGGTTGCAAAGCGCGGGTTGACGAGCGTGGCCTCGATGCCGTACTCGGCAGCCAAGCGGTTTGCAACGCGCTCGCCCAGCTCAAAGAAATCGCCAAGCGCGAGCACAGCAACGTCGCGACCCTGGCGCACCACGTTGTAGCGAACGGCGCTGTAGTCGGTTTCCTCAGCGGGCGCCAAATCGGGGCGGCTTACCAGGCCGATGCCCGGTACACGGATCGCCACGGGATGCTCACGGTGGTCGAGCGACCAGCTCAGCATGGATAGGTATTCCTCCATGCAGGTCGGCGCTAGGTAGCGCATGTTGGGAAGAGCGCCCAGCATGGAAATATCAAAGAACGAGAGGTGCGTCTCGGACGTTGTGCCAAAGACCGAAGCGCCAAACACCAGGATGGTTGCGGGGGCGTCGTTGAGGCACAGGTCGTGCCACAGTTCATCGTAGGCGCGCTGCAAAAACGTGCCGTATGCGCCAAAGACCGGCTTGGCGCCGGCGCTGGCGAGCGCGGTGGCAAAGGTGACGGCGTGCTCTTCGGCAATGCCCACGTCGACAAATTGCTTGCCTGCCGCGGCGCGAAGCTCGGGCGTAAAGCCCATGATATAGGGCGTGGCAGCCGTGATGCCCACGACCTGCGGATCGCGCTCGATGACGGCGCTGAGTGCCTCGCTCGTAATATCGGCATAGGTGCGCGGTGCGGGCTCGCTCGGGTGGCCCGGGCAAAGTTTGCGGCCGGTTGCCATATCGAAGGGTCCCACATGATGCCAGTGCTCCGGGTCGCTCTGGGCCGGCTCAAAGCCCTTGCCCTTGGCGGTGGAGACGTGCAGCACGATGGGATGATCGATATCGCGCAGCTCCTGCAGCGTATCGACCAGCGCTTGGACATCGTTGCCGGCGTCCAGGTAGCGATAGTCGAGCCCCAGTGCGCGGAAAACGTTGCGCTCGCAGGTGCCGTTGCTGGCGCGCAGCTCGGCCAGATTGCGATACAGACCACCGTGGTTTTCGGCAATGGACTGGTCGTTATCGTTGACGATGATGATCAGGTTGCTGTCGAGATCGGCGGCATTGTTAAAGCCCTCAAACGCCAGACCGCCCGAAAGCGAGCCGTCGCCAATAACAGTAATGACGTTATACGTGTCACCCGCCAGGTCGCGCGCGTGGGCAAGACCGCAGCCCAAGCTCACCGAGGTCGAGGTGTGACCCATGGCAAACAGGTCATGCTCGGACTCGTCGGGATTGGCAAAGCCAGAGGCCTCGCCATAACGCTCCGGATCGATATAGGTATACGCGCGCCCGGTCAGCGCCTTGTGTGCGTAGGTCTGGTGCGACACGTCGAAGACAATTTTGTCGGTGGGGGAGTTAAACACGCGGTGGAGCGCGACCGTGAGCTCAACGACGCCCAGGTTGGGGGCAACGTGTCCGCCGACAGCGGCGGAGCTTTCGAGGATGGCGTGGCGAATCTCGTCGCAGAGCTGCGGGAGCTCGGCGCGATTAAGAGCCTTGACGTCCTCGGGCGTTGTCGTTTGCGTAAGCAGCATCGTTGTGGGTTACTCCATGCGGATCGAGCGCCGGCGCTCCCTCGGCCGGCACAATTGCACAAAACAGTCTCGCACATTTTGGCGTTTGATATGTGACGGCGGCGCGGTAATTCGCCAACTGGCGGGGCAAAACGTTTTGTCCGATGCCATACTGGTAGATTCGATGATGATTTTATTCAATGCGTGCAGGCCGTGGCTTGCCGCCGTGAGCCGCTGGAAGGAGGCAGCATGTCTGATGCCGTTCGTGCCGAGAAAATCGCGCACGAGGTCGACGATGCCGCCCACCAGCTGGCCCAGGCGGGCCGCTTGGACCTGACGCACGAGTTTATCCAGCATGGCGACGTGACGGTCTATGCACATGTGACTTCGGTAGCGCGGGCGAGCCTGTCCTTTGCCGAGTGCTTGGGCCGTGCTGGCATTTCGGTCGACCGTGCCTCGCTGCTGCGCGGAGCCCTGCTGCACGATTACTTTCTTTACGATTGGCACGACCCCGATCCGAGCCATCGACTGCACGGATTTCGGCATCCATTTTTTGCCCTGGCACGTGCCGAAGAGGATTTTGAGCTGACGCCGCGCGAACGGAATATTATCGCGCGACATATGTTTCCGCTGGTGCCGGTGCCGCCGACGTGTCGCGAGGCATGGATTGTTTGTCTGGCGGATAAATGGTGTGCTCTGCGCGAGACGGTCGCCGGTCGTCTGCGGCGCAAGGACGAGGCGGACGATGGCGTGAGCAGCGAATCGAGTGAAAAGAGGAGAGGGTAGACGGTGGGAACCGCGATTGATATGGCTTTTGGCGGCGCGACGCTTGCCGCTTGCCCGCTCTCGGCACTGGTGCGCTCGTTTGCTTTTTACGGGCTTTGCGGCTGGGCATGGGAGTCGACGGTCTGCGCCATGCTCAATCACGGACGATTTGCCAACAGCGGATTTTTGCTGGGGCCGTGTTGTCCTATCTATGGTGTGGGCGGCATAGCCTGCTGGCTTTTGCTGCGCGGGATTCCAGGTGCCTCGAGCCAGTTTGTCGCCGCAGCGCTCGTGTGCAGCGTGATTGAGTACAGCGTAAGCGTGCTGTTGGAAAAAACAACGGGCGCTCGCTTTTGGGACTATTCGCACCTGCCGTTTAACCTGCACGGACGTATCTGCCTGTACTGGGCCTGCGCGTTTGGCTTGGGTGCGTTGTGCATTTGCCGCGTGGTGGAGCCGGCATTGCTGGGGCTGCTTGGCCGTCTGCCGGTGCTGATTGTGCGGCTGTCCGCCTTTATCGTCGCGGTCGCGATGATGGTTGACGCGGTGTGCTCTTTGGCCAGTTGGCGCCGTCTGTCCGATCAGCTGGAGCGTGTGCGCGCCGACCTTGCCGACCGCATCAACGAGTCGCTCGCCGACGCGTCCGACTCCATGCTCGAACATATTCCCGATTCGGCGATCGACTCGGTGGCGCAGACGCATATCCGCAGCCGTGCCGTTAACGCGTGGCTGACTGAGCTGGGCGACGCGGCGCTCGATGTCCTGCGTGAGAAGGCTTCGATGCCGACGTTTATCTCGGATGGTGCTCGCGGCCTGGCGCTTGCCGCCCGCCGCGTGGCCGATGCCGCGCCGAACATGCCGCGTCCGTCGCTCAGTCGTCGCCTTGCCGGCAAGCGCATGAGCCGTCCGGTGCCAAGCGTGTCACTCAGCCGCCGCGACCTACGCTTCTTTAACGCCTTCCCGCGCCTGCGCATCAATCGCTACGAAGGTGTCATTCGAGCAACTAATCTCCGCGACCGCGCCCACGAGCTGTTTCGGCGCTAGCCGGGACGGGCGCACTCACGGCTCCCTTGCTCGCGTATTTCCCGTCCGTTTCGCGTCCGTTACCGTGCCGTTTCCAAGATTGCGGCACCGTTTCCATTCGACAACGCAGCGTTTAACAACGCCGTATCTGGTCTACACCAGTTGCCCCTCGGCCGCATTATGGGCGCCGACAACGTTCATGCGATCAAGGGGGAGCGAATGTACGATACGGGATCGATAACGTTTATGCTCATCTGCACCATGCTCGTGTTTTTAATGACACCGGGTCTGGCGTTTTTCTATGGCGGCCTGTCCAGGCGCAAAAATGTCATCAACACCATGCTCATGTGCTTTGGCGCCATTGGCCTGGTCGGCGTGCTGTGGATTGTTGCCGGCTGGTCGCTGGCCTACGGCGGCGACGGTTCCAGCCCGTTTATTGGAGGCCTTGACCAGCTGCTGTGCTTGCCGGTGCTCAACCAGGTGCTGCAGGCGGCTGAGGGCACCGCGTCGGACGGTGCCGTCTGCCCTCAGATCATCAACATCGCCTTCCAGATGGCATTTGCCATGATCACGGCCGCTATCGTCACGGGCAGCCTGGCCGGCCGCGTTAAGTTTGGTGCCATGGCGGCCTTCCTGGGCATTTGGCTGCTCGTGGTCTATGCGCCGCTCGCCCACATGGTCTGGGGCGGCGATGGCTCCTTTATCGGCGACATCATCGGCGCACTCGACTTTGCCGGCGGCGACGTGGTGCACATTTCGTCCGGTCTTACGGGCCTGATTCTCTGCTTAATGCTCGGCCGTCGTCGCGGCTTTGGCATGGTGAGCTACCGTCCGCATAACGTGCCGTTTGTGGCGCTGGGCGCCGGGCTGCTTTGGTTTGGCTGGTTTGGCTTTAACGGCGGCAGCGAGTTTAAGGCCGATGCCGTGGCGGCACTCGCCATCCTCAACACCGTGACGGCCAGCGCAGCGGGCATGGTCTCGTGGCTTGCCGTCGAGCGCGTGCACACCGGTCGCCCCACGCTGGTGGGTGCCAGCACCGGTCTGGTTGCGGGCCTCGTGGTGGTCACGCCGGGTGCGGGCTTTGTCGAGCCGTGGGCGGCGCTGGTCATGGGCCTGATCGTATCTCCCGTCTGCTACCTGGCCATCAGCCATCTTAAGACCAAATTTGGCTACGACGATGCGCTCGACGCGTTTGGATGCCACGGCATCGGTGGCATCCTGGGCGGCGTGCTCACGGGGCTGTTCTGCGTGCCGGAGCTCTCGTGGACCGGTAAGGGCGGCCTGTTCTACACGGGCGATGTCTCGCTGCTCATCTCGCAGATTTTGGGCATTGTGGTGACGGTCGCTATTGTACTGGTGCTCGACTTGGTGATCGCCGCGGTGGTCAAGGCGCTGTTCCACGGCAGCCTGCGCGTGGACGAGGCCGACGAGGCGCTGGGCCTGGATGCGAGTCAGCACGGCGAGAGCGCGTATCCTTCGTTCTCCGGACTCGATTAGCAGCTTCCCCAAGCTCCGCACCTTGCCGTTCAATCGTCGCGCGGCTTCCCCAGGCACCCGACCTTGCCCCTCAAACCGTCGCTTGCGTACCGAAGTACGCGGCGCTCCTCTTTCGGGGCAATCTCGGGCACCTGGAAAACCCGCGTCATTGAATGACAATTCATTTCTTTATTAAAGAGAGGAATTCACTATGAAGAAGATTACGGCGATTGTTCGCGCCGAGAAACTTGAGGTTCTTAAAGACGCGCTGTTTGCTGCCGATGTTCGCGGTATGACTATCAACCAGGTGCAGGGCTGCGGTGCACAGCATGGCTGGAAGGAATACGTGCGCGGCAACGAGTTGCTTGTCAACACGATCCCTAAGGTGCAGTTCACCCTTATCTGCGCCGATGAACATGTCGACGGCATTGTCGAGATTATCTGCAGCGCCGCTCGCACCGGTGCCGTCGGCGACGGCAAGATCTGGGTCGAGTCGATCGAGGAAGTTATCCGCATCCGTACCGGCGAACACGGCCCCGCCGCGGTGTAGAATCGACCGCCTGCCATCCGCAACGTTAAAATACTGCAATGAGGCACAAGACTTGCGTTGCGGATGGACAGATTATGGGGCGTAATAAATATCCCGAGGAGACGGTCGCGAAGATTCTCGACGCGGCGCTGGAGCTATTCTGCGCACAGGGTTATGAGGGGACGAGCATTCAAGATATCGTCGACCGCCTCGATGGCATGACCAAGGGCGCTGTCTATCATCACTTTAAGAGCAAAGAGGAGATTTTCAACGCCGCTTTTGATCGAGCAATGGCTCCGATTGTTGAGCAACGTCGCTCAACGCTTGGTATCGGCAATATGACCGGAGCCCAAAAGCTCAAGCGACTGTACGCGCCCGAGTCTATCGTTCCACAAATTGAGCTATGGGCACGCATGCATCCTGCGGCAGATCCGGTAAAAAGCTCGCGGCTGCTGGCGATGCAGTACCAAGGTTCGTTTGACGAGTCGGCCGATGGCAATCTCTTGCCAGTAATCGAGGAGGGCATCGCCGACGGCTCCATTGCGTGCGAATGCCCGCGCGAAGCAGCGGAGGCCGTATCGTTGTTAGCGAATCTTTGGCTGCTGCCATTGTTCCGTCCGCTCGAGCCCAAGGAGCGAATGCTTGCTCGCGCACAATGTTTGGCGCAGATGGCGGCCGCGGTGGGGCTTGATTTGGGTAATGAAGTGCTCCAGACAACGGCCCAGATTTGGGACGTATGGAACCGTGCCGGGTGGTAATATAGATACCAACGGTATGTAATTGATTTGTGAGGGTAGCCACGGCTGCCCTTTTCAAGTCATTAAATACATACTGACAGTATGTATTTGGGGGCAGGCTTATGGCTGGGATGCGAAGAATTAGCGTTTCATTGGCGCCAAAAACAGTGCGATCTATCAGGCTATTTGGTCTTCTTGTTGCACAGCTGTGTGCGTATTCGATGCTGTCGGCACTGTGCTTTGCGTGTCCGCTTTACTTGTTCGATTGCAGCGGCTCCTCAACGTTATATGGCGCCGTCGCGGCGATAGCGTTCATACCGGGCGTGCTCGCGACTCCGGTTGGCGGGATTTTGGCGGATCGGGGAAGACATCGCGGGGTTCTTGTGGTACTCGGCATTGTTCTGATGGCTGCATCACTGCTGTTTATCCCCATGAAGCGTTCGCTGCCTCTTGCGGTTGTCGTGGCAGCAATGCTTTGCGTCCAATATGGCATCCAATCGCTGCTGAAACCGATGCTTCAAATTGAGGTGGTGCGTATGACGGGCCAAGAAAAGGTTGAGCGTGCCACTGCGTTGGTCTCGCAGATAATCATGATGAGCAATATCTTGGGGCCTGTAGTCGGGACGGCAGTCTATGGGTGCTTTGGTATCGATACTCTATGCGAAACCGCGGCGTTGACGTTTACGATTTCAGCCCTGCTGTTCGGGGGCGCACTCAAGCAAAATGCCTCATCTGAAACGATGGGAGACGGCGCGACTCGTACGACACGCCGAAACGATTTTCGGGAGTTGATTCGGTACCTGTCTCAAAACTCATCATTGCTCGTTGTGTTTTTGATTGCGGCTATTTTGAACCTTGCGTTAGTTGGGTTAACGATTGGTGCTCCCGTTATTGTTGCAAAGCATCTCGGAATGCAGTCATCCTTTGTTGGGATTATTGAGGTGGCTATGGGCTTAGGTGGTCTTGTCGGCAGTGGTTTGGTCGGTATTTGGCCGCATCGTTTTTCCTTCAAGGGCATATGTCGATATGTTGCGATGATCTGTTTAGGAGTCGTACCGATTATTGTCACGCTACTGAGCGGTCCTAACGAATTTGCGTTTGTCGCGCTTGCGGCCGGCTCGGCATGGGTCATGGCGTGGGCAAGCGTTACATCGGTTGAAGTCGTTTCATTCGTTCAGCGGTCAGCGCCAAAGGAACTCTGCGGAAAAGTGCTGGCACTCGTTTACATGGCGCTTTCCTGCGCAATGCCTATTGGCCAATTGGTTTACGGGCTCGCATATGATCGATGGACTCCGGCGATTGTACTCGCAGGAATGTTGGCGGTGCTGACGTTGATGACAGCGCTGTTTTATCGGCTGAAAAGTCGCTTATGGCGAATGTCTTAAGGCGCTGGGGCACCGTGAATTTGTGGAGGCAGTGGCACGTCGCGCCGGGACGCCATTGTTTGGGCGCGCCCGTTCTCGTCTACAATATCGTGCAGACGAAGGAGAGGCACGCCCATGATCAAGATGTTTGCGAGTGACTTAGACGGAACGCTACTGAACGCCCTGCATGAGGCGGATGGGACCATCCGCCGTGCCATTCGCGAGCTGACCGAGGCTGGCCTGCATGTGGTTCCCGCGACCGGGCGCTCGACGTTGCCAATCGGCGAGCATGGCTTTACGGGGCTGGCGCTCGATGCCTGCTGCTCTAACGGCTCCATCGTGCGCGACAGTCATGGCGAGGTGCTCAAAACCTGGACCATCGATCCGCAGGTTACCGAGGAGCTGCTCAAGGCATTCCCGGACATTTGCTTTGATTGCTCCACACCCGATGGCATGTTCTCGAGCGGTTCGTTCGAGATGCATCAGGCGGGTTTTAAGAAGGACAGCCCTATCAAGCGCATCGTGATGCGCGGCATGCGTGCACGTGGCGGCTATCACGAGGAGCAGTATTTCGATCAGTCGATCGGTGACATCCTGCGTCACGATGTGTGCAAGATCAACTGCCGCGTGACCTCGCCCGAGCTTGAGCGCGACCTTAAGGCGTATCTTGCCGAGCGCTCGGACCGCGTGGTCAATGCGCCGTTCGATCCGGTGATGTTTGAGATTACGGACGTAGCGTGCAACAAGGGCGAGAGCGTGGCCTGGCTGGCGGGTTACTACGGTATTGCCGAGGACGAGGTCGCGGTCTACGGCGACGGCGGCAACGACATTGCCATGCTCAAGCGTTTCCGCCACAGCTACGCGACCAAAAACGCAAGCGATGCAGCCAAGGCCGCCGCGAGCGCGACCATCGGCAGCTGCATGGTCCACACCGTCCCCAAACACATGCTCGCCACCATGCACAAGCAAAACTCCCGCACCGTCATCGAATAATGTGACAAAGAGGCTGCCCCTTCGTCACATCCCAAATATTGCCTTTACGTGTTGATGCACACGGTGTGCAATAATACTCGCACTGTGCAATAGCGCACAGGCTGAGTAACAAGGAGGACGTTTGTCCCAGCTCGAGAAATGCGATCGCCGGTCCCTTCGCTCGCAGCGTGCCCTTCGCCAGGCACTTGCCAGCGAGCTTGCCGAAAGCGGCGACCTTTCGCGCATTAATGTCGCGTCGCTCACCGAGCGCGCTGGCCTTACG
>JAXJCX010000032.1:0-17177 GCA_036302225.1 Collinsella sp.
CGCCTACTTTAACGGCTATGTGAGCGACGAGAAGCTCGACCTCGACGCGCGCTACTTTGCCGGCGACACCACGCCCGACGACATGCGCGCCGTGGGCGACCAGTTCATCGGCATGATGAGCAAAATGATCGGCATGATGGTCGGGCTCGCGGTGTTTATCTTCCTGCTGTTTATGTACCTGCTGACCAAGGCTGTGATCGACCACAGCGCCCGGTCGATCAGCTACATGAAAGTCTTTGGCTATCGCGATAGCGAGATCTCGCATCTGTACATCCGCTCGATCACGCTGTGTGTGGTGGCGTCGCTCGTGCTGGGCCTGCCGGTCATTATCGGCTCGCTCACGGCCATCTTCCGCTCGATGCTGCTCGCCTACAACGGCAATATCGAGATCTACGTGCCCGCTTGGTCCATGGTTGCATGCGTCGGCATTGGCTTTGCGACCTACCTGGTCGTGGCGCTGCTACACACGCGTTCTATCAAGCGCGTCAGCCTGGCCGAGGCCCTTAAAGTCCAAGAGTAGTCGTTTAAGAACCTCCCCAACGACTAGGTTTCGCGCTTGACTTTGACCCTACTTTAACGGGTACCATCCTCTATGTCTGTAACGCCATATAGACCGAGGGGATAGATCTATGACCGCAACTGCACCCGCAGCACCCGCTAAGGTATACTTCACCAACCTGCGCACGCATGCTCGCGAGAGCCAGCTCGACAAGCTCAAGCGCCTCATGCGTCACGCCGGTATCGAGCAGATCGACTTTGAGAACAAGTTCGTCGCTATCAAGATTCACTTTGGCGAGCTGGGCAATCTGAGCTTTTTGCGCCCCAACTACGCCCGCGCCGTCGCGGATGTCGTGAAGGAGCTGGGTGGCAAGCCCTTCCTCACCGACTGTAACACGCTCTACGTCGGTAGCCGCAAAAACGCGCTCGAGCACATCGATACCGCCTATCAGAACGGCTTTACCCCGTATGCCACGGGTTGCCAGATCATCATCGCCGACGGCCTCAAGGGTACCGACGAGGCGCTCGTCCCGGTCGAGGGCGGCGAGTACGTGCGCGAGGCCAAGATCGGTCGGGCACTCATGGATGCCGATATTGTGATCAGCCTCACGCACTTTAAAGGCCATGAGCAGGCCGGCTTTGGCGGCGCCATGAAGAACCTGGGCATGGGCGGCGGCAGCCGCGCCGGCAAGATGGAGCAGCATGCCGCCGGCAAGCCGAACGTCACGACCGAGCACTGTATTGGCTGCCGTGCCTGCGAAAAGGTCTGTGCGCACAGCGCTATCTCGTTTGACGACACCCGTGAGCGCGAGCTTGCCAACGGCAACACCCGCACGGTTCACGTCGCCGCTATCGACCACGATCGCTGCGTGGGCTGCGGCCGCTGCATCGGCGTGTGCAACCAGGACGCCATCAAGCCCGGCCATGACGCCGCGGCCGACGTGCTCAACTGCAAGATCGCCGAGTACACCAAGGCCGTCGTCGACGGCCGCCCGAGCTTCCACATTTCGCTCGCCATGGACATCAGCCCCAACTGTGATTGCCATCCCGAAAACGACACGCCTATCGTCAACGATATCGGCATGTTCGCGAGCTTCGACCCGGTCGCCATCGACCAGGCCTGCGCCGATGCCGTCATGGCATCCGAACCGCTGCCCAACACCGAGCTCACCGATAGTGCGGCCAAGATGGAGCATAACCACGAGCATCTGGAGGGCGAGCAGGCCAAGGACCCCTTCTGCATCACGCATCCCGACACCGACTGGCGCACCTGTATCGCGCACGCCGAGAAGATCGGCCTGGGCACGAGCAAGTACGAGCTCATCGAGGTCAAATAGCGCCTAGCTATTGGACAAAATAAGCGCTTTTGTAGCGCAACGTTAGCAAAAGCCGCCCGTGAGCACAGCGCCCACGGGCGGCTTTTCGGAAGTATGCGACAAATTTCGAGATCGCCGAGCACACGATATTTTTTGGCAACAAAACCCCTGATAAATTGTTGGTAAAACTACGGTCTGGTCGGCAGTTCCAGATTTTGCCACATACTTCCGAAAATAGGGGGTCAGATAAAGCCCCAGACGTTGCTTTTTGCCTAAAAATACTCGTCGAGGAAGTTGTTGACTGTGTTCCAGTAGAGCTTGGGGTCAACTTGCGCACTCTTGGCGTGGGTGGCGCCATGGATGGTGAGCTTTTGCTTGACTTTGCTGGCGCACGCGTCGTAGTTTTGGTCGAGCATGTCGTACGGCACAAAGGTGTCCTGATCGCCGTGGATAAACAGCATGGGAACCGTCGCGTGTTTGAGTTGCTCCACACTGCTCGCCGTATGAAAGTCGTAGCCCGCGCGCACGTTGCACACCAAGTTTGCTACATCGAGCAAGGGAAAGCTGGGCAGGCCGAACACGTCCTTGAGCTGCAGAGAAAACTCGTCCCAAACACTCGTATAACCGCAGTCCTCGATAATGCATTTCACGTTTGCGGGCAGAGATTCCCCCGCGACGTTCATGGCGGTTGCCGCACCCATCGACTCGCCAAAGACCAGGATGCGCGCCTCGGGGTCAGCCTGAACGATCCGCCCAATCCATGCAACGACATCGAGCCGCTCGGGCCAGCCCATGCCGATATAGTCGCCGCCGGAGCGCTCGTGGGCGCGGGCGGCGGGCGCGAGTACGTTCATGCCGCGGTCGTGGAAGCGCTTGGCGTATCGGGCCATGCCGATGGGCTCATTGGTATATCCATGCAGGCAGACGGCGTAATCGTGGGTGTTCTCCGAGGCGGCAAAATACCAAGCGGCGAGCTCGGTTCCGTCATCTGCGGTGAGGCTGCTGCTCTCGCGATTCTCTTTAAACCACGCCCGCGCCTCGGTGCCCTCGGCATCCGGCTGCTCACCTTCTTTGTCGTTCTTGCTATCCTGCATCATCTTCATGGTGTACGGCGCTTGGGGATTCAGCGCGAAGTCAAACAGAAAGTTGCCGGCAAATCCGAGCAGCGCAACGACAGCCACCAGTGCAATGATGCCGGCTATCTTGAGCTTTCGATGGGAACGTGCGTTTTGAGCCATGCAGTATTCTCCTATAAGATGTTAATACATCAACATTTAACGCAAGCGCATTATGGACGTTCGCCGTTGATGCGTCAACAGGCAAAGAATGGGTAAACAAAGGGTCACGTATGGTGCAAATTTCGCACGTACCTAGACGCTTTGATATAGTGTTGAGAACTCTTTACGTTGGAGGATGTAACCGGCATGTCCGATTCGAGCGACAGTTCTAAGCCGCGACCCAAGACCGCGGCCGTTCCACACTACACGGTGGGCGAGGAGATCATGAACTCCGTCACCCATGGTGTCGGCTGCCTGCTGGGTATCGCGGGTCTGGTGCTCTTGATCGTATTCGCCGCCCTGCGCGGCGGAGGTCCGGCCCACATGGCCGCGGCGATTGTCTATGGCGTCAGCATTATCCTCGAATACCTAGCCTCCACGCTCTACCACGCGATTCAGCCCGCGCGCGCCAAGCGCGTGTTCCGCATTATCGACCACAGCTGCATCTACCTGCTCATAGCCGGCAGCTATACGCCGTTTTGCCTCATCACGCTCGCAAACGACGGCGGCCCTGTGCTGTTCTTTGCCGTATGGGCCATCGCCATTATCGGCATCGCTCTCGAGTGCTTTATGCGTGAGCGTCAACCGCACTGGGTAAGTGGCTTGGTCTACCTGCTGATGGGCTGGCTCGTTGTCTTTAAGCTGCCCGAACTTGTGGAGCTGCTCAACCCCGTGGCACTTGCCCTGCTCGCCGTCGGCGGCGTGTGCTACACCGCGGGCGTGCCGTTCTATATCGCCAAAAACGTGCGCTATCTGCACAGTGTGTTTCACCTGTGGGTGCTCGCCGGCAGCATCTTCCAGTTCATGGCGGTGATCCTTTTCGTAATCTAGCGACCATGCCTGCGCGCCCGCGTCCTCGTTTGGGCGCCGGCGCAATTGCCGTATCCGCCATCAACGTTTTACCCTGACGCCCGAATCTTGGAGGTTCGAGAAACTCCCGATGGACATAACCATCTCCCTTATCACCACCCTCGTTTTGACCCTCATCAACGGCTACTTCTCTATGTCCGAGATGGCGCTCACCACGGCAAAGCGCGCTGTGCTGGAGCACGAGGCCGAGGAAGGCGACAAACGCGCCGAGCACGCCATTAAGCTGGCCGCCGATTCCGACCAGCTGCTCGCCACCATCCAGGTCGCCATCACGCTCGTGGGCTTTGCCTCGTCCGCCGTCGCCTCGACGAGCCTGTCTGACCCGCTTGCCACGTGGCTCATGAGCTTTGGCATCGCGCCGCTTTCCGCCATCGCGCGCGGCCTGGCGCCGGTCATCATCACCGTCGCCGTCGCCTTTGTGTCCATCGTGATTGGCGAGCTCGTGCCCAAGCGCATCGGTCTCGCTAACGCCGAGGGCGTATCCAAGCAGGTCGTGGGACCGCTCTCCGTGTTCCAAAAGATCGCCCGTCCGCTCGTGTGGCTGACCGGTGCCTGCTCAGACGGCTTGGCCCGCATCCTGCGCATCAAGAGCGCCGATGACCGCCAGAACGTCTCGGAGGAAGAGATCAAGTACATGGTCTCGGAGCAGGACGACCTGCTCGACGAGGAAAAGCGCATGATCCACGAGATCTTCGACCTGGGCGACACCGTTGCCCGCGAGGTCATGGTGCCGCGCGTGGACACCACCATGTGCGAGGACGACGAGACGGTCGCCGACGTGCTGTCCGCTATGCGCCAGACCGGCTTTAGCCGCATCCCCGTCTATCATGAGGATCCCGACAACGTCGCCGGCATCGCGCACATCAAGGACCTGATTCAGCCTTCGCTCGACGGCAAGGGTGACCAGCCCATCGCCGACTTTTTGCGCGACGCCACCTTTGTGCCCGACACCAAGGACATCCTGCCGCTGCTGTCCGAGATGCAGACCTCGCACGACCAGATCGTAGTGGTCGTGGACGAGTACGGTGGCACGGCCGGCATCATCACCATCGAGGACATCGTCGAGGAGATCGTGGGCGAGATCGAGGACGAGTTCGACCCCGACAACAAGTACCTCACGCGCCTTTCGCGCCGCGAGTGGCTTGTCGATGGGCGTTTTTCGTGCGATGACGCGATTGAGCTTGGTTGGCCGCTCGAGGAAAGCGATGATTATGAGACCATCGCCGGCTGGATTTTGGAGCTTTGCGACTCGGTGCCCGATATCGGAGAGGTGTTTGAGGTTGCGGGGTACAAGTTTAAGGTGCAGTCGATGCGTGGCCAGCGCATCTCGCTCATTCGCGTGATCGCTCCGGCCGAAACCGATAAGAAGGATTCCGAGTCCTCGGCAGATAAGCCGGCGGCGCCGGACGCGGGTTTTGCGGACCCGCACGACGGCGACGAGTAGGGCAAGGAAGAGTAGGGGAGAGTTATGGCAGGCCTGTTCAACATCCTTAAGGTCACCGTCAGCGAGGACAAGATCTGCGCGCATGTGCTGGTGAACCCCGGCATGCCGCTTATGACCTCGGAGGACATCGAGGCCACGGCGCGCGTGTACTACCTGGTACCCGCGATTGCCAAGCATCTGTGCCTGGGCGATTCCGGTCGCGAATTCCAGGACTGCATGGGCCAGACCGAGCTTTGCCATCTGCTGGAGCACGTGACGGTCGAGCTCATGAACGAGACCGGGCTTGCCGGCAGCATTTCGTGCGGCCGCACCCGCGTAAGCGAGCACGACGAGCGTGTCTTTGAGGTCGAGCTTTCGTGTCCCGACGACGCGCTGGCCATCGGCGCGCTGTCTTCGGCGACCTTTATGATGGATTGGGCCTATCTGCATGCCGACCAGCCCGCTCCCGATGTGGACGGTACGGTTGCGGGTTTGCGCAACCTGGTACTGGGCATGCGCGCCGAGGCCGAGGGCAAGGACCCGCACGAGGCCGTCGCCGCCGCGAATGCCGAGGGCGAGACCGGGGACGCGAACGAGGGCGAGGCGCCTGCCGAGGAGGCCGTCGAGCCTGTCGACGAGGCGCCTGCCGAGGAGGCCGTCGAGGCCGAGCCCGCGGAGCCCCAGGGCGTTCCGAGCTTTGACGACGAACCGCAGGAGGCAATCGATACCGAGGGCGCGACCGCCGAGAGCCATGAGGCCCCCGCTGCCGTCTACGGTGGCGCGGCGACGGCTCCGGTTGCCCCCGCGCGCGAGGGAGCGCTGCCGCTCGTTGACGGCGCCGGCGAGGACCCGGCCGCCACGGTGGCCATGCCTGCCATGCCGCAGGAGTAGGCTCACCCGCTTATCACCATCATGTACCTGCGTCTTTACCGTACGCAGATGAGCAAGACGGCAAGCGCTGCGCTGCGGGTATAATGGACAGCATTCAAACGGTGGGTGCCGAGGTGCCCGCAGGAGAGGAATGATCATGGGTAAGACTTTCAACTTTATCTCGGGTGCGCTCTTCGGTGCCGCCGCCGGCGCCATTATCGGCGTCGCCCTGGCTCCGCGCTCGGGCGCCGAGACCCGCGCCATGGCTGCCGATATCGCCAACGACGCCTGGGATAACATGCGCGACACCTACGAGCACGGTGCCGAGGAGGCCCGCGCTGCGGTCAACGATTTTGGCCCGATGGTCGATGCCAAGACCGATGACCTGCGTGCCAAGGTTGACCTTGCCCGCGAGCGCATGGACCAGCTGCGAGAGCAGCTCAACGACGCCATCTCGGGCGGCAACGTGACGCCCGCCGCCGATGTCGTGGTCGAGAACGCCGTCGAGGCCGACACCGAGGCCGCGGAGCCTTCGACCGAGGCATAATGCGCGCCGGGGATTTTGTCGGCGCCAAGATCTATCGCAAGCCTACCGAGGATAAGCGCACTAAAAAAGACGGCACGCCGCGCAGCCCTAAAAAGCTCGGCAAGATTCACTTTCCGGTCTTTACCCCGGGCGGTACGCGCGTGGTGGGCTTTATGGTTCGCCAGTCCGATATCGCTGGTATGATCGAGCGCCCCGACCGATTTGTGGCGCTCGATGCCATTGGCGTCTACGAGGGCGCCATCGCGGTCGACGACGTCAAGGGCACCTACGATACCGCTGCGGCCAAGCGTCTCGACATCAACCTGGATGATTGCATTATCTGGGTTGGCATGGACGTGCGCACGGAGTCGGGCGATGCCGTGGGCTATTGCTCGGATGTGGAGTTCAAGCCGCGTTCGGGCATCGTGCAGACGTTCTATGTGACCACTGGCACCGCTTCGAGTGTGCTGGTGGGCGACACACAGATGCCGCCGACGATGCTGCGCGGCTATGCGGACGGCGCGATGATCGTTTCGGACGAGGTCAAGTCGCTCGGGTATTCGGGCGGCGCCGCCGCAAAGGCTGCCGAGGCAAGCGTCGTGGTGGGCGATAAGGTCAAGAAGGGCGCCAAGGTGCTCGATGACAAGGGTTCGGTCGCCGTGGACAAGGGCAGTCGCGCGCTGGGCAAGCAGCTCGGCAAGACGCGCGGTATGTTCAAGGCCTTTAAGGACGAATATCAAAAGGCGAGCGGGGGCTCGTCAAAAGCTAGCAAATAGCGACGTACCAAATGATGGGAGGCAAGCCGGAGACCTGTTGCTCCGGCTTGCTGCGTTTATGGGGGAGGGCACATGCGCCAAAACGGATCATATTCACACGGACGCTCGGGCGCGCGTCCGACGGCGCGCCGCGATCTGGGGCAGTTGCCCAGCGGTCAGCGCAAGCGTCACCGTAAGCCCGGCGCGATGTATCTCAACCATAGCCGCGGCTTTAGCGACCGCAGCGCTCGAATCGGCAACGGCCGCACACCCCGTCGTCCGTCTCGCCTGCCCTATGCGCTCATCGCCGTGGGTTGCGCACTCGTGTTGTTTATCGCTGCCGTCGTGGGTTACGTCAACCGCAGCGTGGATGTTGTCCTCAACGGTCAGGAGACTGCGGTGCGCGTCGGCTCTACGCTGCAAAATCTCATCGACGACCAGGAGTTGACCGATACCTACGACGCCGGGGATCTGTTGGCTGTTGACGACAGCGTGCTGACCCGCCATGGCGGCGAAAAGCTGTCGGTAAAGGTGGACGGCAAGCGCATAAAACAGGGCAAGTGGAAAAGCCGCGAGCTTACGGGCGGCGAGAAGGTGACGGTCAAGGACGGCCGCGACACGTACGAGAAGCACGAGGTCCAGGCGACGGTTATCGAGCCCAAGCTCAAGGTCGAGGGCACGGGTGCCATCGAGTACGTCAAGACGTGGGGCATCCAAGGTCGCTCCGAGGTGTGGGTCGGCGAACAATCGGGCAAGACGCAGGACCGCGGCGAGGTCGTGCCTGCCACCGATTGCGTGGTCGAGTGCGCGAGCGTGGCACCCAAGGGCAACGAAAAGTACGTGGCGCTGACGTTTGATGAGGGCCCGAGCGGCGCGACCAAGCAAATCTTGCAGGTGCTCAAGGAAAAGGGCGTCACCGCGACGCTCTTCCTGTCGGGCGATGCGGCCGAGGCCTCGCCCGCTACTGCCAAGGCGATAGTCGATGCCGGCTGCGAGGTCGGCTCCAACAGTTACAGCGACGAATCGCTCAAGGGCAAGGATCGCGATGCAGTGCGCGAGCAGGTTTCGAAGGGCACCGAGGCGATCAAGTCCGCGACCGGAACGTCGACGATGCTTTTGCGTGCTCCCTACGCAGCCTTTGACGAGCAAAACTGGATTGATGCGATGGACCTGGTGTCTGCCGTGGTCTCGTGGAATATCGATTCGGGCGACTGGCTGCTCAACGGTGCCGACGAGCAGGTCTCGACGGTGCTCGATTCGGTGACGCCGGGCAACATTGTGCTGCTGACCGATAACGATGAATGTGTCGAGCAGACGCTCGAGGCGCTGCCGCAGATTATCGACGGGCTTATTGCCGACGGCTACAAAATCGTGACATTGAGCGATCTGGTCAAGACGGATACATCGCTGAGCAAAAAGCTCACCTCGCTGACGAAGGTTACCATGCCCAAAAACGCCGTGTTCCCCCAGCTCGCCGAAGATGACGACACTACAGACTAGTCATGTAAGAACGTCCCCAATGACTATGTCACGGATGCGTCAGCGTTTGGTATGCCTGCGATGTTTGGAGCATAAATTTGGCGCCACGGCGCGATGCTGATGCTATAGTTACTGCGGATAACAAGGGTCAAGAGAAAGGTTGCAGGTGAAATCCAAACCTCGACCATACAGTCGATGACCCCTTGCAGGTGCTTCTTGCGCATGCACGGGGTGTGAGCGCCGAGCGGTGTGCCGCCCGCGCATGCGTATACATATCTAAAAGTCCACGGACGGCGTGCCGGCATGGCCGCAGTCCGAAGGGATAATGATGGGGAGCACCAGTGAATTATCTGAGTGAGATGCTCAAACTGCCGGTCTTGGACGTCGATGGCGAAAAGCTCGGCGTTGTGAACGATTTTGGCATTGCTACCGGCGAAGTTTTTCCGCACGTAACGTCGCTCGCGTTCCGCGGGCCCGGTAAGACGCCGTTTATGATCAGCTGGCGCAAATGGGTCGACCGTATCGACGAGACGGGTGTGCACCTTAAGTCGCCGGCCACCGAAATCCGTTTTTCGTACCTGCAGCCGACCGAACTCTTGCTCGCGCGCGACGTGCTCAACAAACAGATTGTCGACACGCAGGGCATGAAGGTCGTGCGCGTAAACGACATCAAGTTTTCCATGTCGGGCGAAAATCAGCTGCGCCTGCTGGGTGCCGAAGTTGGTGCCCGCGGTCTGCTGCGCGCGATCAGCCCCGCACTCGAGCATGCCGTCGAGGGCTTTATGAAGCACCTGGGCAAACCGCTCGGCGAGGACATCATCGCCTGGTCCTACATGGACCTGCTCGACCGTTCGACTAAAAACATCCAGCTGTCGGTGTCGCACAAGACGCTCGGCGAGCTGCACCCTGCTGACATCGCCGACATTATCGAGCAGCTCGACCCGCGTCTGCGTGCGCAGGTGTTCGCGCAGCTCGACACCGCCCAGGCCGCCGAAGCCATCTCGGAGTTCGATGACGACGAGCTTATGACCGAGATGCTCGAGGGCCTGTCCGACACGGACGCATCGTCGATGCTGGCCATGATGGACCCGGACGACGCCGCCGACCTGATCGACGAGCTCGATTACGAGAAGGCCGAGAAGCTGTTGCGCCTGATGGGCGTTCAGGAAGAGAAGGCGATACGTAACCTGCTGGGCTATGAGGACAACACCGCCGGCCGTATCATGACCTCGGAGTTTGTCTCCCTACCCGCCACGGCGACGGTCGGTGACGCCATCGAGGCGATTCGCAAGCTCGACGAGGACTTCGAGAGCGTCTACTACGTCTATACCGAGGACCCGAGCGGCATGCTCACCGGCGTGCTTTCGCTACGCACGCTTATCGTGGCCGACCGCGACGCCACGCTGGGCCAGCTGGCCTATCGCGACCTGGTTTATGTGTCGCCCGACGACGACCAGGAAGACGTAACGGACGAGATGACCAAGTACGACCTGGTCGCCATCCCCGTTTGCGACGAGAACCGTCACATCTTGGGTATCGTGACCTTTGACGACGCCATGGACGTTATCGCCGAGGAGCACCAGGAGGACCTGCAGATCGCAGGCGTCGGCTCGGGCGATAGCGCGTCCGACGACTCGACGAATGTGCTCAGCTGGTTTGTGCATCGCCAGTACTGGGTTGTCGTGTGGGGTATTGCCTCGTGCATCATGGCAACAGTGCTGGGAACGGCGCTGGGCTCCGCGCATCTGGTGGTGTTTCCCATGTGCGCCATGCCGCTCGTGTTGCTGGCTGCCTCGCGTATGGTGTCGTTCGTCAAGAACTACTTCCTGGAGTACGACGGCCATGACGATGAGCCCAAGCCGTATCTGGGGTTCTTCTTCCAGAGCACGGGCATGGGCTTAATTCTGTCGCTCGTGACCTACCTGTGCGCCCAGCTGGTGCGCACCGCCGCGTTCCTCGACGCGCCCATGTTTGAGGAGCAGCTTTTTACCGGCTGCTTTAACATCGCGGCCATCGTTTGTCTGATTGGCAACATGAGCGCCGTGATTTACCTGATGGTGCTGTTCTGGCGTGACGAGCACGACCTCAATACGTCGGGTACCGCCATGAACGTCATTGCCGTCATGATTTCGTGCGTGGCGTACTGCATCGCCGCGGTGCTGCTTGCCATGTCGGTCATGGGTTAGGTGGTCGCGTGCAAAACACGAAGCAAAAGGCGAGCACCAAGCAAAAACTGACCATCGCGGCCATCTTTGGCGCCATGGGCCCTGGCCTTCTGGCGGCGCTTTCGGGCAATGACGCCGGTGGCATCGCCACGTATTCCAGCGCCGGTGCCAGCTATGGCTACAAGATGCTGTGGATGCTTCCTGTCATGACCGTGCTGCTTATCGTGACACAGGAGACTGCGGCGCGTTGTGGCTGCGTCACAGGCAAGGGCTTGGCCTCGCTCATTCGCGAGCGCTTTGGCGTGCGCAGGAGCGTGCTGGCCATGGCGGCGCTGCTGATCGCCAATACGGCCGTTACCATCTCGGAGTTTGCGGGTATCGCGAGCGGTCTTGCCCTCTTTGGCGTGCCGGCGAGCATCTCGGTGCCGCTCGTGGCGCTGCTGGTTTGGATGCTTACCATGTCGGGCAGCTTCCAGCGCATCGAGAAGATTCTGCTGCTGGTGAGCTGCGTGTTTGTGACCTACATTGTCGCTGCATTTATGGCTGGTCCCAGCTGGGGCGAGGTGGCGGTCGATCTGGTTGTGCCCAACATCCAAAATGACCCCAGCTACGTGTCGCTTGTGGTCGCAACGATCGGTACCACCATCGCGCCGTGGATGATCTTCTTGGCGCAGAACAACGTGGTCGATAAGAATGCGGGCGAGGACGATATCGTGCTGCAGCGCATCGACACCGTGAGCGGCTCGATTGCTGCCGATGTCATCGCCGGCTTTATTATCATCACGACCGGTACGGTGCTGTTCCCCGCGGGTATTCAGATTAGCGACGCTGCCGATGCCGCCCGCGCATTGGAGCCCATCGCGGGCCAGTGGTCCACGGTGCTGTTTGCCTCGGGGCTGGTCGCGGCGAGCTTCTTGGCCGCCTGTGTGCTGCCAGGCGTTACGTCCAGCGCCATCTGCGAGGCATTTGGCTGGGAGCGCGGTGCCGATCGCAGCTGGGACGAGGCCCCGGTCTATCGCGGCATCATTACGGCCATCATCGGCATCTCTGCCGTGCTGGTGCTCATGCCCGGTGTCGACCTGTTCCAGATTATGATGACCTCGCAGGTCATTAACGGCGTGCTGTTGCCCGTGGTTCTGGTGTTTCAGGTGCTTATTGCCGCCGATCGTCACATTATGGGCGCCAACCGCAACGGCCGCGTGTGGAATGTTCTCACCTGGGCGACTATCGGTGTGATTACGGTACTGACGGTCGTCATGTTTGTGCTGCAGGCGATGGGCTACAGCGCGTAGCGTCTCTTTTGGACTCTTAACAGGCCGCCGCCATGGGCTGCGGCCTGTTTTTTGCCCACGGCCTCTCGGAGTCGGCTCGAAAAGAGCGATTTTGGGTTGTTTGCTGCGGGTAGAAGCAGATTTGGCTGCGCGTTACTTGTCGGTGCCTAGCTTGTGCGGTTTGTAGGCGAGGGCGCTGACGAGTGCATCGGCAGCGGATTTGACAGCCGCCGGCTGCGGATCGTTAACGTGGTCCTCGGGGTGTACGGGCAGGTCCTTCTTGACGGCATCGTGGATGAGGTTGAGGTATTCGGTCACACCCGCGTTCGACAGGTGCGTACCGTCGCCGTCGAACAGGTCGTTGCGGTTGGCACTATATCCGTACCAGTCGATAACGCGCACGTTTTTATAGCGCGTGGCGGCGTTGGCGATGGCCTGATTGGTGGAGCCGACCCACGGCTGCGGGCTGCGCGTGTTTACAAATACGACGATGCGCTGATCGCCGGCGTCGGCCATGATGGCGTCAATCTGGGCGTCGGTCACCAGGCCGTTGGTGCCCAGCGCAAAGACCACGACCTTGCCGGCAAGGTTTTGTTGGAGATAAGCCTCAAATGTTGTGCGACCCGAATCGAACTGGCGGCCCTTTTCGGCATCGATGTGACTGTGGGGGAACACGCCGTCAAAGGAATCGACGGCGCGCAGAGACACGGAGTCGCCAATCATTAGCAGGTCGTAGGCTCCGTCGGGGAAGCCGTCGTCATCTTTGTCGGTGTCATCGGCCGCCTGCTGGTCCTGGGGTTTTGCATTTTTGGCTTCCTTGTTTAGGATTTCGGCGCCCTCGCCGCTCAGCGCGGATGTGTCGGGCACAAAGACCAGGCCGCCCAGCGCCACAACGAGCACGACGCCGCAAGTGGCGCACACGGGAATATGCGCGCGTGCCCAGTTGGCGGGCGTGGTGGTGCCATCGCGGAATTCGGCGACAGTGCGGCCGAAGGCGCCCTTCCTAAACGGTGTTTCGATAAAGCGATAGGAGCACTCGGCTACGGCGACCACCACAAGTACCTGCAAGATGTACTGCCACCAGGGCGTATCGCTGATGTTGGCGACCGGGTTCATAAGCAGCAGCAGTGGATAGTGCCACAGATAGATACTGTACGAGCGCTTGCCAACCCACACGAGCGGCTCGGCGGACAGCGCGCGGGCAACCATTCCCTGGGGCTGCACGCAGGCCGCGATGACCATGAGCGTGAGGATGGAGCATAACAGCGTGCCGCCGCGATACTGAAACGCGGTGTAGCCGTTGGTGAGTGCGACCATGGCGGCAAGGCCAACCAGACCCACGACGCCCAAGACATCGATGGATGCGGGCGAGGACCAAAAGCGCACGAGGGCGCTCGGCTGTGCCAGGGCGGTATCGGCTGATTCGTCGGCCTTCTTGTCAGGCTTGTCCTCGGCTTTCTTGCCGTGCTTGGCGGCGCCAGCCAGGCGATTGAGCCCCAAACGATGAGCGAGACGCACCGGCGCCAGGTCGCGATCGGGGATAAAGGCCATCCAGGCACCCAGCAGCAGCGAGAACACGCGGGTGTCGGTGCCGTAGTACACGCGGCTGGGGTCGGCGGCAGGGTTGTAAAGCACCATCATGGCGAGGGCAGATACCGCGGCAAGGCCCAGAACCACGCGGCGCGTGTTGGGCTTGCTCACATGCATGGATACCATGGCAAACAGCAGTGGCGGCCAAATCAGGTAGAACTGCTCCTCGATGGCAAGCGACCAAAAGTGCGTGAGCGGCGAGGGGTCGCCCAGAGCATTGAAGTACGAGACGTTTTGGGCAATCTGCCACCAGTTGTTGAAGAACAACAGCGACGGCAGGATGTCGGGGCGCATCTTGGTGAGCATCACGTGGTTAAAGATGGTGCACAGCGCGCAGGTCACGAACACTACCGTTACCACGGCGGGGACCAGGCGACGGATGCGGCGAATCCAGAAGCTCTTAAGGTCGATGCGGCCGGTCTTAGCGACTTCGTTGAGCAGCAGGCGCGTGATCAGATAGCCCGAAAGCACAAAGAAGATCGTGACGCCGAGCAGGCCGCCCTGAGCCCACGTGAGGTTGAGGTGATAGAGCACCACTGCGACGACGGCAAGCGTGCGCAAGCCGTCGAGGGCGGGGATATAGCGAGATTTGGGGCGCGTGGGCGCCTGTTCTTTTGCGGTGCTGTTGGTGCGGTCACCCTTGTTGGCGGGCACGCGATGAGAGCCTGCGGCGCGGCGCGGCTCGGTGGCTTGTCGGTTAGCGCGCGAACGTTCGTGCGGCGCTCGTTGATCGCTCGCGTGGCGTGAGCTGCGCGAGCTCGATCGCGGGAATTGTTCCATAAAACTTCATCCAATGACGAGAATAATCAGCACGCCTTCATTGTAGCCGCCTGCCCCTGTGAATGCTTGCTGCCGGCGCAAGCTCAAGCGCGCGTCCACATCAAAGTGAACTAAAGTTATAGAGGCGCGAGAGCGCACGATTGACGGCCAACAGCGGGCGCAGAGCCCGCGGACGAGGAGGTTTCCATGGCAGATTGCGGCATCGTTGCGGTGTTCGGCAGCATGAACATGGACCTTTCGGTGGCGTGCGAGCGCATGCCGCGTGCGGGCGAGACCGTCGGCGGCAGCGGATTTATCAGCAATGCCGGCGGCAAGGGCGCCAATCAGGCCGTAGCTGCCGCGCGTATGGGCGCGTGCACGCACATGATCGGCGCGGTCGGGCGCGACGCATTTGGCACGTCGCTCGTGGCGGGGCTCCAAGACGCCGGCGTGGACTGTGGCTTTGTAGCGCGTCGCGATGACGTGGAGACGGGAACGGCGACCATCATTCGCTGCGAGGGCGACAACCGCATCGTGCTGTTGCCGGGCGCCAACCATGCGCTTGCGGGCGAGGACGTTGCCCGCGCGCTGAGACGTCTGGTGACCGATGAGCTCGACGGCGACGCCAGCGATATTGCCCCGGCTGCCGGAAGCGTCTTTATCGCCCAGGGCGAATGTGACCTTGCAGCGACGGCCGAGGCGCTTGTTTGCGCTCACGAGCTGGGGTTCTATACGGTCTTTAATCCAGCGCCTGCCTGCGAGTTGCCTGCGGAGGTCTGGTCTGCAGTCGACCTGGTCTGCCCCAACGAGACTGAGTGCCAGGTGCTGACGGGCATCTTGCCCGCGGATGATGCGAGCTGCGTCGCGGCGCTCAATGCCCTGCTCGCCAAGGGTGCTGGAGCTGCGGTCATCACGTTGGGCGGCGCCGGGTCGGTTACGCTTGGCGATGACGGCGAGCTGCTGCGCATGCCGGCGCTTTCGAGTGCGGTGGTCGATACGACGGCCGCGGGCGATACATTTATCGGTGCGCTTGCTGCAACTCGTCTGGAGGGCCTGCCGCTCTTTGAGTGCATGGCGGTGGGCGCACGCGCCGCGGCGGTGACGGTGTCGCGCCTGGGCGCACAGCAGTCGATTCCCACGCGAGCCGAAGTTGAGCGCGTGTTTGATTTAGACGATTTAGTACAAGACGGAGAAGCGGAGTAGAACAATGGCAATTAAGAAGCTGATCCTTGATCTGGATATGGGTGTGGACGATGCGATGGCGCTTGCCTATGCCATCGCGAGCCCCGAGGTGGAGCTCGTCGGCATTACCACGTGCTTTGGCAACGTGCGCGTCGACCAGTCGGCGCATAACTGCTTGGCGGTGCTCGACCTGTTGGGTCGTCCCGAGGTGCCGGTGTACCTGGGTGCCGACCGTCCTCTGCAGGCGACTGAGCCCTATACGCCGCCGGCGTCCACCGCGCTCATTCACGGCAAGAACGGCATCGGCGGCGCGAGCGTGCCGGCGTCGCCCTACGAGCCGGTGGGGGCGACGTCTGCCGACGGTAACGCTGCGGTCGATTATTTGATCGATGCCGCGCGCACCTATGGTCCCGATCTGGTCTACGTAGCGACCGGCCCGCTCTCCAACCTGGCGCTTGCCCTGGAGCGCGATGCGGCAGCGGTGATGTCTATCGGCCGCGTGGTGGTTATGGGCGGCGCCCTGACCGTGCCCGGCAACGTGAGCGCGGGCGCCGAGGCCAACATGGCAAGTGATCCCGAGGCGGCCGACGCCGTGCTGCGTTCGGGCCGCAAGCTCACTATGGTGGGTTTGGATGTGACGCATCGCGTGGTGCTCACGCGTCGCGACATTGCCGGCTGGACGGGCTCGGGCACCATGGCCGGTTGCGCGTTTGCGAGCATGGTGGAGCACTATATTGGCTCGTACGAGATGAACGCCCCCTACCTTGGTGGCTGCGCGCTGCACGATCCGCTTGCCGTCGCCGTGGCGATTGACCCCACGCTCGTGGGCGCGCTCGGCTGTAACCTGCGCGTCGACCTGCTCGGCGAGTATCGCGGCCGCACTATCTGCGACGAGCATCGCCTGTCCGACCCCGACAAGAGCGCGCTTGTGGCACTCACCGTGGACGCCCCGCGCTTTCTGTCCGAGTTCAAGGCGCGCATGGCCCGCATCCTAGGCTAGGCTCGGGATCGAAGCACGCCCATCTGCTCGATGTGGCCGCTGGCGGGCCGACATCTACCGTTCGCCAGCCCGATGGTCCCCGGGGCGGGGAGAGCGCTATAATGCATTCTGCATCTTGGATTGTTACTCCTGTGTGGAGGCATGCCCAAGAGCAATACAACACGGATTGTTACGTAAGGCATGACCGCAATAGCAC
>JAXJCX010000033.1:0-4581 GCA_036302225.1 Collinsella sp.
AGCTTTCCGATAAAGACATTGAGTTTTTGCTCGCGATGCTGCCCGATTCTGGCCCCAGCAGGACCTCGGAGATAGCCAAACGCATGGGCGTCGCCAGCAACTACGCAAGCCAATACAAACGCCGCCTCCTGGAGGACGGCGTCATTGGAGAGCGCGGGCGTGGTCTCGTTGGCTTTGACATTCCCGCGTTCAGGGAGTTCTTGAACGAGAAGGCGTTTTAGCACGCCGGAATTGTCCGCGGAAGCATCAACGCATGGCAATCAGCATTCCTCTTGGTAAGAATAGCAAGCATTTTCCACCAACACCGATTGCCATGCGTTCTTCTTGTCCTTAGGCGAGCTTGCGAGCGAGCTCTCGCACCTCTTCCAACTTGGGCGAGGAGGCCATGCTGTCGCGCTCGGTCATGCCGCTAATGGTGACAATGCCCTGGTCCTCCCACTTGCAGTACGCGCATGTGGCCCTATACATAGCAATCGCCGCATCATAGACGCCCTCGCTGTGGCTATCGAGCAAAAGGGCCGTCTTGGTGAACGGGAAGCCTGTAGCACCGAAGGCGTACAGGCGGTCGATGGCGGCCTTCTCCTGCGCAGTGATATCAAACCAGTAGATAGGCGAAGCGAAGACAACCATATCGGCGCCTTTCAGCGACTCGATCACGTTGGCCATGTCATCCTTCTGCACGCAAGTGCCCTCATGGGTAAAGCAGTACTGGCATCCCAGACAACCAGCGATCTTTTTGCTGGCAACGCGGACGACCTCAACCGCATGGCCGCCCTCACGCGCGGTCTCGGCAAACGTCTCGACCATGGTGTCGGTATTGGCGCCCTTGCGCGGGCTACCACTCAATACAACGATATTCATAGTAATCTCCCTCCTTCATGCCGCAGGCGCGCGGCATATTTTTTGTTTTAACCAAAACGTATGGAGTTATTCAATCGCCTCGTTTCAGCTACTCCCACTCTTTAGAAGAATCGTTGCTGGAGACTTGGCATTGAATCAAGGCACGCCTTATTTCAAATACTCCTCAAAGAACGCTTTCAGCTTTCCAAACGGAATGACGTCCATCTGATCGTAAAGGTCGGTGTGGCTGGCACCAGGGATAATAAGCAGCTCCTTGTTGTCCCCGGTCAGTTTGCTGTACGCGGTTTCGCTGAAATAGCGGGAGTGCGCCTTCTCGCCATGCACCAGCAACACAGCAGAGCGGATTTCGCTGCTATATTGCAAAATCGGCATATTCAAAAACGACAGCGAGGACGTCACATTCCAGCCGCCATTGGAGCCAAGGCTGCGGGGATGGTAGCCTCGCGGAGTCTTGTAGTAGGCGTAATAGTCCGCCACAAACTGCGGCGCGTCCTCCGGCAGCGGATCGACCACGCCGCCCGCCAGCGCGTAACTGCCGTTTTTATAATCCTCGGTGCGCTGTACATTCAGCGCTTTCCGCTTTTCGAAGCGTGCCTGCTCAGAATCCTCGGCGTCAAAATAGCCATTGGCGGTCACGCGGGTCATGTCGTACATCGTCATAGCCGCGGTAGCTTTGATGCGGGTGTCGATGGCCGCCGCATTGACTGCCATGCCGCCCCAACCGCAGATGCCGATGATGCCGATGCGCTCCGTGTCAACGTTATTCTGCACGGAGAGGAAATCCACCGCTGCGCAGAAATCCTCGGTGTTGATGTCCGGCGATGCTACATAGCGGGGCACACCGCCGCTCTCGCCGGTATAGGACGGGTCGAAGGCAATCGCGAAAAAGCCCAGCTCCGCCATTTTCTGCGCATAAAGGCCGGACGTTTGCTCCTTCACCGCGCCAAACGGACCGCTGACGGCGATGGCAGGCAGCTTGCCCTCCGCGTTCTTTGGCACGTAGACGTCGGCCGCCAGCGTGATGCCGTATCGGTTGTGGAAGGTCGCCTTGCTGTGCTCAACCTTATCGCTTTTGGGGAATACCTTGTCCCATTCCTGCGTCAGATTCAACTGTTCCATGTTTAAGCCTCCTTGTCAGTCGCTTTAAGGTATTGCTCGTCGTCCACGGGCTCCAACCACTCGTTGGAGGCCTCCTCGCCCGGAACCTCCACCGCGAGATGGGAGAACCAGCTGTCGGGCGCCGCACCGTGCCAATGTTTCACACCCGGAGCGATGTTGACCACGTCGCCAGGGCGCAGTTCCTGTGCCGGTTTACCCCATTCCTGGTAAAGCCCTCGACCGGCCACGCAGACGAGGATCTGTCCGCCACCGCTTTTGGCGTGATGGACATGCCAGTTGTTGCGGCAGCCGGGCTCGAACGTAACGTTGTAAATGCCGACCTGCTCGGTGGAAAGGGACGCGAGGTAGCTTTGCCCGATAAAGTACTTCGCAAACGCGTCGTTGGGGACACCGATAGGAAAGGCCATCTCGTTTTGATGCTCAGCTCTTGCATCAGCGGCATCATCATCTGCCCAGACCTCCTTCGCCATGCGAAAGGCCGCCCACGCCTTGGGCCATCCCGCATAAAACGCCACATGCGTAAGGATTTCCGCTATCTCCGCCCTGGTCACGCCATTGTTCTTTGCGGACATCAGATGGTATTGGAACGAAGAATCCGTCAGCCCCTGTGCCATCAAGGCAACCACCGTCACCACGCTGCGGTCTCGAAGGGAAAGCCTGTCTTCTCGGCTCCACACCTCGCCGAACAGCACATCGTCATTGAGCTGTGCGAATTTGGGGGCAAAATCCCCCAGGGCATCTCTGCCCGCCGTCTGTTTAATCGTCATGTTTGATTCCTCCTGTCGATGGTTTTGAGTACAAAACTGCTTCCGCGCAGCTAAGCCGCGTCTAGACTCCCATGTCCATTCGTCGCGCCTGCTCAAGGGCGGGGTGACCGGCGATTACTGAACACCCCTTGCGCTCCCAATTAATATTGACGAGAATGAAGGTAATACCTAAACCTGACTTTAGGTCAAGGAATGAATTCGAGATTTATCCGGAAGGGCCATGTACACAATCGGACAGGTAGCGGAGATGTTCGGTCTGCCCATTTCCACGCTGCGTTATTACGATAAGCAGGGATTGTTCCCGGGGCTGGAGCGGACGTCCGGCATTCGCCGATTCGGCGATACGGAACTCGAGGCGCTTCGGGTCATCGAATGCCTGAAGAAGGCTGGGATGGAGATCAAGGACATCCGTCTGTTCATGGAATGGTGTGCGGAGGGCCCATCGACATATCCCGAGCGCAAGGCCATGTTCGAGGAACGAAAGGCCCACATGGAGTCGGAGATTGCGAAGATGAACCGCGCGCTGGACATGTTGAAGTTCAAATGCTGGTACTACGAGCAGGCGATCAAAGATGGCAACGAGGATAGAGTGAAGGCGCTGATTCCCGACAATTTGCCGGAAGAAATCAAAGATACCTACGATAACGCCCACGCTCGATAATGCCGCCCGATGCTCAAAGGGCTTTGGCAAGGAGTCCTATTCGGGTAGGAGTGCAAAAAGAAGGCCTCCGAACCATAAGGTTCGGAGGCTATTTGATTTTCCGCCAGGTGGGCTTCCAGGTGCCGGGACGTTTCCCTCGGCTTTTTCTTATCCGGCAGAATCCCGCGATATCCCCGTATGACGCTCAGAACTCCTGCTTGCCGAGCAGCCACCTCGCGAGGTCCAGCACGAGAACACCATCCCGGGTATAGGGTTCATGCCTCGTGTGGGCGATGAGAACCTTCGGGAACGCATCCCTGACGGACAGCAGCGGCGCGAGCTCCCTCTCGGTTTCGAAACTCGAGATGTTTTTAAGTTCCGAAACTGAGGGGCGATGCACGTAGGCATATTATCGAGAATTCGAAATTCCGACCCCAATCACAGCATGCCGGCAGCGATGCCGGGCGCATTCGCACGTGCTACAATCCAACCGCCAGAGATGAAAACACAGTCCCCGTCGGGTAGTCGTGGGCGTGCGCTAGTCCGCATCAGTAACCTGCCTCCTTGGTTGTCCCTTCTCTGCATGGTCATCTACATAAAGGAGGAACCAACCATGCAGATCAGCGTGTCGTCCACCCTGACCGTATATCACGACGGTCAATTCTGGGTCGGGCTGGCGGAGCACGTCGAGGGCGGAAGGTATGGCGTCGCCCGCATCGTCTTCGGCGCGGAGCCGTCCGATGAGGAGATTCTGCGATTCGTTACAAGCGAATGGGAGAAGCTCTCGTTCTTCGGCGACAAGGCCACTGAAACAAGCAAGCCCGCGAAGAACCCCAAGCGGCGCGCTCGCGAGGCAGCGAAAGCCCTTAAACGGCCCGCGGTGAGCACCAAGGCACAACAGGCGCTCGCGGCACAGCGGGAAGCGATGAAGCGGGAGTCGGCTCAAGCAAGAAGCCGACGCCGTGTGGAAAAGGCTGATGCGCGCTACGAACAGAGAAAACTGAAGCGCAAGCAGAAACATCGCGGGCATTGATCGCTATTTGCAGCAAGGCAAACCATATACAGCAGCGGCGCCAGTTCCACTTGAAGCCGACGCCGCGTAGACGCTGATGGTGACGGCTATGCACGGGCACGGGCGCGCCACCGCACTTCACAGCTTGTTTCTCAAGTATTTGGGACGCACACGCGGCGTTC
>JAXJCX010000034.1:0-22274 GCA_036302225.1 Collinsella sp.
CGAACATAGACGTGGTTAACTTTTTACGCGTCGATGTTGAGGACGAACTGACGTTAGGAGCAACTCATGTCTTGCGGACCGCAGATGCCGGCCATGCCGCTTTCGATGGTAAAAGCGGGCGAAACCGTGCGCGTGTCTCGTGTAAAGGGCAATGAGGACATGAAGCACCACCTCAAGGACCTCGGCTTTGTCGAGGGCAACGAAATCCACGTGGTGAGCTCGAGTGGCGCCAATATCATCGTCACGGTGCTGGGCGCACGCTTTGGCATCGATTCCAAGGTTGCCATGCACATCATGACTGTCGGTTAGTCGACGGCATTTCTGTACGCACTGAAAGGGGGACAAGTAAATGAAGACGTTGGGTGACGTTAAGGTGGGCGAGAGCTCCACCATCGTCAAGCTTCACGGTGAGGGTGCGCTTCGCCGCCACCTTATGGACCTGGGGCTCATCAAGGGCACTTCGTTCAAGGTCGTGAAGGTCGCGCCGCTCGGTGATCCGGTCGAGATCAACGTGCGCGGCTACGAGCTTTCCATCCGCAAGGAGGAGGCGGCCGTCGTCGAGGTCCAGTAAGGGCTTGCGACGTATATTTCTGCAGATAAAGTTAGGTTTTTCTAACTTAATGCAGCATCTTTGAAGCACATTATCCAGCCTGCGCGGAGAAAGCAGCGCAGGCACACAAGGAAGAAGGATTGAATGGCGGATTCTCAGATCCATGTCGCGCTGGCGGGTAACCCCAACTGCGGCAAGACCACGCTTTTCAACCTGATCACCGGCGCCAACGGCTACGTTGGCAACTGGCCCGGCGTCACGGTTGAGAAAAAGGAGGCCAAGCTCCTAAGCGACAAGAACGTTACCATCACGGACCTCCCTGGCATCTACTCGCTTTCCCCCTACAGCCCCGAGGAGCAATGCTCGCGCGATTACCTCATGAGCGGCGAGCCCGATGTCGTCGTCCAGGTTGTCGACGCCACCAACCTCGAGCGCAACCTGTACCTGGCGCTTCAGGTTATCGAGACCGGCCTGCCCGTGGTCGTCGCCCTCAACATGGCCGACTTGGTCGAGAAGAACGGCGACAAGATCGACACGGACAAGCTCTCCAAGAAGCTCGGTTGTCCGGTCATGATGATCTCGGCTCTTAAGAACAAGGGCATCAAGGAGCTTTTCGAGCAAGTCAAGAAGTCCGCTGCTTCTAAGGGCCAGGTGCCGGAGCACAAGTTCGATTCCTCCATCGAGGACGTTCTAGGCCACATCGAGAACAATCTGCCGGCGAGCGTTCCCGCCAACAAGCGCCGCTACTACGCTGTCAAGCTGTTTGAGCGCGACGCGGACGCCTGCAAGCTCATCAACCTCACCAAGGAGAAGGCCGCTCGCGTGGAGCAGCTGGTCGCCCAGTGCGAGCAGGACTGCGACGACGATGCCGAGTCCATCATCACCGGTGAGCGCTACGGCGTGATCGCTCACATCATCGACGAGTGCCTCACCAAAGCCCCGGCCAAGATGAGCACCTCCGAGAAGATCGACCGCGTGGTTACCAACCGTATCCTGGGCCTGCCGATTTTTGTCGTCATCATGTTCTGCGTGTACTACATCGCCGTTTCCACCTTGGGTGGCACGGTGACGGACTTCACCAACGACCAGCTCTTCGGCACCGACGGCTGGTACGTGCTCGGTCAGGGCCGCGACGCTTACGACGCGGCTGTCGAGGCCGCGGGTGACGACGCCGACTCGGTCGACCCGGCACAGTACGGCCCCTATGTCCCGGGTATCACCACCATGGTGCACGATGCCCTCGTGGCGGGTGGCACCGAGGACGGTGGCCTGGTCGATTCGCTGGTCTGCGACGGTATCGTTGGCGGCCTGGGCGCCATCTTCGGCTTTGTGCCGCAGATGTTCCTGCTGTTCGTGATGCTGTCCTTCCTGGAGGACTGCGGCTACATGGCCCGCGTCGCCTTTATCATGGACCGCGTGTTCCGCCGCTTTGGCCTGTCCGGTAAGTCGTTCATCCCCATGCTCGTGTCCTCGGGCTGCGGCGTCCCCGGCGTCATGGCCACCAAGACCATCGAGAACGAGAAGGACCGCCGCATGACGGTCATGACCACCACGTTCATCCCCTGCGGCGCCAAGCTGCCGATCATCGCCCTGCTCATGGGCTCCATCATTGGCGATTCTTCCACCACGGCCGCATGGATCAGCCCGCTCTTCTACTTCCTGGGCGTCTTTGCCGTCATCGCCTCGGGCCTCATGCTCAAGAAGACCAAGCTCTTCGCCGGCCGTCCGACCCCGTTTGTCATGGAGCTTCCTGCCTACCACTTCCCGGCGATCCGTTCCTGGGCGCTGCACGTGTGGGAGCGCTGCTGGGCCTTTATCAAGAAGGCCGGCACGGTCATCTTTGCGTCCACCGTCGTCGTTTGGTTCCTCTCCAACTTTGGTAGCTATAACGGTTCCTTTGGCTTCCTGCCTGCGATGGACGGCATCCCCGAGGAGTTTATGGACTACTCCGTGCTTGCCATGCTGGGCAACCTGGTCGCTTGGATCTTCGCCCCGCTCGGCTTTAGCACCTGGCAGGCCACCGCACTGACTGTCTCTGGCCTCGTCGCCAAGGAGAACGTCGTCGCCACCGCCGGCTCGCTGCTGTCCGTCGCAGACGCGGGCGAGACCGACCCGAGCCTGTGGACCGCGTTTGCCGGCATGTTCCCCACCATGGGCGCTTGCGTTGCCTTCGGCGCCTTCAACCTGCTGTGCGCTCCGTGCTTTGCCGCCATTGGCACCATCCGCAACCAGATGGATTCCGGCAAGTGGACTGCGATCGCCATCGGTTACGAGTGCGCCTTCGCTTGGGTGATCGGCCTGTTCATCAACCAGTTCTACAACTTGCTTGTTCTTGGACAGTTTGGTATCTGGACGATTGTGGCCATCGTGCTGCTGGTTGCGATGCTCTTCCAGATCTTCCGTCCCATGCCCAAGCATGCATGGACCGACGAGGACGAGACCAACACTGCTTCCGCCGCAGTTTCCGCTTAAGTCCGAATAAGGATTAACCCCTTTCCACGAGCCCGGGTATCTTCGCGATACCCGGGCTTTTTTGGTGTAAGGGGGTCAGGTTGCTTTGCACCAAAAGTAAAGATGTGGCGTTTCCGCAGATAAAACCGACCAAAATAAACCTGTCCCTTTTTGTTAGGTGGAGAATGGGGTAAAGTAAGTGGTGGCTAACTAGAGGAGGCTTGCTATGGCACCTATCGATATTGTTGTACTGGCTGTTATCGGTATTGCGTTTGTTGCCGTGTGCGTGCGCATCTACCGCAAGGGCACCTGTGCCGACTGCGCTCAGGGTGGCGTTTGCACGGGGCATTGCTCCAACAAAAAGACGTGCGCCGCACTTAAGGGCGTGGACAAAATCGCCGAAGACTTGGGCCGCGGTATTCATTAGCCGACAAGCGTTTGGGGATGTTTGACTGCGGATACGGCGGTTGCTGATACGATAGGTGTGTTAGCAACTGCCGCCGAGCGGCTCAAACGAAAGGAACCCTGTATGGAGTCCTCTGCCTATCCGATGCTCTTTAGCCCGATCAAGGTCGGTACGACCGAGGTCAAGAACCGCGTCTTTATGCCGCCGGTGTCCACCAACCTGGCCGATCATGGCTATGTGACCGACGACTTGGTCGATCATTACCGTGCCCGTGCCAAGGGCGGCGTGGGCCTCATCATCACCGAAGTCGTGACGGTCGAGCCCACCTATACCTATCTGCCGGGTGACATGTGCTGCTACGATGACACGTTTATCCCCGGCTGGGAAAAGCTCGCCGCGGCCGTCCACGAGTACGGCTGCAAGATCATGCCGCAGCTCTTTCACCCCGCCTACATGGCCTTTAACATTCCGGGCACGCCGCGCCTGATCGCTCCGTCCCTTGTGGGCCCGTCTTACGCCCGCGAGGCACCGCGCCCCATCACGGTCGACGAGATTCACGAGCTCACGCACCAGTTTGGCGACGCTGCCGTGCGTATGCAGAAGGCCGGTGTCGATGGCGTCGAGGTCCATGCGGCGCACGCCCACGGCATGCTCGGCGGTTTTTTGACCCCGCTCTATAACAAGCGTACCGATGAGTACGGCGGCTCGCTCGACGCCCGTATGCGCTTCTTGCTCGAGGTCATCGCCGAGATTCGCGAGCGCTGCGGCAAGGACTTTATCATCGACGTTCGTATCTCGGGCGACGAGTACACCGATGGCGGCCTGACCCTCAACGACATGATTTACGTCTCGCGTCGCCTGGAGAAGGCCGGCGTCGACATGATTCACGTGTCGGGCGGCACCACCATCAAGCGCGGCTCCGCAATTCCCGCCGCCGGTACCCAGCAGGCCTCGCACGCCGCTTGCTCGCGTGAGATTAAGAAGCACGTGAACATTCCCGTTGCCACGGTCGGCCGCATTAACGAGGCCTGGATCGCCGAGGAGCTGATCGAGGACGGCGCTGCCGACATCTGCATGATGGGCCGCGCCAATCTGTGCGATGCCGAGTTCTGCAATAAGGCCGCTGCCGGCAACGCCGACGACATCCGTCCCTGCATCGGTTGCCTGCGCTGCCTGAACGGCATTATGTTCGGCAAGCGCATCTCCTGCACCGTCAACCCCGATGTCGAGCGCGACGAGGCTGGCTACGAACCTGCTGCCGAGGCCAAGAACGTGCTCGTTGTGGGCGCTGGTCCTGCGGGCATGGAGGCAGCCTACATTGCCGCCAAGCGCGGTCACAACGTGGTGCTCGTGGATAAGCAGGACGAGCCGGGCGGCGAGATGCGTATCGCAGCCGTTCCGCCGGCAAAGCAGGAACTCACCCGCGTGATCAAGTATCAGTATCGTCGCCTGGCCGAGGCCGGCGTGAAGTGCGTATTTGGCACCGAGCTTACTGCCGAGGACATTCAGCGCGACTACGCCGGCTACGAGGTCGTCCTGGCTTATGGCGCCGAGCCCATCGCTCCTGCCTTTATGCAGGGCTTTAAGCAGGTTATGACGGCTGACGACCTGCTGGGTGGCAAGGCTTTCCCGGGCAAGAAGATCGTCATCGTGGGCGGCGGCACCGTTGGCTGCGAGACGGCCGATTATCTGGCTCCGCTGGTCAACGACCTGTCGCCGGCCAACCGCGATGTCACCGTCATCGAGATGACCAAGACGCTCGCCGCCAATGAGGGTGGTGCCGGTCGCGCGGTGCTCATCACGCGCATGCTCTCCAAGGGCGTCCACGTGCTGACCGAGGCCAAGGTGACCGAGATCACCGAGGACGCCATCAGCTACGAAAAGGACGGCGAGGTCCACACCATCGCCGATGCCGATACGCTGGTGCTTGCCATGGGCTATCGTCCCAATACCAAGTTGGCCGACGACCTTGCTGCTGCTGGCGTTGCTGTCCACGTGCTGGGCGACGCCCAGAAGTGTGGCAACATCCGCGATGCCATCGGCGATGGCTACAAGGTTGCCTGCGAGCTCTAGTCAACCCTTTGTGCGTGGGGGACAGGTGTCTCTGCGCCATCCGATAGCAAAACAGCGGCGGCGTCCCGGATTTCGGGATGCCGCCGCTTGCTCTTGTGATCCTGGCGACGCGAGCGCGCCCTATTTCACCGCAAAGATAGGGGATGCGATAGTATTACGGGTGATATTCGACAAACCGTGGGCTTCATCCGAGGGCTTTATGGAACAACACCAGCATTATCAGAGCCTGCAAGATCAGGCATACAACGCATTGCGCTCCAAGATCATCTATGCCGAGCTCAGGCCCGGCACGCGCCTTTCGGCGATTGGTCTGGAAAAGGAGACGGGAATCGGGCGCACGCCCATTCGCGAGTCTTTTGTGCGCTTGCGTGAGCAGGAACTGGTGGAAACGCGTCCCAAAAGCGGCACCTATGTCTCAAAAATCAGCATGGAGCGCACCGAGAACGCCTGTTTCTTGCGCGAGAAACTCGAGAGAAGCGTGCTTATTAAATGCTGTTCGGCCGCCTCGCCCGAGCAAAAGCATCGGCTTGAGCAGATTCTTGCCGAGTCCGAGTCGCTCGACCATAGCGAAACACGTCGTTTCTTTGACCTGGACAACCTGTTCCATGAGACGTGTTTTGAGATTGCTGGCCGTCACATGCTGTGGGATTGGATGAAGAGCGTCAACACGCATTTTGAGCGATACAACTGGTTGCGTATGGTGTCGCAGGATTTGGATTGGGAGCCGATTCGTCGGCAGCATCGCCGGATTCTCGAGGCCATTAAGAGGGGCGATACCGACGCGGCGAGCTATCTGGCAGAGACGCACTTGCACCTGATGCCCGAAGAGCAAGGTCCGGTTATCGCCTTGCATCCCGACTATTTTGAGCTGCCTAAAGACTCGGCTATCTAGCCCATTATCGCATCTGCTCGAGACGCAAAAACGATGCTGCTCACCCACAGCGTTTTGCAACCGAGATTATTAAAAATGCCTAAAATGGCTCAGGCTGCCGACATTGGGAAACGGGGTGCGCTATGGCGCAGATGAGAATCAAGGACATTGCCGTCGAGGCGGGCGTGAGTCCGGCCACGGTCTCGCGCTATCTCAATAACCGCCCCGGGCAGATGACCGAGGAAACCCGCGCTCGCATCGCGGCGGTTATCGAGCGCACTGGCTATCGCCCACGTGCCGCCGCACGCAATCTACGCAGCTCACGCACCAACCTCATCGGCGTGATTCTGGCCGACATCGCCAACCCGTTCTCGAGCGCAATGCTCGAAGGGCTTTCCGCCAGTGCCGCCGCGCGCGGCTGCTCGCTTATGACGGCCATTAGCGGCAACGACCCCGCCAAGGAGGCAGAGTCGCTCACCAGACTTATCGATGCCGGCGTGGACGGCCTGGTCGTCAATACCTGCGGAGGCAACGACAAGGCGATCGCCGCGGCCGCGGGGCGCCTGCCCGTTGTACTGCTCGACCGCGACGTTGCCGACGGTGGCATCGATCTGGTGACCTCCAACAACCGCGAACTGGTTGCCGGCCTGGTAGACGCCTTGGCCACCGCTGGCAGTGAGCGCCTGTGCCTGCTCACCGAGGCAAGCGATGACAGCCCCGTGCGTCGTGAGCGCGCTGAGGCGTTTGCCGACGAGCTCTCGCGCCGCGGCCTGGCCGGCGAGGTCGTCACCCTGGCCGACGGTGGTGCCACGGGCGTCGGCCGCTTGGACGAGACCATCCGCGGCCATGCCGGTAAAAAGCTCGGCCTCATTGCCGTCAACGGCTTGGTTTTCCTGCGCCTGACCGAGGCATTAGCGCAGCTGGGACCCTCGTTGCCGGCTGGGCTCAAAATCGCGACGTTTGACGACTACCCCTGGAACCACGTGCTCTTTGGCGGTGTGACCACAGCAGCGCAAGACACCCTCACCATTGCCGAGCGCGTAGTCGAGCGTCTGTCCGAGCGCATCGACGTTGTTACCACCACCGTGGGCGAAGCCGCAAAGCTCGCCCCCAAACGCATCGAGGTTCCCGGTCATATCGAACACCGCGCATCGACCTTGCGCTAACCATTCGTTCGCAACTGCCTGTTCACACACGTTTTTTGAGCGCTTGATACGCTTTAACCCTGCGGAAACATTTTTCTGCGATAGTATCTGCGATATAGACCAGTCGAAACCCGCCCGAAAGAAAGGGGAGCGACATGAACCAGCAGAACATCGATTACGTACTCCGCTCCGTAGAGCAGCGTGACATCCGCTTTGTGCGTCTGTGGTTTGTCGACATTCTCGGCCGCCTCAAGAACTTTGCCATTAGCCCCGAGGACCTCGAGGTCGCTTTTGAGGAGGGTATTGGCTTTGACGGCTCCGCCATCGAGGGCTTTGCCACGCCCGAGGAAGCCGACATGCTGGCGTTTCCCGATGCTTCGACCTTCCAGATTTTGCCGTGGCGCCCGAGCCACAACGGCGTCGCCCGCGTGTTCTGCGACGTGTGCACCCCCGATCGCAAGCCGTTTGCCGGCGACCCGCGCGATGCGTTGCGCCGCATGTTCTATAAGGCCGAGAAGGCTGGCTACCTGCTCAACGTGGGCGCCGAGCTGGAGTATTACTACTTCCCCGACGAGCACACTCCCGAGCCGCTCGACAACGTGGGCTACTTCGATCTTTCGGTGAGTGACGCCGCCCGCGACCTGCGCCGCAACACGGTCCTCACGCTCGAGAAGATGTCCGTGCCCGTGGAGTACACCTTCCACGCCGCCGGCCGCTCGCAGCACGGCATGAGCCTGCGCCACGCCGAGGCCCTGAGCATGTCCGACGCCATTACCACGGCCAAACTCATCATTAAGCAGCAGGCTTACGAGAGCGGGTGCCACGCCTCCTTTATGCCCAAGCCGTTGGCGGGCGAGGACGGCAGCGCTATGTTCCTGTGCCAGTCGCTATTCGACCACGACGGCAACAACGTCTTTTGGGGCGAGGACGACGAGAAGTACCACCTCTCCGATATCGCCAAGCACTACATGGCCGGCATCTTGGCGCACGCGCGCGAGATCAGCGCCATCACTAACCCCACGGTCAACTCGTACAAGCGCATCACCACGGGCGGAGACTCCGTGCCGCAGTACGCCACGTGGGGCCTGCGCAACCGCGCGAGTATGGTCCGCATTCCGGTCTACAAGCCCGGCAAGCAGCTGTCCACGCGCATCGAGCTTCGCAGCCCCGACCCCATGGCCAACCCGTACCTGGTCAACGCCGTCACGCTGGCGGCTGGTCTGGACGGCATCGAGCGCAAGCTGGAGCTCCCGCCCGAGGCAACGGCTGAGACGCTCAAGCTTACCGACCGTCAGATGGTCGAGGCCGGCTACACGCCGCTGCCGCGCTCGCTCAAAGAGGCGCTTGACGTGTTTGAGGACTCGCAGTTTATGAAGGATGCCCTCGGCGAGCACATCCACAGCTTCTTCCTCAAAAAGAAGCGCGACGAGTGGCATAAGTTTGAGTCTACGATCACCGAGTGGGAGATCAAGCATTACCTGGCGAACTCCTAATCGCGCTGGCTTATTCCAGTGCGATTGAGCTCATTTCTTTGGAGGTCGATATGTCCGAAAAGAGTGCCCTGTTCATGGCGCGCACGACGCGCTTCCACGAGTTTGCCCGCAGCTTGACGACTACCCTGGGTGTCGAGGTGAGCCTGGCAACTCCCGATTCGCCGACTGCGGCGCACGACTTTGACCTGCTGATCCTCGATTCCGATGGCATCCGCAGCGACCGCATCGATCAGATTGCCAAATGGCTCGACGATCGCGGCGGCGTCCCCATGTTGGTGATCGTCGACGACGAGGCGCTCGGCACCCTTCGCCTGCCGAATCACGCGCATGCCGACTTTGTATGCCCCACGGCGACGCCCAACGAGCTCAAGGCTCGCGCGCAGCGTCTGATGGGCGAGGAGGAGACCGTCACCGCCGACGATGTGCTCAACATCGACAACCTCGAGATCAACTTGGCCACCTACCAGGTGACGCTCGATAACGAGCCCATCGACCTGACGCTGATGGAGTACTCGCTGCTGAGCTTTTTGGCGACGCATCCCAACCGCGCCTACAGCCGCGAGGTGCTGCTGCACCGCGTGTGGGGCTTTGAGTACTGCGGCGGCACGCGCACCGTCGACGTGCACATCCGACGCATCCGCTCCAAGGTGGGCCCGCAGATCGCGGCACATATCACCACTGTCCGCGGCGTGGGCTATCTGTTTAAGGACTAGCTTTTCACCACAAAGGGGACAGGCGCCTTTGTGGTGGTTTTGACGCAGGTGCGGGTTCCTTTCGGGCCTGCAACAGAACTTAAGCATTCCTAAAAGATTGCGTTCTCATACACGTGCACCCGCATATTGGGGTACAACTCAACGTGAACAATGATGGCCCGCCACATGTTTGGCGGGCCTTTGGTTATTTGACGAAAGGATCGCAGCCATGAGCGAGAACGATTCCCAGCGTCCCCAGGATGCGGGCAGCGCTGGCGAGACCCAGCAGCAGCCGCGCGTGCAGGTGGAGTCGACGCCTGCCGGTAGCAACATTCCCTACGTGCAGGCCTACGACACGCAGACCGGAAAGCCGCTGGGTGGTCAGCAGGTTGTAAACAAGCACACGGTGGTCAAGACCAAGACCAAAAAGCTGCCGATCTTTATTACGGCGCTTGCCGGCTGCGCCTGCGGCGCCCTGCTGGTCATCGCGCTCATTATGAGCGGCACGCTCAACATTGGCGGCGGAAAGAATGCCGTGACGGCGGGTGCTTCGGGTTCGTCGACGCAAAAGATCACCATCGACTCCGAGGACACCACGTTGGCCGAGGCCGTTTCTGCCAAGGCATTGCCCTCCGTGGTTTCCATCACCGCCACTTCGAGCGGCAGCCAGAATGGCTCGCTTTCGCAGTCTGCCGACGAGTCGGACAACTCGGGCAGCGTCGGTTCGGGCGTGGTGCTCGATACCGAGGGCCACATCCTCACCAACAACCACGTGGTCGACGGCTATGACCAGTACGTGGTTACCATGGATGACGGCACCACCTACGAGGCCGAGTTCGTGGGCAACGACGCCTCGAGCGACCTCGCCGTCATCAAGCTCAAGGATGCCGATGCCTCCAAGCTCACGCCGATCGAGATTGGTGATTCCTCCAAGCTCAACGTGGGCGAGTGGGTCATGGCGATCGGCTCGCCGTTCGGCAACGAGCAGTCCGTCTCCACGGGCATTGTGTCGGCGCTCTACCGCTCCACGGCCATGAGCTCTACCAGCGGCAACACCATCTACGCCAACATGATTCAGACCGATGCCGCCATCAACCCGGGCAACTCCGGCGGCGCGCTCGTCAACGACAACGGCGAGCTCGTGGGTATTAACTCGCTCATCGAGAGCTACTCGGGCTCCAGCTCGGGCGTGGGCTTTGCCATTCCGGTCAACTATGCCAAGAATATTGCCGACCAGATCATCGACGGTAAGACGCCGGTGCACCCGTACCTGGGCGCCACGCTTTCGAGCGTCAACGCGCTCAACGCCCGCACCAACAAACTGAGCACCGACAGCGGCGCGTATGTGGCGAGCGTCGTCGAGGACGGTCCCGCCGCCAAGGCCGGAATTCAGGAGGGCGACGTCATCACCAAGCTGGGCGACGACGAGATCACGAGCGCCGATGGCCTGATCATCGCACTGCGCAGCCACGAGGTGGGCGAGAAGGTCGAGATCACGCTCATGCGCGGTAAGGAAGAGAAGAAGGTCACGGTTGAGCTGGGCTCTGACGAGGAGCTGCAGAGCCAGCAGCAGGACGACAGCGCGACCGACACCGGCAACGGCGGTATTACCGACGAGCAGCTGCGCCAGTACCTGGAGGAACTGCTGGGCCAGCAGGGCCAGGGCTACGGCCAGGGTTACTAACGAGTCGTATTGCACATATCGAAGCCAGAGGGGCTGTCCCATCAACGTGGGGCAGCCCCTCTTTTCTCATTGATCCGTTGGGGACGGAGGAAAACGGATCATTTAAAGCTGATAAGAGCATGGTTTGATCGCGCGATCCACCCCGGTCTGGCGGCTGCCGATTCAGTGCGGTTTGAGACCGCTATTCGGCCCCGTTGCGACCGGTGGTACTCTTGTATCCGTTTGAAATCGAGCGAAGGAGTGCCGCTATGGAGCAATCGAGCCTGTTTGGTGACGGCGTGGACATCGATACCGAAACGCCCGCGAGCGCGGATGCCGCCGCACCGGCCGATGCCCGTGCCCAGGCGGCAGCGCGTGCGGCCGAGCTGCGCCACGAGCTTGATTACCACGCCTATCGCTACTACATGCTCGACGCGCCCGAGATCACGGACGCCGCCTTTGACAAAATGCTCGTTGAGCTGCAGGAGATCGAGGCCACCTACCCCGATCTGGTAACGCCCGACAGCTATACCCAGCGCGTGGGCGGCTACGTGAGTGAGCAGTTTACGCCGGTCACGCACATGGCGCGCATGTATTCCATGGACGATGCCATGGATCTGGATGAGCTCGACGCATGGCTCCAGCGCACTGAGGATGCCCTCGGTGCCGGCAGCGTTACCTATACCTGCGAGCTTAAGATCGACGGCCTGGGCGTGGCGCTTACCTACCAAAACGGAACCTTCGTGCGCGCGGCCACGCGCGGCGACGGCACCACGGGCGAGGACGTGTCGCTCAACGTGCGAACCATCAAGGACGTGCCCATGCACCTGTCCGAGCCGGCGCTCGCTCACATGGGCGCCGACCGCGGGCGCACCATCGAGGTACGCGGCGAGGTCTATATGCCCAAGGGCAGCTTTGTTCGCCTGAATGAAGAGGCTGATGCCGAGGGGCGCGACCCCTTCGCCAACCCGCGCAACGCCGCCGCCGGTAGCCTGCGTCAAAAGGACCCCAAGGTCACGGCGCGCCGCGACCTTGCCACCTTTATCTATGCTATCGCCGATACCGACCCGCTGCACGTCCACAGCCAGCGCGAGTTTCTGGATTGGCTTCGCAGTGCCGGCTTTAGCGTCAACCCCAACGTGGCTCGTTGCGCCACGCCGGCCGAGGTCCACGAGTTCTGTGCCCAGGCGCTCGAGCACCGCGGTGACCTGGATTACGACATCGACGGCGTGGTCGTAAAGGTCGACAGCTTCCAGCAGCAGCTCGACCTGGGCTTTACCGCCCGCGCGCCGCGCTGGGCCATTGCCTTTAAGTTCCCGCCCGAGGAAAAGCAGACCGTCCTGCGCGAGATTCGCATTCAGGTGGGCCGCACCGGTGTGCTCACGCCGGTCGCCGAGTTCGACCCGGTGACGGTTGCCGGCTCCACCATCGCGCGCGCCACGCTGCACAACATCGACGAGATTCGCCGCAAAAACGTGCGTGAGGGCGACACTATCATCGTGCACAAGGCGGGCGACGTTATCCCCGAGGTCGTGGGTCCGGTGCTCGACAAGCGCCCGGCCGATTCGGTCGACTGGCACATGCCCGAGGTCTGCCCCGTGTGCGGTAGCCCCGTGGTCCACGAGGACGGCGAGGTGGCCTACCGCTGCGTGTCCATCGACTGCCCGGCGCAGCTCAAGGAGCGCCTGCTCCACTGGGTGAGCCGCGGCTGCATGGACGTCGACGGCCTGGGCGACGAGATCGTCGACAAGATGATCGCCGCCGGCCTGGTCCACGATGTCGCGGACTTCTACCAGCTCACGATCGATGACATCGCAGGCCTGGACACGGGCCGCACCTATGCCAGCTCCAACAGCAAAAAGGGCGTCAAGAAGGGCGACCCCATTCCGGTAGGCCTCAAGACGGCCGAGAAAATCATCGCCGAGCTCAACAAGTCCAAGAGCCAGCCGCTCGGTCGCGTGCTGTTTGCCCTGGGCATCCGCCACGTGGGCAAGAGCGTGGGCGAGGTCATCGCCGAGCGATTCCTGTCGATTGACAAGCTCATCTTGGCGAGCGAAGAGGATATTGCCGAGTGCGAGGGCATCGGTCCCAAGATTGCGGCGAGCGTCAAGCAGTTCCTGGCCGTGCCCGAGAACCTTGCCGTGCTGGAGCGCCTGCGCCAGGCGGGCCTGCCGCTCGAGGTTGACCTAGGCGCCGCTCATGCGCAGGCCGCAGCCAACGCTGGCGTGGCGGGTGAGCTTGCTGACGCACAGCCGCTTGCGGGTCTGACCTTCGTGCTCACCGGCACGCTCGTCAACCGCACCCGCGACGAGGCGGGTGCGGCGCTCAAGGTGCTCGGCGCCAAGGTTTCGGGCAGCGTGTCAAAGAAGACAAGCTATCTGGTCGCCGGCCCCAAAGCGGGCTCCAAGCTCACCAAAGCCGAGCAGCTGGGTGTGCCCGTGCTGGACGAGGACGCACTCGAGCAGATCTTGGCGACTGGTGAGGTGCCCCAGGCTTAAGGCATCAATAGTCAAATTGAAGAACCGCCCGGAAAGCATGATGCCTTCCGGGCGGTTCTTACTTTGCTGGGGCAATCGGCACCGTGATCTGTGTCACGTAGGTTGTGGGGTCGTCGCTGATGATGTCGTCGATCAGGGCAATCTCGCGTGAGGGACCGGCGGGTGTCAGGCCGTGCTCGCGCATATAGCCGAGCAGTTGCTCGTAGCGCGGGCCCGCTTGCCCGTGCGTGCCGCGGAAGCTAATGGTCAAACAGCGTGCGGCGGGGCGTACCTCGACGTCGCCCAAGTACTCATCGGTGTCATCGAGCAGCAGGAAGACCTCGTCGTAGCCGTCAAAGTCACCGGCGTCCAGGCGCTCGGCGCTAATTCCAATGCCCAAGTTGCCCAGGAAGACAAAGGTCTCATGCTGGCCCTTCTGCAGTTGACGAATTTGCCACTCCAACGCATAGGCATCGGTGGGGTTGACGCGTTCGCGCAACACGGCGCAGCGAAGCTCGGGCGCATCGATTGTGCAAATGGTATTGAGCTCGGTGTTCAGGGCATCGTGCAGCAGGGCAAGCCGGTTATCAATCTTGCGCGACACGCGCTCCAGCTCGCGGCGCTTGCGCTCGATGAGCTCCTGCTGCTGGGTCAGCTGCCGCTGCATGAGGTCCACATCGCGCGTGGTCACAAACTCACGGATCTGCGCCAAGGGCAAGTCGAGAACACGCAGGTGGCTGATGGTGTTGAGGGTGGAGAGCTGCCGCGATCCGTAGTAGCGGTACCCACTTGCCGGATCGATGTGCGCCGGGTCCAGCAAGCCCATCTGCTCGTAATGACGTAGCGTCCCCACGCTCAGGTTAAACAGGCGCGCCACCTCGCCAATGCGGAGCAGGCCCTCGGTATATTCGGTTGGCGAGTCGGTCATGGGACCGCTCCTTTCAATGGGCGGGAAAGGGGCGCCGAAGCCGTACGACGCGAGCGCCCCGCTACGCCATCAGTTTGTCAAAAGCTCCGCGGCGGTTGAGTACGGTAAACGCGATAACACAGATGACCGCCGACAGAATCGACCCGCACGGCGAGGCGATGCCCATGGGAAACAACGTATCGGAATAGGCGTTCGACAGCAGCCACGCGCCCGGCACGCGAATGAGCGCCACGGCCAGCACGTTGTGCGCAAAGCCGATGTAGCTCTTGCCATATGCAGCGAAAAAGCCGCTAAAGCAAATGTGGATGCCGGCAAAAATCGCGTCGAAAATGTAGCTGTGCATATAGCCAGTACCGGCCGCGACCACCGCGGGGTCCTTGGCAAAAAAGCCAATAAACGCCGGTGCCACCAGCCACATCAGAACCGTGATCAGACAGCCGTACACCACCGAGATGGTCATGGCGTCCTTGAGCACCTGACGCGCGCGGTCGCCCTTGCCCGCGCCGGCGTTTTGCGCCGTGAGCGCGCTGACGGTTGCGCCCATGGAACTCGGCACAATGAACAAGAAGCTAATCATCTTTTCGACCAGGCCTACGGCGGCGGCATCGACGAGTCCTCGATGGTTGGCGATGACGGTGATGAACATAAACGCCACCTGGATGCAGCCGTCCTGCACGGCCACGGGCACGCCGATCTTAAGAATGCTGCCGAGCATCTCGGGCCGGGGACGCAGGTCGCTGCGCTTAACGTGGATGTTCGTGCGACGGCTCTTGAGCCACACGAGCGCGAGGGCAACGCTGGCCGTCTGCGCGGTCACCGTGCCGAGCGCCGCGCCCACAGGGCCTAGCCCCATGTGTCCGATAAACAGAAAGTCGAGCGCGATGTTGATGATGCACGCCACGCCGATCACGTACATGGGCGAGCGCGAATCGCCCAGGCCGCGAAAGATGGCCGAGAGGATGTTGTACGCGGCGATAAAGGGAATGCCCATAAAACAAATGCGCAGGTAGGCGGCGGTGCCTTCGACTGCCTCGGCCGGCGTGCCAATGAGTGACACGATCTGCGGGCACAGTGCGAGCAGGACAGCGGCCAGCACCACCGAGACACCCATAAAGAGTGTAATGGTGTTGCCGATGGCGGTCTCGGCGCGATCGAAGCGGCGCGAGCCCACGGCGTGGCCGACGATGACCGTCGTTCCCATGGCCAGGCCCACGAGCGTCACGGTAATGATATAGAGCGTCTGCGCGCCATTGCCCACGGCGGTGATGCCGGCAGCGCCGCTAAACTGCCCCATCATGTACAGGTCGGCCATGCCGTAGAGCATCTGCAAAAAGTACGAGAGCATATAGGGCAGGGCAAAGACTGCGATGGTCTTGAGGACATTGCCGCGTGTGAGGTCGTGTTCCATGTGTGGGGCTTTCTGGCTGGGTTTGTTTACGTACCAGTGTAGTGAAAACCCTACAACGATTGTAGAGTCAAGGTTTGTGTCGGCAGTGGGGCGAAAAAAGTCACGCTCCGAGCACGATGCTTTGGCCCTCTGTGCCCCTCACCTCGCCTCAAACCATCACAACATTCGACGTTTTTCGCCAAAAACGGGAAAAGCATCGAATGTTGTGATGGTTTTTCTGCCACTCGAACGGGTGGAATCGCTTTCTTGCGCACGAAAGTGTGCGGACCCGTGGGCAGGGGAATAAGGTTGGTTATCCGACTCCATTGGAGGGCTCATGGACCTGCCGATCGTCCTGTCCCATAAGACTGCCTGGCTGTACCACAACGTGGCGCGCCCGTCCGAGCCGCTCTCGCGAGCAAGTATCCTATACGATGAGGACTCGCTTGCTAACGAGGCGGAGCCGACTGCGAGCCTGCCCAAATTGGGACTCGATGCCAAGGGACTGAGGGCTTCGACGGCAGTTGGGATCGTTACCGACTATCTGGTTTCACTTGGTATTCCACGAGAAGAGCTCGATCATATCGACACGCTCGTCAACTTCGATTTTGAACGCTCGACGCCGGCTGGATTTAGGTGCCACGTGTTTGGGGCGCCGATACCTCCAGACCATCTTATCGAGGTGGCAGAGGGCCTTCTGGTGGTTGATGAGGTCATGTGCTTTGTCCAAGCGGGTTCGTGGATGAGTGAGCCCGAGCAGCTGGAATATGGCTACGAAATCTGCGCCCGATACCATTTGAATCATCTGTCGACAGGCGATTATATCGAGATGGGGCAGAGGTATACCGTTGCCGACTTGATTACTTATTGCAATGAGAACCGATCTCGTCAGGGGGCTATACGCGCGGCCGCCGTGCTCAAGCGCGTGCACGATGGCGCGCGGTCGCCCATGGAGACGGCCACCGCAATCATGGTCGTAGCAAAACGTTCTCAGGGAGGGCTGGGATACGCCAAGATCGAGCTCAACCATCGGGTCGATGTCCCCAACGAGTTCAAGTATCTCGCAAAGGCCGGGTATTTCGAGATCGACGTATATGCGCCTGCGAGCGGTACGGGGATTGAGTACAACGGCTCGGACCATCTTGATAAACAGCGCAGCGCGTCGGATGCGGAGCGTATGACCGTGCTGAGCGCGCTGGGCTTTAGGATGATCGTCCTCACCGGGACTCAGTTTGCCCACCAGCTGCAATTGCATCGGGCGATGAATGCCATCGCGCTCGCTATGGGGCTCAAGTGCGACCGAAGCGAAGCGTTCCAGAAACGGCAGAACGACCTGCGAGAATTCGTGATTCGACACTGGGACGGCGGCCTTTAGGGGCGCTTTGGTCCTTCTACGGGGTACCGTGGGCAGGCAAACCATCACAACATTCGACGTTTTTCGCCAAAAACGGGAAAAGCATCGAATGTTGTGATGGTCTGTGTTGAGGATGGGCTTGGGAAGCCGGTCTTGCTCGCAAAGGCCTTTCGTGTCGTACGCATGTCGACCCATTCTTCCCGTGCGGTACTATATTCCCCGAAGAATAAAGACCGGCGTGAGGGGAGGGCTGCGTGGACGGGCACGTGCAACATGACGGTTTTGGCCGCGACATCAACTACCTGCGCATTGCCGTTACCGACAAGTGCAATTTCCGCTGCATCTATTGCATGCCGGCCGATGGCGTGGCGCCCCGCGCGCACGACGAGCTGCTCAGCGCCGAGGAAATCGCCCGCTTTGTGCGCTTGGTAGCGGGGGAGGGCATTCGCCGCGTGCGCCTGACGGGCGGCGAGCCGCTGGTCAGCCGCCGTATCATCCCGCTCATTCGTGACATCCGCGCGATTCCGCAGATCGAGGACATCTCGCTCACCACCAACGGCGCCCTGCTGCCCAAGCTGGCGCCGCAGCTCAAAGATGCCGGGCTTAACCGCGTCAACATCTCGCTCGACACGCTCGACCCTACGCTGTTTGGAAAAATTACGCGCCTGGGTCGGCTCGAGCAGACCATGGCTGGCATCGACGCGGCGCTGGCTTGGGGCTTTGAGCCCGTTAAGGTCAACTGCGTTGTGGTGCGCCGGCTCAACCAGGATGTGGCGGCCCTCGCACGGCTGACCGTCGACCGCCCCATCCACCTGCGCTTTATCGAATACATGCCCATTGGCGACGAGCACACGAGCTCGCATTGCGCTGTGGACCCGCATGCGCCCGCGCTCAATCCCGAGCTGTGGGACGCGAGCGATACCGTGCCGAGCGACGAACTGCGGGCGCGCATCAATGCCGGGACCGCTGCGACGGGCCTGGGCGAGCTCGAGCCGCTCGACATCAACGACGCTCCTGCTGGTGCGGGCCCCGCGCGCTATTGGCACTTTCCGGGCGCGGCGGGAACGGTCGGCTTCATTAGCGCCATGTCCAATCATTTTTGCGCGTATTGCAACCGTCTGCGTCTGACGGCCGATGGCAACGTGCGTCCGTGCCTGTTCAGCGATGCCGAGTATTCGGTGCGCGACGCCCTGCGCCGTGGTGATGATATGCAGGTACTTGCGATTTGGCGCGATGCCGTCGCCCACAAACCGCAGGAACACGCGATAATTGAGGGCACGCAACGATTTATGTCCCAAATCGGAGGATGATCATATGGCCAAGAGCAGGTACGCCGATGCCACCAAGGCCGCTCGCAGGGCCGCGATGTCTGCCCATAAAGCCACGGCTGCGGCCGGCGATGTCGCCACGGTCGTGCAGCCGACTGCCAGCGCTGCCGCCGAGCCCGCCCGTGACGCGCGCCGCGACGAGCTGACGCACGTGGACGCCAAGGGCGAGGTACGCATGGTCGACGTGTCCGACAAGGCCGAGACCCATCGCATTGCCATCGCCGAGGGCACTATCCTCATGCACTCCGAGACGCAGGCTATGGTGCTGCAGGACCGCGCCAAGAAGGGCGACGTGCTTGCCTGCGCACGCGTGGCGGGCATTATGGCCATCAAGCGCACGAGCGACATCATCCCCATGTGCCATCCGCTGCTCATTACCAAGAGCAAGTGCGACATTGCGCCCATCGCTCCGGCGGCAACTCCGGCTGAGGGCGTGCCCGAGGGCTGGGCACCGGCGCGCGCGGACGGGCAGGTTGGCTTTCACGTGCTGGTTACGGCCGGCGTGACGGGCAAGACGGGTATCGAGATGGAGGCGTTGACCGGCGCGAGCGCCGCGTGCCTGACCATCTATGACATGTGCAAGGCGGTCGATCGCGGCATGGAGATCGTCGACGTTCGCCTATTGCACAAGGAGGGCGGCCGCTCGGGCGTGTGGGATCGTGCCGAGCGTCAGGTTGCTGCTGTTGAGGCCGTGGGAGCCGCGGGCGACGCGCCCGCGAGCGCATCCGTCGCCGTCGCGCCCGCAGTTCCGGCCCCGGCCGTCCCCGCGATCGCGTTTATCGGCTACCAAAACTCGGGCAAGACCACACTCGTCGAGAAGGTCATTGCCGAGCTCACCCGCCGCGGTCTGCGCGTGGGTTCGCTCAAGCATCACGGGCATCACGGCTTCGATATCGATGTGCCCGCTAAGGACACCTGGCGCCATCACCAGGCCGGATCCAAACACGTGGGGCTCATCTGCTCCACGCGCTGGGCGGAGTACGCCGATACGCGCGAGGAGGACGAGATGCCCGCGCGTGAGCTGCTGTCGCGCTACAACGATGTCGACGTGGTGATCATCGAGGGCTACAAGACCGAGGGCTTCGACAATATCGTGGTCGCGCGCTCCGGTGTCGACCGTCTGCGCGACAAGAGCTCGCTCGACCTGGTCGACGGTCGCACGCTGGCCCTTGCCTGCAACGAGGCCCTGGCACGCCAGGCCTTCGACGCCGGCTTTGCAACCCGAGCCGTCAACATCAACGACGCCCGAGCCATCTGCGACCTGATCCAAGACCACCTTCAGGCTTGACGCTGCGCCGGCCCCAAGCACCCCATCTCGCCCCTCAAGCCGTCGCTCGCGTACCAAAGTACGCGTCGCTCCTCTTTCGGGGCGACCTGGGGCACTTGGAACCGGCTCGCTGCGCTGCCATAACATGCCAAAAAGGGACAGGTTTATTTTGGCAGGTTTTATCTGGGCAAACGTCATTTCCACCACAAAGGGGCCAGGCTCCTTTGTGGTGGTTTTTGCTTAAGTAGATGTGTGGGACATGCCTTACAATCTACCAAGTAGTTCATGACGGGCGAAAAACGGAGAGAAGGGGCTTGATGCGTCCTTAATGTTTCGTGCGGATAGATTGATTTGACAGACGGTGGCGAATACCACCGCCCGTATTCGTATGAAACGAGGAGTCTCCATGCTCGCATCTCTTCTCTCAAAACCTCAACCTTCGCTGTCCGTGCAGGCCAAGCGCCTGGTGGCGATGCGCTTTCTCATCTACACCGGTTTTCAGACCAGCTACTTTATCGGCGTTATCGGAACACTCACCTATGCAGACGATGCCTCGGTCGTGGCGACATCGCTGGCCGTCCTTTTTATGAACGTATTCGTGATCCTTGGATCCTTTGCGGGCGGCGCGGCGCTTGACGCCTGGGGCCCGCGCCGTCATTTCTTGCTGAGCATCGTGGGCACGCTGGCAACCGGCGCGGCGACCATTGCCTTTGGCAGCGCGACCGGCATCGTCCTGCTCGGCGCGGTGCTCCTGGGCTTTGTGATGGGGTTTGCCCAGCCCATCACCACATCCTATCCAGCCTACCTCACCGACGATCCTGTCGAGCTCAAAGACATCAACTCTGCCATCGCCATGTTCTCTAACGTGAGTATCATCGTCGGCCCCATGATGGGCGGCTTTGTCGCGGCGGCTACATCGTCACGCGCGGTGTTCGTGCTCATGATGATTTTTACCGTACTGGCGCTCGTCGCCGGTTGGGGCTTTAGGCAAAGCGCAGGTCAAGCCGCCACACACGAAGGCAAACTCGCGATCGGCGACATCACATCGGATAAGGCCGGCCAAAGCCCCGACCCCAACACATCTTCCCGCGTCACCTTCGCGACAAGCATCAAGACAGTCTTCACCAACAGTATCCTCGCCTTGCTGTTCTGCATCATCTTCCTCTCGAACTTTGGCTACGGTGCCTTCGATCCGCCGGAGTCGTTCTTCTACCGCGATGTCCTGCGCGTTGGTGTTGAGTGGATGGGCTGGCTCTCGTCGGCATCCGGCGTGGGCGCGGTGCTGGGCGCCGTGGTCGCGCTCCGCTTGCCGCCGCGCTTCGTCAGCCTCAAAACGCTGCTCGTGGCACTCATGTCCGTGGGCGTGGGAAGTCTGATTTATGTGGGGACACCGTACGTGGGCGTGGCCCTTATCGGCCAGATTGCCCTGGGCGTGGCCTGGGGCGTCGTCAACCCGCTCCACAACACGATCGTGCAAACGACGGCTCCTCTCGAGCAGCTCGGTCGCATCAACTCGGTCATGGGCTTTGGCAATATGTTCGCCGGCGTGGCCCCGCTGGCGATTGCCCCGTGGCTGGCGGCGACGTTTGGCGTGCAGCAGACGCTCGTAGGGGCGGGCATGGTCGTGACGGCGGTTCCCGCGGCACTGCTGCTGTTTGGACGCCGGCATTTGGATCGTGCCGCAAAGCGGTAAAAACCATCACAACATTCGATGAAAATCGCGATTTTGCCGAAAAACATCGAATGTTGTGATGGTTTGCGCCCCGGGCCAGGCCACCCTTCGGGTCCGGCCACCACAAAGGGGCCAGGCACCTTTGTGGTGGTTTTTGCTTTGACGGGCCGCGCCTGGGCCTTGGTATACCATGTACACCATTTCCGACCGCATTCAGCACCGCCGCACAACCCAGAAAGGCCCCCATGGACACCACCTTCAGCCATATCAAAGCCGTGTTCTGCGATATCGACGGCACGCTGCTCACGAGTCGGCACACGGTGTCCCCGCGCACCGTTGCGGCGATCCGCGCCCTGCGCGAGCGCGGCGTGCTGTTTGGCCTGTGCACCGGGCGCGACGCCCACGCGACCGAGGCCATGTACGAGCTCTGGGGCATCGAAGGCCTGGTGGACGTGCTCGTGGGCTGCGGTGGCGCCGAGGTCATCGACCGCGCGCACGACATCAACGAGCTGAGCTA
>JAXJCX010000035.1:0-10626 GCA_036302225.1 Collinsella sp.
CACGCGATGATCTCGCACTCGATGCCGTCGTTCGCCCAAGAAGCGGCGAGCTTTTCGGCCGTGCGCTCCACCGTCGTATTGAAACCGCCGGCAAGGCCGCGGTCCGAGGCAATAACGACAATCAGGCCATGCTTGACGCTCTCATGCTTCTGCAGCATGGGATCGGTGCCCGAACAGGAGGCGTCGCCGGCGACCGTCAACATGACGTCGGTCAGCGCCTCCTTATAGGGCTCGGCCTGCTTGGAGCGATCGAGAGCACGACGGATCTTGGCCGTAGAGACCATCTCCATCGTGCGCGTGATCTGCTTGGTCGTGGTAACCGAGGAGATTCGCTTCTTAATGTCGCGAAGGTTGGCCATGGGGCTTAGTTCTCCTCTGATCCAGAAACATCCGAATGGTGCTTGGCCATGAACTGCTGCTTGAAGTCGCCGATGACGCGCAAGAGCTCAGCCTTGGTGTCATCATCGATCTTCTTGGCGCGAACCTTGTCGAGCAGCGAGCCAAAACCATTGTCCATGTACTCGATGAGCTCGGCACGGAACGGCAGCACGTCGGCGATCTCCAGGTCATCCAGGAAGCCCTCGTTGCCAGCGAACAGCGTAACGATCTGCTCGCCAACCTCAAATGGCTTGTAGCGCGGCTGCTTAAGGAGCTCAGTCATGCGAGCGCCGTGGGTAAGCTGCTTTTGCGTGGCCTCGTCGAGGTCGGAGCCGAACTGCGTAAAGCCGGCGAGCTCCTGGTACGAAGCGAGGTCCAGGCGGAGGTTGCCGGCGACCTGCTTCATAGCCTTGGTCTGTGCGTCACCACCGACGCGGGACACGGAGATGCCCACGTCGACTGCCGGGCGCTGACCCTGGAAGAAGAGCTCGGACTGCAGGTAGATCTGACCATCGGTAATGGAAATGACGTTGGTCGGAATGTAGGCCGAGACGTCGCCGTCCTGGGTCTCGATGATCGGCAGCGCCGTCATGGAGCCGTAGCCGTTCTTCTTGGACATCTTGACGGCACGCTCGAGCAGACGAGAGTGCAGGTAGAAGATGTCGCCAGGATAGGCCTCGCGTCCGGGCGGACGATGCAGCGTCAACGACATCTGACGGTAGGCCACGGCCTGCTTGGACAGGTCGTCGTAGATGACGAGCACGTGGCCGCCGGGGTTGGTCTCGCTGGCGGGCTTACCGTCCTCGCCGTTGTACATGAAGAACTCGCCGATAGCGGCACCGGCCATAGGCGCGATGTACTGCATAGGGGCGGAATCGGCAGCGGTTGCCGAAACGATGATGGTGTAGTCGAGCGCACCGTGCTGAGCGAGGGTCTCGCGGATGTTGGCAACCGTGGAGGCCTTCTGGCCGATGGCGACATAGATGCAGACCATACCCTTACCGCGCTGGTTGAGGATGGCGTCGATCGCAATAGCGGTCTTGCCGGTCTTACGGTCGCCGATGATGAGCTCACGCTGACCACGGCCGATAGGCACCATGGAGTCGATGGCCAACAGACCGGTCTGAACCGGCTCGCACACCGGGGTACGGTCGATGACGCCGGGGGCCTTAAACTCGATAGGACGACGGTGCGTGGCGACAATGTCACCCAAACCGTCGATAGGCTGGCCGAGCGGATTGACGACGCGGCCGAGCATGGCACGGCTCACGGGGATATCCATAATGCGGCCAGTGGTGCGGCACTCGTCGCCTTCCTTGATGGAGTCGACGGCACCAAACAGAACGGCGCCGACCTCGTCACGGTCAAGGTTCTGGGCAAGGCCGAAGACGGTCTCACCGGTATCGGAGCTCTTGAACTCCAGAAGCTCGCCTGCCATGGCGCTCTTGAGGCCGGTGACGCGCGCGATGCCGTCGCCTACCTCGTCGACCGTTGAAACCTCATGCGTATCGACCGTCGCGGAGAGGCTCGTGAGCTGCTCCTGCAGTTTCTTGGCGATATCCTGGGCATTGAGGGTTTCGGACATTAGGCTTCACCTCCGTACGAATTAGCAGAGTTTGCGAGGGTCTCCTGCGCGATGCGCAGCTGCGTCTTGACGGAGATGTCACGACGCTCGCCGCGGGCCTCGAGCACCAGGCCGCCCACGATAGACGGGTCGACCTGCTCGATAAGGAATACCTTGCGGCCGAAGTCCTGCTCGCATTTCTTAGTGATGGTTTGACGCAGCTCGTCGTCGAGCGGGATCGCCGTGGTGACGGTCACGCCCACTACATCCTCGTCTTCCTCGGCAACATACTTAAAGGCAGCTGCCACCTTGGGAAGAAGGTCGAGCTGGTCGCGCTTGGACATGGTGTCGAGCACGGCGATGATCTCGGGGCTGGCAGAAGCCAGGCGCTCGATCATCTCGAGGTCCTCGAACACATGGTTCTCGGCCTTAGCGGCTTCCAGAAGGGAGCGCGCGTATGTCTCGAGCACCTTGTCCTGATAGCGGCTAGTCGGCATTCAGGCTACCTGCTTCCTGGATGTAGCGCTCGATGAGCTTCTTCTGCCCGGCCTCGTCCTCGAGTGCCTCGCCCACGATCTTGGTGGCGACGGCAACGGACAGGTCGGCGATGGAGCTCGCGGCACCGGCGTAGATGGACTTGCGCTCGTCCTCGACGGTCGTATGGGCCTTGGCGATGATCTCCTCGGCCTCCTTGTGAGCAGCCTCGATGATACGGGCGCGCTCGGACTCGGCGTCCTTACGGGCCTCGAGAACGATGTCGGCAGCCTGACGACGGGCGTCGGTGACGATCGAGTCGGACTCAGCGCGCTTGGCGATAGCCTCCTGCTTGGTCTTCTCGGCCTCGTCGAGGCTCTCCTCGATCTTCTTGCCGCGCTCTTCCATGGTTTTCATGATGCCCGGCAGGGCGACCTTGGCCAGCACGATCCAGATGATCAGGAAGGCGATAAGCGCCGGGATGAACTCCGCCATCTTAGGGATGAGGATGTCCGCACCGGCAGCGCCGTCCTCGGCGAACGCGGAAATCGGCATGAGCAGCGCGGCCGCGGACGCGGAGAGTGCGATCGCGCTCTTCTGGGATGAAAGATTCATACTTGACGCTCCGTGCTATTTAACGATCAGCGCGACAACGAAGCCGATCAGAGCCAGAGCCTCGCCGAAGGCGGAGCCCATGATGAAGACGGTGAACACGCGGCCCTGGACCTCAGGCTGACGGGCCATAGCACCCGTAGCACCCAGAGCAGACAGGCCGATAGCAAGACCAGCGCCGATAACACCGAGACCGTAACCGATAACTCCCACGATTCCTCCTTTGTCGTGCGTGTCTTATTTCACGCAGGATAACCTTTTTATAACTGCCGGGCTCCATGGGTACGGGCACCGGCGGTTTAACGAATTGCCTTACCTTTAAGGCGCGAACGGAAGACTACTCCTCCTCCGCAACCTCCTCTGCCTCGGAGACATACACGGCGGTAAGGACCGTGAAGACGTAAGCCTGGATGGCGCCGACCACAAGCTCGATCGTATAAATCAGGATGAGGATGGCAAGCCAGGCCAGCGAAGGCAGGGCGCCGACGGCGTGGGCCGCGGAAACCTGCTGAAGCAGCGGCTGCATGAACATGCTCGCCATGATGGCGAACGAGCCCATGACCACGTGTCCTGCGAACATGTTGCAGAACAGACGGACGGCGAGCGTGATGAGGCGCAGGAAGGTCGAGAAAAGCTCGACGACCCACACGAGCACGTTCATCGGGAAGCTCACGCCCTGCGGGGCGAGGCTCTTGATGTAGCCGATCACGCCGTGAGCCTTGCATCCGTAGTAGATGAAGTACACGAAGGCGAAGATGGCGAGCGCGGCGGTGGAGCCGATTGCGCCGGTGCCGGGCTTCATTCCCGGGATCAGGCCGATCATGTTATTGATCAGGATGAACAGGAAAAGCGAGCACAGGAACGGGAAGTGCTTCTTCCAGTTCTCACCCACGACGCCCTTGCCGATATCGTTCTCGACGTACTCGATGATGTACTCGAAACCGTTGACGAAGAAGCCCTTGGGAACCAGGGTCTGCTTCTTCTTGAACACGGCCAGGACGATCAGGAGCACGATCGTGGAGACGATCAGCCAAAACGAGTACTGCGTGATGCCGCAGCTCAGATCGCCCACGACGGGGGTGGAGCTGAACTCGCTGACCAGATGATTAATCTCATCAGGCAGCTTTTCAAAAATTTCCACGACTTACCTTTCGACCTCATGAGGATCTCGCAGCGCCTTGGCGACGCGAACCGTGCAGGCGGCCATAAAGGCCACGAAGCCGATCGCCTCGCCCAGGAGGAACATGCGAAATGCCTCTCCGAACAACGCAAACACAACCAAGGTAAAGACGAGCAGGGCGATTGCCGAGACCGCCAGACTCACCATGCCCTTGAGCATGTCCGCATTCTGCTTATCGTCAAGAACCGGCTTGAGCGTAAAAACAAAGGGAAGAAAGGCGACCGCGCCCGCGATGGCGCCCGCAACGATAGCGAGCAGATCGGCTATCTGAAACACTGGCGTCCCCACTTTCCTTTTTAACGCTTCACAGAACAGTTCCTGCCAAACATTGGTGACTATTGTACGAGCCAATCGCTAAAGTACAACCGAAAAAGCATCGGTTAATACGCACCTGTTCGTTTTCTTAAGACCTTCTTTATGCCGCAGGTACGGTAATACGTTTTTCTCGAACCCTGCAGGGCAAAACGTCCGTTAACAGGGGTGAGCGCGGTCGCCTTTTATTTGTCCGCGCGCACCGTTTCTTCGTATTTTCGACGTTAGCCGGTTTGGCCCAGAGACTACAGCGTGCCGTAGATGCGGTCGCCGGCATCGCCCAGGCCGGGGACGATGTAGGCGGCCTCGTTGAGGTGGTCGTCGATGGCGCAGGTATAGATATGCACGTCGGGGTCTTTCTCGGTCAGCGACTTGAGGCCCTCGGGGGCCGCGACGATGCACAGCATGCGGATGTCCTTGACACCGCACTCGCGCAGATAGCTGATAGCCATCTCGGCAGAACCGCCCGTGGCGAGCATGGGATCGACGACCAGGCAGATACGCTGGTCGATATCCTTGGGCATCTTGCAGTAATACTCATGCGGCTCGTGGGTGACCTCGTCGCGCTCCATGCCAATGTGGCCCACGCGGGCAGAGGGCACCAGGTCGAGGATGCCGTCGACCATGCCAAGGCCCGCACGCAGGATGGGCACGATGGCGAGTTTCTTGCCGGCGAGCTGTTTGAACGTGGCGGTCGTGATGGGAGTCTCGACCTCGACGTCTTCCATGGGCAGGTCGCACATGGCCTCGTAGCCGTCAAAAAGCGCGAGCTCGCGCACGAGCTGGCGGAACTGGTTGGTGCCGGTCGACTTATCGCGCAGGATCGACAACTTGTGCTGGACGAGCGGATGGTCGACAAGCGTCACGCGAGACGCATCGTAGGTAACGGTCATGGGTTGATGCCCCTTTCGTTGCGGCCGGAAGATGGCCTTGCTGACAAGGCGCATGGCGACGTTGTTGCCTCGCGCCGTGCATAAGTTTAACGGTTTGTTGTATCGAGTGCCCCGTCGCAGCCCTATTGAGCGGTGCTGAGCGAACGCCTGACCGCATCGTGCCAACCGTCCAGGTTGTGCTCGCGACGCTCAACGGACATATGGGGATGGAATGTCTTGACGATCTGGGTGTTTTGCTCCAGCTCCTCCAGATCCTCCCAATACCCAACCGCGAGGCCCGCTAGATACGCGGCACCGATCGCCGTTGTCTCCACCGACTCACATTGCAGTACGGGGATATCCAGCAAGTCTGCCTGGAACTGCATGATGAACTCGTTGCGCGAGGCGCCGCCATCGACGGACAGGCGCTCGATCGAAAGACCCACGTCCTGCTCCATGGCACGCAGCACGTCATAGCTCTGATAGGCCATGGACTCGCAAGCGGCACGCACGATGGTCGCGCGACTCGAGGCGCCGGTCAAACCGCATACGATGCCGCGGGCGTGCGCGTCCCACCAAGGTGCACCCAAGCCCGCGAAAGCGGGAACGAAGTAGCAGCCCTCGTTGTCGCTGATCGAGGAGGCGAGCCGTGCCGATTCGGATACGTTGGAGATAACGCCCATGTTGTCGCGCAGCCAGTTCATCGTTGAGCCGGCGGCAAAAATAGAGCCCTCGAGCGCATAGCTGACCTTGCCGTTCGCAGCGATACCGATGGTGGAGACCAGGCCATTCTTGGATTCGACGATCTCGTCGCCGGTGTTCATGAGCATAAAGCAGCCCGTGCCATAGGTGTTTTTGGTCTGGCCGGGATGGAAGCAGCAGTGACCGAACAGCGACGCCTGCTGGTCACCCGCCACACCCATGATGGGCGGCATGTTGGTCATGATGTCGCTCGCGACGCGGCCGTAGTCGCCCGAGCTCCAGCGAACCTCGGGCATCATGGAACGTGGAACATCAAAGAGCGCCAGCAGGTCGTCGTCCCAATCGAGCGTATGAATATTAAAAAGTGCCGTGCGGCTGGCATTGGTGTAGTCAGTGGCAAAGACCTGGCCGCCGGTGAGGTTGTAGATGAGCCAGGTATCGATGGTGCCAAACATGAGGTCGCCCGCCGCCGCGCTCTCGCGTGCGCCGTCAACGTTGTCGAGAATCCACTGCACCTTGGAGGCCGAGAAATACGGGTCGAGCGTAAGGCCGGTGCGGGAGCGAACCAGCCCTTCTGCGCCCTGCTCGACCAGCTCGTCGATCAGAGGTGCGGTGCGACGGCATTGCCACACGATGGCGTTATAGATGGGTTGGCCGCTTATGCGGTCCCACACCACCGTGGTCTCGCGCTGGTTGGAGATACCGATGGCGGCGATGCGATCGGAATGGATGCCGCTCTTAAACTGGACCTCCATCATCACGCCGATCTGGCTGGCAAGCACCTCCGTGGGATCCTGCTCCACCCAGCCGGGGCACGGGAAGCTGGTTTTGACGCTACGACGCGCCTGGGCGACGATGCAGCCGTACTCGTCGACGATGGTCGCGAGTACCGAGGTGGTGCCGCAGTCGAGCGCCATGATGTAGGAACCGCCAAAGCTAAACGAGGCGTCTTCCATACCCAGGCTACCTAGATTCAACGACATCGCTTACACCTTTCTATTGCATCGGGTCGGACAGGACCCGCTCGATCTCTGATGCGGGAAGTGCGCCTTGGCGCAGGATCTGGAGCTCGCCATGCTTAAACGCCACGATGGTCGAAGCGTCGCGGCACGGGGTCTCGCCCGCGTCGACGGCCACATCGACCCCCTCCAGAATGCGGTCCTCAACGTCGGCAAAGCTTGCCGGCGCGGGCGCGCCGTGCGTGTTGGCGCTGGTGCAGGCAAGCGGACTGCCGCACGCGCGGATGAGCGCTTGGACCACGGGCGAGGCCGACGCGCGAAGGGCCACCGTGTCATCGGCAGCGCGCATAAAAGTCGGCACGCAGGGGGCCGCCTTGACCACGATAGTCAGGGCGCCCGGCCAGCATCGTCGGGCGAGCACGCGGGCCTCATTAGGGATATCCACGCCATAGCGGTCGAGTGCCTCGGCATCATCGACCAGCCAGGCGACCGTTTGGGTGAGCTCGCGCTGCTTGAGGGTAAAGATGCAACGGTAGCCGGTACCGAGTGCGGGCACCGCGGCGCCATTGACGGCAACCTGCGGATCGCGCGGCCACGGCAGAGATTCGCTTGTATCTTGGGGCAAGGCGTCCGAGAAAGCGCTGACTGCCACAGCGACACCATAGACGGTCTCGGTCGGGATCAGGGCCAAGCCACCACAGCTGAGTACCTCGGCCGTACGCTCGACGGCGAGCCGATGCGGCTCACGCGCTCCCTCGAATACCCGATAGACCGTCTGCATGCGTATGCCAGCCCCTTACGCTCTGGTGAAAGTTTGTTTACTGAGGGGCATTCTCGCACGAAACGTTTAATCCATTTGTCCACAGCGCATGTTGGTTTGGTGAGCGGCTCTAGTAGTCGGTGAAAGTGAGGGGGTTATTGGACTGCGACAAACTTCTTTGGTCTTCCGGCGTGACGTTCTTGAGCGGCGTAACGCTCGATGCTGTCTATCGTTATCATCCGACGGCCGTCGACGAGTTCAACATCGAGCTTTCCGGCTTTGACCAGCGCGGTAATCCGCGGAGCGGAGACTTTGAGGTCCAGTGCCGCGTCTTTAAATGTTCGGCACGCCGCTTCCCGAGCGTCCTCGTGGTCGATTTCGACTGAAAGGGCCACGACCTCGGCCGAGCGTTCGTACCCTGCTGGAGTCAAACCGTTGTTGAGGTCGTCGGCCAAAAACGCCATCAGTGCCTCGGTGGCATGGGCAATCGCTTCTTCGCGCGTATCGCCATCGGCAAAGGCGCCGGGAATCTGCGGGAAGCTAGCGCAGTAACCGTCGTCTTCTTTTATGAGAACGCAGTCATAGGTAAATCGCTGCCTCATTTTGCCTCCAACTACCATCCAGCTTGGCGACGAATACTTGCCCACGTGCCCTTCTTCGGTCGATCACCACCAGAGCCGTTCACGGTGACAACACGGTCACCAGAAACATACTTAGCATGACTACCGACTTGCGCGACCTTCACGAATCCATCGTGCTTGAGTAGGGCAATAATTTCCCGAAAGGTAGGAGGTTGCATGGGCCGACCTCTTTCAGCCGTCCTAATTATAAACTACTTTATAATTTTTGCTAACCAGTTAATAAATATTACTGGCGCTGTTTGGGCTCGGTGACGATGGCTCGGACGATGCGGGGACGATCGGTGAGGTCGCGGACGATGCGCACGTCCGAGAGACCCGCCTGGCGGCAGAGCTCGGCGGCGGCGTCGAGGGCACCCTCGTAGAGCTCGCAGGCAAACAGGCCGCCGGCGCGCAGCATATAGGGCGCCGCATTGAGCAGGCGGCGGAAGATATCAAGGCCATCGGCACCGCCCTCGAGCGCCAAATCGGGCTCGAAGTCCTTGACCTCGTGCGGCAGCGAGCGCATGACGTCGGTCGGAATGTAAGGCGGGTTGGAGACGAGCACGTCGAAGGTGCCCCATTCCTCGCGGGGGATAGAGCTCACCAGGTTGGTGAGGCTGAAGGCAACCTCATCTGCCGTGAGACCGAGGGCATCGCGGTTTTTGGTGGCCAGATCGATGGCGCGCGGCTCGATATCGGTGGCGGTGCAGGTGACGTGGCCGCGGCGCTCCCAGGCAAGGGAGAGCGAGATGCAGCCTGTGCCGCAACCGACCTCGAGAACGCGGGCAGTGCGGGGCTCGGCTGGGGCAGGTACGTTGGCCTCGGCGGCATCTTGCGCGGGAGTCGTCTGTTGGTCGTTGCCCTCAATGGCGATGCCGTATTCGTCGAGCTCGGGCTTGGGGGTTTCCATGGCCTCTACTTCTGCCGCCTGCGCGGCGGCTTCCTCGGCCTCGCGATCGGCAAGCTCCTCGGCATAGGCGCGGCTACCGAGCACGTCGCTACCCAGCGCAGCCTCATCGGCGGCCGTCAGGTTGGCGGCACGGCGCTCGGCGGTCGCGCGTTCGTCGGCCAGCGCCGCCTCGGCTTTGCGAGCCTGCTCGACCTCATCGTTCCAAGGCAGCTCCACGCGCTGGCGGGCGGCGGCCTCGGGGCTCAGCACCTCGGCATCCAGGTAGTTGAGGACTTCTTCGACGAGCATCTCGGTCTCGGGGCGCGGGATGAGCACGCCGGGGGCGCACGCAACATCGATCATGCGAAACTGCGTGCTACCGGTGATGTACTGCAGCGGCTCGCCCTTGGCGCGGCGGACGACCGCCGCGTGCATGGTCTCGAGCTGCGCCGCATCGAGCGTCTCGTCCATACGCATATATAAGTCGATGCGCGCCAGACCCGTGGCAGCGCAGAGCAGCCACTCGGCAGAAAGTCGGGGGTGTTCCTCGCCGCGCTCGGCCAGGTACTCCTTGGTCCACTCGAGACAACGCTTGATGGTCCAGATCTCGTTTGCCATGGGGTCCTCCCCTCTTAAGCGCCGGGCGGCGCGCGAATGTCGGAGCAGATTGTACGCGAGGGTGGCACGCGGCAAGGGACGATTGGGAGCGATTATCGAGAATTAGCCCAGAATTTTGCTTGGAGCCTGCCTGGAGTGCTCATTCGTCGACGTCTAAATCTGCATCCGTCAAGCTTTTGGCAAGGTTGCCCCAAAACTGACCAATATCTAACCAAGAACTTGCCACATCGCTTGACACGCGACGCGTCAAAAAGGGTCCCACGACTTCTTGGACAATTTTTCGAGCAATATTTCCAATAGCAGATGCACACCGTTAATTGCTTTAAGCAGGTAGACAGTTTAACGGCCATCAAAGCCGATCGAACAATATCTCAAAGCAATGTGCCCAACCTAGTCATTTAAGAACGTCCCCAATGGCTACCGCATCCGGAGCAAGGCAACGCCGCGGGCAGAGGACGAACAGCGAGCGCCGCCCAGGGCGAACAAGTTGACTAGTCATTTAAGTACGTCCCCAATGACTACCTCTAAGACGCCGCAGGTTGAGTATAAGTCAGACACTATGACCCAATCCAGGGGCACGGAAACGACAGGAGCCCCCGCTCGTGACCGCGGGTCGGGGCTGCGACAATGTTGTTGAAGTGCCAGAGGCGCAGCCGCGCCGCAACGAGGTTGGGAGGCTCCCGTGC
>JAXJCX010000036.1:0-4013 GCA_036302225.1 Collinsella sp.
CCGCCGCGGCCTACGTCAACGAGGAAGCCGGCTTCGACACGCCCGAGAAGGCGCTCGCCGGCGCGGCGGACATCGTGGCCGAGACGGTGGCCGAAGACCCCGAGAACGTCGCCGACCTGCGCGCCTTTACGCAAAACACCGCCGACATCGTCGTCGAGGCCACCGACCCCGCCGAAAAGACTCCCTACGAGCCCTACTACAACTATGATGAGCCGCTGCGCCGTATACCCAACCACCGCGTGCTGGCTATCGACCGCGGCGAGCGCGAGGGCAAGCTTCGCGTGCGCGTGAACGCCGACGGCGCTGCCGCCACAGCGCGCCTCAGCAGCCGTTGGCCCCGCCGCCAGGGCGTCTTCGCGCCCGTCTTCGATGCCGCCATCGCCGACGGTTACAAGCGCCTCATGGCCCCCTCGCTGGAGCGCGAGGCCCGCGCCAAACTCACCGTTCGCGCCCAGACCGAGGCCATCAACGTCTTTGCCAAGAATCTCGAGGGCCTGCTCTCGGCACGCCCCGTGCGCGGCGCCCGCGTGCTCGCGCTCGATCCGGGCTACCGCACCGGCTGCAAGGTCGCCGTCATGGACGAGACCGGCAAGCTGCTCGACCACGGCGTGGTCTATCCCACCAAGCCGCGCCACGACGTCGCCGGCACCAAGCGCGAGCTCGCCCGCCTCGTCAAAAAGGACAGCGTCAACACCATCGTCATCGGCACCGGCACCGCCAGCCGCGAGACCGAGGAAGTCGTCTCGGAGTTCATTGCCGAGCAGGCGCCCAGCCTTCGCTACACCATCGTTAACGAAGCCGGCGCGTCGGTGTACTCCGCCTCCGAGCTCGCCAGCCAGGAATATCCCGACCTGGACGTCACCGTGCGTGGCGCCATGAGCCTGGGCCGTCGCCTGCAAGACCCGCTGGCAGAGCTCGTCAAGATTCCGCCCCAGTCTATCGGCGTGGGCCAGTACCAGCACGACCTTGACCAGGCCGAGCTCTCGCGCACTCTGGGCCACGTGGTGGAGGACGTCGTCAACCACGTAGGCGTCGACGTGAATACCGCGAGCGCGAGCCTACTGGGATACGTATCGGGCATCACGCCGAGCGTGGCCAAAAACATCGTGGCCTACCGCGAGGAAAACGGCGCCTTTACCGATCGCCGTCAGCTTAAGAAGGTCCCCAAGCTGGGACCCAAGGCATATCTCAACGCCGCGGGCTTTTTGCGCATCAGCGGTGGCAAGAACCCGCTCGACGCGACAAGCGTCCACCCCGAGAGCTACGAGGTGGCCACATCCGTCCTGGAGCGCGCCGGTGTGGCGGCCAGTGAACTCAGCCGCGGCGGCGTGCCCGACATCGAGCGCCGCCTGGGCAGTATCTCGGCGCTGGCAAGCGACCTGGACTGCGGCACCCTCACGCTCATCGACATCGTCAACGAGCTCAAAAAGCCCGGCCGCGACCCGCGAGACGACGCGCCCGAGGTGGTCTTTAGCCGCTCGGCGCTTTCCATCGATGACCTGGAGCCCGGCATGGAACTCAAGGGCACGGTGCGCAACGTTGTGGACTTTGGCGCCTTCGTCGACGTGGGCGTGCACCAGGACGGCCTCGTGCATATCTCAAAGCTGGCCAACCGCTTTGTCAAGCACCCGAGCGACGTGGTGCGCGTCGGTGACACGGTCAAGGTGTGGGTCGAAAAGGTCGATCGCGACCGCAAGAAGATCTCGCTCACCATGGTACAGGGGAAGTAAACCGCCAAAGCAGGGGTACCCCCTGTAGTGACGTGCAAAATCGCGAGTATTCTGCAAATTCCGCTGTTCCGGATGCCTCCCAGAGGCGAAAAAGCAAAAAAACAGCCCCCGTTTTAGCGTCGTCAGAGCCAAAACGGGGGCCGTTCCATGCTTCGGTTAACTGATAAAGACCTTTACCTTGCTGAATACTCTCAATTTTGCACGGCGCAGGCGGGGGTACCTTTGCCCACGGCAGGATATAGAAGCCAAGCGCCAACTTGCTGGCAAGCTCGTGTCGGCAGTTCCGGCCTTTCCTTTGCCTAGCGCGACCCTCGCGAAGCGCGTGAGCGATAGGGAAAGGAAAGGCCGGGGCGAGCAGCCCGCGGCGTAGCCAGTGTTCGCGTTACGGCAGAATATGGAAGCCCAAAGCGGCGATATCCTTGGCAAAGCCGCGGACGGTGTCGAGCGAGACCTCGTACGGGTCGCGACCGATGTTCTTCCGCTTGGCCAGGATGCTGTTGGGCACCGTAATGATCTGGCAACCGCAGGCCTCGGCCTGGTAAATGTTGATGAGCTCGCGCGTGGACGCCCACAGGACCTCACAGTTGGGCTTGGCGGCGGCCTTCTTAACCGACTCCGTCATAAACGGAATGGGGTCGACGCCGGTGTCGGCGATGCGGCCGGCAAAGAGCGAGATGATGGACGGCGTCTCGGCGTCAACGGCTTCGACCATCTCATCGACCTGCGTAGGCGTAAAGATGGTAGTGACGTTGACCTTGATGCCGTCGGCGGAAAGCTTGCGGACCAGCTCGGCGGTGGACTCGCCCTTGGTGGTCACGCACGGAATTTTGACGTAGACGTTCTCGGCCCAGGTAGCGATCTCGCGGGCCTCGACCTCCATGGTCTCGACGTCGTCGGCAAAGACCTCAAACGAGACGGACACATCGGTGATGTGAGCCAGGACCTCTTTGGCAAACGCGCGGTAATCCATCACGCCGCCCTTCTTCATAAGGGACGGGTTGGTCGTGAAACCCTGAACGTTGCCGTTCTCGTACATGTCGAGCATGCCTTCGAGGTTTGCACCGTCAGCGAACACCTTGATTGCCATCTGCCTGATTCCTTTCGTTAGCATACGGCCGATAAACTGCTAAACACTTTACCTACGTTTATCAAGGCGTGAACTGCGGTTTTTTATCTTCTCGGCGAACGGTATAAACACCTCAGTGTTTGGATTGATAAATCGATTGAGCATGCAAAAGCAAAGAGTCGCAGTTTGAGCAAACGTCAGAACGCGGGATTCATTAGATGAGGCCGAAATGCTGCATCGCTGTGACGGTGCCGTCGTGTGCGACATCGTCGGTCACGTAGTCGGCGACCGCCTTGACCTCAGGCATGGCGTTACCCATGGCCACGGCCGTCTCGACCGCAGCGAGCATGCCCAGGTCGTTACCCGAATCGCCGAAGCCAAAGGTGCGCGCGTTGCCGGTGCGACCCAGGTATTCCAGCGCTCGCGCCACGCCCACGCCCTTGTCGATGCCCTTGGGGCTCAGCTCGCGATTCTGACCACCGGTGTTGCACAGCTCAAACTCGCGATCGATAAAGCCATCATCGTTGGCTACGCGAGCCAGGTCGCTCGCGACGATGCCCACCTTGCCCACGCGCAGACGGCCGTCGACGCGCATTTCCTCGGTGCTGTGCACCACAGAAGTGCCGATCAGAGACGACTGCTCAACACCCGCGGGTTCCAGGGCAAAAGTAGCCACGTTGGTCTCGAAAAAGGCCTCAATCCCTGCCGCGGCCATACGGCGTGCCAGCTCCTCGATAACGTCCTCATCAAAGCAGTCCTCGTGTACCACGCGGCCCTCGACCTCGAGCGTCGCTCCCGCCATGGCAACGACACCCGCCGGGTTCAGCGCGCGCAGGCCATCGGCAATCAGCCACAAGGGACGACCCGTGCAGATAAATGCCTGGTGCCCCGCGTCGCGCAGACGATGAAACGCCTCGACGACCGCCTGCGAGGGGTGAACCGCCGAAAAGTCCTTGTCGGTCATGTTGTCGGGATCGAACGACGTCAGCGTGCCGTCCACGTCAAAAAAGAGCACGGCGGAATCGGGGCACGCATCAATCATATGGGTTCCTTTCGGGGGCGAGAGTAAACGAAGTATCCATCATATAATGGAGCGACGCAACCAGAGAGGTCACCCATGGAATTTTACGCAAGCTGCCCCGAGGGCTTTGAGTCCGCACTCGCCGATGAGCTTAAACGCCTCGGGCTTTCGCATGTTCGCCGGCTGAAGGGCCGCG
>JAXJCX010000037.1:0-2635 GCA_036302225.1 Collinsella sp.
AAGGACGTCGGACTCGACCATAAACTTGATGAACTCTTGCTTGTAAGCCTCCATGCGGGCTCCTCTCGTAATCGCGTACGTGCCTTCCAGTTTAGCGCAGGCGAAGCGTCGATGCGGGCGCGCTTTGGGGCCACGGCATTCCGTAAAGGCTTTGTCAGGGGGAATGGTTTTCCGAACAATGGGGTTGACATGTCAAACCCCCTCATCAAGAATACGGGCGGATTAAAAAGGGGTACGAGATACCCAAAGCGCGCTGCGCTCGGCCTTTAGGAGGTGTGCCATGGAAGGCAGTCCTAGTCGAAAAACCTGCATGTCGCCCTCGGCGCGCCGCGAGGACTCCGCACACACATAAACGCCACCGGCAGATCGCCAAAACCACCGCAAAGGCGCGCTGCACCCTTTGTGGGCTCAAGAGCTTGACGTGAGCGACATCTAGGTTTTTTGAAGCAAATACGACACGTACGCTAACTCCCCTCAACAAGGAGGACCCTATGCTGATGCTCAAAACCGTCACGGTACTCGAAGCCATCTCCAAGCGCCGCCGCACGGCGCGCCCTGCCGCTCATACCGGCCTGTCCAAGAACACCATATTCGCCGCCACCCATAGTGCCGAGGACGCCCTCGTACTGCTTGACGCCACGGCAAACGGCCTCACCGTCGAGCAGGCAACTGAGCGCCTGAACGCCGTCGGCCCCAACACCATCGAGGCAACGACCAAAACGCTCGCCCGCCGCATCGCCGACGCGTTCATCGATCCCTTCGCCGGCATCCTCGCCGCGCTCGCACTGGTCTCGCTCTACATCGATGTGCTCGCCGTGCCCGAACCGCAGCGCGACCCCTCCACGGTCATCGTCATCGGCACCATGCTGCTGGTATCGGGCGGCATGAAGTTTATTCAGGAAGCCCGCAGCGGCAATGCGGCCGAGGCCCTCAAGGACCTGGTCTCCAACACTTGCACCGCCCTGCGCGACGGCGAGCGCATCGAGATCCCCTTCGACGAGCTCGTCCCCGGCGATGTAATCCGTCTCTCTGCCGGCGATATGGTGCCGGCAGATGCCCGCATCATCACCGCGCGCGACCTGTTTGTCATCGAGTCCGCACTCACCGGCGAGAGCGAGGCCGTCGAGAAGACCACCGCCGTCACCGTCGTCGAGGGCGCCGACGGCTCCGCACTGCCACTCTCTGCCTGCAAGAACATCGTCTTTACCGGCACCTCCGTGCAAAACGGCGCCGCCATGGCGCTTGTCGTTGCCACCGGCTCGGACACCTACCTGGCCGGCATCGCCAAGATGCTCAACGGGCGCGGCGAAAAGAGCGCGTTTGACCGCGGCGTCTCGAGCGTCTCCATGCTGCTGGTGCGCCTGATGCTCGTTATGGCGCCGGCCGTCTTTGCCATCAACGCCGCCACCAAGGGCAACGTCATCGACGCGCTGCTGTTCGCCACGAGCGTGGCCGTGGGCATCACGCCGCAGATGCTTCCCGTCATCGTGACCACGAGCCTGTCGCAGGGCGCCAAGGACCTCACCCGTCGCCAGGTTATCGTCAAGGAGCTGCCGGCGATTCAAAACCTCGGAGCGATGGACGTCCTGTGCTGCGACAAGACCGGCACCCTCACCGAAGACCGCATCGTGCTCGAGCGCTACCTCAACACCGATGGCAACGAGGACGCGCGCGTGCTGCGCCATGCGTTTTTGAACAGCTTCTTCCAGACCGGCCTCAAAAATCTTATCGACCTGGCCGTAATCGACCGCGCCGATGTGACGCCCTCGACCGTCGCACCCGATTCCATGCTGGGCCAGAGCCTGCGCGACCGCTACACCAAGGTCGACGAGGTTCCCTTCGATTTCTCGCGCCGTCGCCTGAGCGTAGTTGTCGCCGACGCCCAAGGCAAAACCCAGATGGTTACCAAGGGCGCTGCCGAGGAAATGCTCGAGATCTGCTCCTTTGTCGAGATCGATGGCATCGCTCAGCCGCTCACCGACGAGAAGCTCGCCCAGATTCGCAAGCAGATCGCCGGACTTAACGCCGAGGGCCTACGCGTAATTGCCGTGGCGCAGAAGACCAATCCGCGCTGCGTGGGCGAGTTTGGCATCGCCGACGAGTGCGACATGGTGCTGATGGGCTTTTTGGCCTTCCTCGATCCGCCCAAAGCAAGTGCCGCGGGCGCCGTCGCCACCCTCGAGGCCAAGGGCGTGGCGGTCAAGATCCTAACCGGCGACAACGACCGCGTCGCCGCCACCGTCTGCGAGCAGATTGGTATCGATGCGAGCAGCGTCTTGCTCGGCTCCGAGATCGATGCGCTCGATGACGCCGAACTTGCCGAGCGCGCCGAGAAAACCCACCTCTTCGCCAAGCTCTCGCCGCTGCAGAAGGCGCGCCTGGTACGTGTCATGCGCGAGATGCTCGGCCACACCGTGGGCTTTATGGGCGACGGCATCAACGACGCCGCCGCCATGCGTGCGAGCGATTGCGGCATCTCGGTCGATTCGGCCGTCGATATTGCCAAGGAATCCGCCGATATCATCTTGCTTCAGAAGGACCTGGGCGTGCTCGAGCGCGGCATCATCGAAGGCCGCCGCACCTACGGCAACCTGCTCAAGTACCTCAAGACCACGGTGAGCTCCAACTTTGGCAA
>JAXJCX010000038.1:0-11303 GCA_036302225.1 Collinsella sp.
TGCTTTATACTGGTGCGGTTAGACATCCATCCTGCAATCGAGGAGATTTCCATGGCATCAGACGTTCGCGTCCGCTTTGCACCCTCACCGACGGGCAAGCTGCACATCGGCGGCGCCCGCACCGCTATCTATAACTGGGCTTTTGCCCGCGCAAACGGCGGCACGTTCATCCTGCGCATCGACGACACCGACCCCACCCGTTCCACCGACGAGAACACGCAGATTATCCTGCGCGCCATGCGTTGGCTGGGCCTGGACTGGGACGAGGGTCCCGAGGTGGGCGGCGACTTTGGCCCCTATGCACAGACCGAGCGCCTGGACCTGTACAAGCAGGCCGCCCAGAAGCTCTGGGACGAGGGCAGGGCCTATCCCTGCTTCTGCACCAAGGAGCAGCTCGAGGTCGACCGCAAGGCCGCGCAGGAGCGCAAGGATCCCTTCCAGGGCTATCAGCGCCGCTGCCGCGATCTTGATCCCGAGGAGGCGCGCCGCCGCATCGAGGCCGGCGAGCCCTACGTCCTGCGCATCAAGGTGCCCGAGGACCGCGGCGACGTCGTTATCCACGACGCCGTCCACGGCGAGGTGACCTTCGATGCCAAGGAGCTCGACGACTTTGTCATCTTCCGCTCCGACGGTACGCCCACGTACAACTTCGCGACCGTCGTCGACGACGCCATGATGAAGATTACCCACGTCATCCGCGGCGACGATCACCTGTCCAACACCCCGCGCCAGGTCATGGTTTACGAGGCTCTCGGCGCGCCCGTGCCCACGTTCGCCCACATCTCCATGATTCTGGGCTCCGACGGTAAGAAGCTCTCCAAGCGCCACGGCGCCACCTCGGTGGAGGAGTACCGCGACGCCGGTTACCTGTCCGATGCCTTCGTCAACTACCTGGCGCTGCTCGGCTGGTCACTCGACGGCGAGACCACGATCATCCCGCGCGACGTCCTGGCCAGCAAGTTCTCGCTCGACCGCATCTCCAAGAATCCGGCGACCTTCGACCCCAAGAAGCTCGACTGGGTCAATGCCGAGTACATCAACGGCATGTCCGACGCCCAGTTTGCCGACGAGATCATGGTCCCCGAGCTACACGAGGCTGGCATGATCGAGGGCAACGTCGAGTACGGCGAGGACTGGATTGACGCGCTCGCCGCCATCGTCAAGCCGCGCACCAAGATGCCGGCCGACGCCGTGACCGTCGCCGCCCCCATCTTTGCCACGGCCGAGACGCTCGAGTATGACGAGAAGTCCGTCAACAAGGGCCTGGCCAAGGAGGGCATGGGCGTCATTCTGGACGCCGCCAAGGCCGCGCTTGAGGGCGTGGGCGTGTGGACCGCCGCCAACATCGACGCTGCGCTTGAGCCGCTGCCCGAGCAGATGGACCTCAAGAAGCGCGTGGTGTTCCAGGCCGTGCGCGTCGCCGTTTGCGGCAACATGGTGAGCCCTCCGCTGGGCGAGACCATGGCGCTCATTGGCCGCGACGACTGCCTGGCGCGCATCGACCGCGCCCGCACGATGGCGCTGTAACAGTCGCGTAAACGCATGTATCCGAGCCCCGCTCACCACGAGTGGGGCTCATGTTTCTAAAGACGTATGGGATGGGAGGTACAGAGACCATGGCCGAGCAACTGTCGCTGTTTGATTCGCCCGAACCCGAGCAGGCTTCCGCGAAGCATGCCCACGCGGCCAAACAGGCCAAGCCCGACCCTGCGCCAGAGCCTAATGCCGCCTACGCGAACGTGGTCCTGGCCATTCCCACCCGTGCTCTGTCCGAGCCTTTTGCCTACGGCATCCCGCAGTCCCTCGCCAACGAGGCCCAGATCGGGTCTACGGTCCTGGTCCACTTTGGCAACCGTGCGGCCGCGGGCTATATCGTCGACATCTCGCCCGAACTGGCCGACCTGCAAGGTAACGACGCTCTCGATGCCGCGCGCATCAGGCCTATCGAGGCCATCCTCAGCAAACCGCTCTTTGGTGCCGAGGCCGCCCGCATTGCGCGTTGGATGAGCCGCGAGTATGTCGCGACGCTTTCCGAATGCCTGCGTCTGTTTTTGCCTCCGGGCGGCAGCCCGCGTGTCGTGAAGGGCGATGACGGGGCGTGGACGGTTGAGCGCCCAGCCGTCAAGCCTATTCAAAACCGCTGGGTCATGCTCACGCCTGAGGGTTTCGACTATACGCCGCCCAAGACCGCCGTTCGTCAGCGCCAGCTCATCGAGGCGCTCCAGTGCGGGCCGGTCACGACGCGCGATCTCAACCTGCTCTACAACAGCATGTCGGCGACCATCAAGGCGCTCGAAAAACGCGGCGTCGTGGTGGTGGAGGAGCGCCGTGCCTGGCGCGGCTGCAGCGAGCGGACTACGCTGTCCTCCGCGAGCGGCAAGGCGCCGGTCGCGCTCACGAACGGCCAGCAGCAGGCGCTCGCGCAGATTGAGCGTGCTCGCCTGGACGCACACGGCGATGTGGTCCTTGTCGACGGCGTCACCGGATCCGGTAAAACCGAGGTCTACCTCTCCGCTATCGAGCGTGTGCTCGCGGCCGGTCGCTCGGCCTGCGTGCTTGTGCCCGAGATATCGCTGACGGCCCAAACCGTCGGCCGTTTCCGCTCGCGCTTTGGCGAGACAGTCGCAGTGTTCCATTCGCGCCTTTCGGCCGGTGAGCGCCTGGACCAGTGGGACATGGTTGCCAGCGGTGCCGCCCGTGTTGTCGTCGGCGCGCGCTCGGCACTCTTTTGCCCGCTCAGCGACCTGGGCCTCATCATCATCGACGAGGAACACGAGACCAGCTACAAACAGGGCTCCAGTCCGCGTTACCATGCGCGCGAGGTGGCGGCCGAGATGGCGCGCCGCTATCGCTGCCCACTCGTGCTGGGCTCGGCTACGCCTTCTGCCGAGGCCCTCGACCGCTGCCGCCGCGGCACGTACAAAGGTGTCACCTGGACGCGCGTCGAGATGCCCGAGCGCCCGGGACACGCCGTGCTACCCACGGTCCGCATTGCCGACCTGCGTCGCGAGTTTTCGCACGGCAGCCGCTCCATGTTCTCTAAACCGCTGATGGAAGGTTTGGAGCGCGTGGTCGAGCGCCGCGAGAAGGCTGTGCTGCTGCATAACCGCCGCGGCTTTGCGCCGTTTTTGATGTGCCGCGAGTGCGGTTGCGTTCCCACCTGCAACCACTGCTCTACGGCGCTTACGTACCACGAGCGCACCCATACGCTGCAGTGCCACACCTGTGGTTCGTCCTGGCGCGTGCAGCCGTATCCCGCGCCCACGAGTCGCTGCCCCAAGTGCGGCAGCCGTTACCTGGCAAAAATGGGTCTGGGCACGCAGCAGATCGAGGACGCGCTGCACCAGATGCTTCCCGAGGATGTCGCCATCATTCGCATGGATGCCGATTCCACGCGTGGCAAGGACGCGCATAAGAAGTTGCTCGAGCAGTTCGATGCCGCCGATTGCGCGGTGCTGCTGGGCACCCAGATGATCGCCAAGGGCCTCGACTTTCCCGAGGTCACGCTTGTGGGTGTAGTCAATGCCGACTTTGCGTTAAAGCTGCCCGATTTTAGAGCGGGGGAGCGCGCCTACGATTTGCTTGAGCAGGTCGCGGGCCGTGCCGGACGCGGCGATCGCCCTGGCGAGGTTATCATCCAGACCTATCTGCCCGAGGACCCGGTCATTCGCGCCGTTGCCGAGCACGACCGTTCGATCTTTACCGACTATGACCTGAACCAGCGCCGCGACGCCCTGTATCCGCCGTTCGTTCGCCTGGTCAACATTTTGGTGTGGTCGGCGAATCGTGCTAATGCGCAGGACTATATCGGGCGCATCGCAAGGCTGCTCAAGCGTCGTTGGCATGCCGCCGCTCCCGACTTTTTGCGGGCGGGCAGCGCGGTGCCGCAGGTGCTGGGCCCGGCTTCATGTGTAATCGAGAGAGCTAAGGACCGTTATCGCTTCCACCTGCTTGTGAAGTCGCCCGTAGGGTACCATGTCTCTGATGATATCGACGCCTGCCTCAAAGAGGTGGGCTCCGTGCGAGGCGTGAGCGTGAGCGTTGACGTCGATGCCTATGATTTGATGTAACAACCCGAAAGGATGGCCATGGAAGCCAACGGAATCGTACTTTCGCCCGACCCTCGTCTGCGTCAGGAGTGCGCCGTCATCGAGGAGATCACCCCGGCGATCGAGGCACTTGCCGAGAAGATGAAGAAGATGATGTTCGAGAACGGCGGCTGCGGCCTGGCTGCTCCGCAGATCGGCGAGCTCATTCAGCTCGTTACCATTGACTGCGACTACAGTGACAAGAACGACTATGACCCGTATGTGCTCATCAACCCCGTCATTGTTGAGCAGAGCGACCATCTGGTGCCGTTTAGTGAGGGCTGCCTTTCCATCCCCGGCATTAGCTGCGAAATCGAGCGTCCCGACCATGTCGTCGTCGAGGCGTATGATCTGGACGCTAATCTGATTCGCTACGAGGCCTCGGGTGACCTGTTCTGCGTGTGCCTGCAGCACGAGATCGATCACCTGCACGGTAACACCATGTTCGAGCGACTGAAGCCCATGCAGAGGCTCAAGGCCGTCAAGGAGTACCAAGACGCCCTGGCCCGCGGCGCTCGACCGGGCGAGACGGAGTAGGTTTGTCCGTCCCCGGGGCGCCCGCCTATATCATCCCGTGCTCAAACATTCTCGCTGCGCTGCGAAACTGCGCGCGGGACGATATAGGCGGGCGCCCCGGGGACTACGTTGACGCTGCTTGTCTTGCCCGGGTGCCGTCGGGCCAGGGAGGGGCGTCTTCGCTGATAGGTGCTTTATTGGGAGGGCTGCTTTTATGCGGCTCTTTCTTTGTTTTTGGGTATATTTGTTCTTGTTGAATTGTTATTGCGGATGGGCTGTGTACTTGGCTTTCCGCCGTTATTTGTAGCTGTCTCGGCTTTGGTTGAGGGGAGACGTTCTTTATGCGTATTGTGTTTATGGGTACGCCTGATTTTGCTGTGCCTTCGCTGACTTCGCTTGTTGAGGCTGGGAATGAGATTGCGCTTGTCATTACTCGTCCCGATGCTGTTCGTGGGCGTGGTAAGAAGCTTGAGCCGTCTCCTGTTAAGGCCAAGGCGCTTGAGCTGGGGTTGCCGGTTGTTGAGGCCAATCGTATGACGCCCGAGGTTGTCGAGTCGCTTCAGGCTGCGCAGGCTGATATATTCTGCGTGGCTGCCTATGGCTGCATTTTGCCCGATGAGGTGCTGCATATGGCGCCGCTTGGTATTGTGAATGTTCATGCTTCGCTGCTGCCGCGTTGGCGTGGCGCCGCTCCCATTCAGCGTGCGATTCTTGCTGGTGATGAGGTTGCCGGCGTTTCCATTATGCGTATTGGGCATGGCGTGGATACCGGCGCTTATTGTGCGCAGGCCTCGACATCTGTCGCCGGCAAGCATGCCGAGGCACTGACGATGGAGCTTGGCGAGCTGGGCGGTAAGCTGCTGGCCGATACGCTGCCCTCGCTTGCCGATGATACAGCGGTGTGGACCGAGCAGGATGAGTCTCTCGTCACGCATGCTGCCAAGATTTCCAAGCAGGAGATGCGTCTGGATCCGCAGATGGCGGCGCTCGATTGCGTGCGTCACGTGTTGGCTTCGTCCGACACTGCACCCGCTCGCTGCGTGATTGCCGGTAAGTCGGTTCGCGTGCTCGATGCTGCGCTGGCGGATGTGTCGCTTGGCGAGGGCGCTGTTGCCGTTAAGAGCAAGCGTGTCTACCTGGGACTTTCCGATGGTGCGGTCGAGCTGCTTGAGGTTAAGCCCGATGGCAAGCGCGCTATGGCTGCTTCTGCCTGGGCTGCCGGCCTGCAGGGCGCCGATCTGACGTGGGGTGCTTTGTCATGAGCAAGCTTTCCCCCGCGCGTAAGCTCGCGCTCGATGTGCTGATGGAGGCCGACCGTCGCGGTATATACGCACGCGACGTGTTGTCTTCCCGTGCTTCCGCCAAGGCCATTGACCAGCGCGATTCCGCTTTTGCCGCGCGTTTGGCGCTCGGTGTTGCCGCCACGCAGGGAATTTTGGATGAGCTGCTCGATCAGTTTCTCGATAAGCCCAAAAAGGTCGCGCCGCGCGTTCGCATGGCGCTTCGCATCTCGGCCTTCGAGATGCTCTACCTGCATACCCCGGGTCGCGTTGCCGTGAGTCAGGGCGTTGAGCTGGTTCGTAGCGGCGCTAAATCGGCTGCTGGTCTGGCGAACGCCGTACTGCATAAGGTCGCGGACAACGTCGAGGACTTTGCCACTGCGGCGGATGCCGATGAGTCCGAGCGCCGTTTGGTTCGCCTGTCTCGTCTGATGGGTATGCCGCGCTGGCTGTGTGCTCGCATTATGGCCTCGTTTGATACGCCCGAGGGCGCGCTCAACTTTGCCGGAAATCTGGCGCCCGCGCCGCTCGCTTTGCACGAGAATGCCTTTGCAACTAAGCCTGATCCGTACCTATCGCAGCTTGTGGCGCCGGTATTCCCGGGCTGCCATGCGCCGGTCGATGCGCAGGCCACCGTTGCGTCGGGTGTGTTTGAACGCGCGGCGGCCGTGGCCTCGGACCTTAACGCCCAGCTTATCGCTACTGCCGCGACACGTCCCGGTCGCTGCCTGGAGATTGGCGCCGGTCGTGGTACCAAGACGTATGTGATGATGTGCCAGGCTAAGCGTGCCGGCTACGACCGTCAGCACACTGCACTCGATTTGCACGATCGCAAGTGTGACCAGAATCTCGCGCGCCTGCATAAAGCGGGTATTACGGGTGTTCGCACGGTTTCGGGCGATGCCTGCGAGCTCGACGAGGTGCTGACGTCGTTTGACGCCATGCTTGGTAAACCTGTTCTGTTCGATACAGTGTTTATCGATGCCCCATGCTCTGGCACCGGAACCATGCGTCGTCATCCCGAGATTCCGTGGCGCTTGACCGAAAAGGACGTGACGGTTGAGCTTCCTAAACTGCAGCTGACGATGCTCAAGGAAGCCGCCGCGCGCGTGGCTGCCGGCGGTGAGCTTATCTATGCCACCTGTTCGGTTTTTGATGAGGAGAACGCGCAGGTCGTGGATGCCTTCCTGGCTTCTCCCGAGGGCGCCGGCTTTACCGTGGCGCCGCTCTCCGAAGCCCAAATTCTGCAGCTACCCGAGTTTGCCCAGGCTAAGAAACTCGTCTCCGTCCGCCAGAACGCTCGAGGCCTCTTCCAAAGCGTCCCCGTAAACGCCGACTCCTACGACGGCCACTTCTGCGCCAGACTGGTCCGCAAGTAACTACTAAGTTGCGGTGAAATAGGGATTGAAAAGCGGCTTCTACCCGCCAAACAGTCCTTATTTCACCGCAACTCATAAGGAAGATTTTTCTGGGACTGGGACTAATAAATCGGGTATGAAAGTAAGCGGTTGGGTTTGGTAAGTTTCTGGATGCATGAACCGCTCGCAGATTTAATATTGAGGGGTTAAAATGATCGATCTTAATAGTGACAAGATTGACAATCCTGAAGATAATACTCAGGAAAATGAAGAGGTTGAGAATTCTTCGATTAAAAAGCGGGTAATTATTGGTGCCCGTATTGTTGCTCTGCTCATTGCTGGTTGTGTCGGTGGTTATGCTGGTTACAATTACAAACAAGCATGTAGTGAACATAATCAGCAGGTTGAAGTTTTGTATTCAAAGGCTAGCGATAGTGTTGCTGCCTTTAAGGCTGATCTTGGGTTACTAACTTTTGAGCAACGTCTTGATACCATTAAAAATGCTCAAAATAATAAAGAGATTTTGAATAAAGAAATCTCTAATGACAGTTTTAAGTATGCGGATGGCACTTCCCCTGATTGGACAAAGTTGCTCAATAAATACGATTCCATTATTAAAGACTGTCGTAATGCTCAAAATGATGAGTGGAATACTTCTGTAACTGACCATGTTAATTTTGATGTAAATTCTACTGAAGATACTGACTCTCTCCAGCAGCATATTAATAGCCTCAATGGTCTTCTTAATGATATTTCTAATAAAGATAATCAGAAGCTTATTTTTGAAGATGCCAAAAAGGATTCTAAGAAGTTCATCGATCAAATCAATGAACAGATCAGTCGTTATCAATCTCGTATTGATGATTTAAACAAGGCAAAAGCTGAAGCGAAGGCTCAAGAGGAAGTAACAGCACAAGCTCAACAGCAGACTTCTCAGCAGAATAGTTATTCTAGCGGTAGTAACTATTCTAATAATAATTCTGGTGGATCTTCTAGCAGTATTTCTTCTTCCAATAATAGTGGTGGTAAGTATGTCATTCGTCAATTAGATCAATATGATGCAGCTGGTAACTATATCGGATCTACTCATTGGTATAGCGATGGTACTTGTGATGATCCTTATGCTGCCGGTATGGGCGGATTTTAAAATATACTAATTTTTAAAAATTAATTAGCTACCTATAACGCAAAGAAGCGGCCCCGCGATCGGGCTTGATCGCGGGGCCGCTTGTCACTAGTGGTTATGCGGGCAGTTGGCGCAACAGCCGCTGGTGGCGCTGGTGCTGGAGCCGCCACTGCGCTGGTCGGTGTTGTAGAAACCGCTGCCGTCGAACTTAATGCCGCTGGCCGAGAACGTCTTGGATGCCGGGGCACCGCAGCTAGGGCATACGACCTCGGGCGTCTCGGACATGGGGTGCTCAACTTCAAACACGTTGCCGCAGCTCGTGCACTTGTAATCGTAGCGCGCCATAATACTTCCTTTTCAGCACAAAGCGGGCAGATCGCTCTGCCCGCAAAAATTCAAACAGCTATAACTGTACCCTATATCGGGGGTTTTATCACGCTTCGCCCCAGAATCTATGGGTGCTGCGCAGGAGCTTCGCAGTTTTCTCCTCGGCTGCCGCAACGTCGGTTTCCTGCGCCTGCCACGTCCAGTTGCCCGTGGCCACGCCCGGCACGTTCATACGTGCATCGTCGCCCAGCCCCAGTATGTCCTGCAGCGGCATCATCACGAGCGGCGCATCGCTTGCCAGGGCGTTGCCCATGAGCTCGCTTGACAATGCAATGCCGCTCGGTTCGTCGCCGCCCGCAAAGGAGCGCGTGCACCAGCCGGCAAGCGTCGAGGTGTCGTGCGTCGAGGTGTACAGGATCTTGCCCGGTGTGGGATGAATTCCGCAGCGAACGTCGTAGTTGCTAAACTCCAGTACGTCCATGCCGGGGAAGCCACAGGTCGAAGCCATCGCACGAACGCCAGGCGTTAGATAACCCAGATCCTCGGCAATAAAGTTGAGTGGACCCAGTTCGTCGTAGGCCGTCTGGAACAGGTCCTTGCCTGGGCCAGCCAGCCAGCGGCCGTCGGCACAGGCCTTGCCGGCGGGGATGCTAAAGTAGCTGTGGAAGCCCAGGAAGTGGTCCAGGCGCACACGGTCGTAGAGCGCGAACGCACGACGCAGGCGGTCGAGCCACCAGCGATAGCCGTTCTTCTTCATGTAATCCCAGCGGAAGGTGGGGTTTCCCCACACCTGGCCCTCGGGCGCAAAGTTGTCGGGCGGCGCGCCCGAAATTTCAATCGCCTTGCCGGTGTCGGATAGCCAGAAGTTTTCGGGCTCGCTCCACGCATCGGCCGAATCGTCCGAGACATACATTGGGATATCGCCGATGACCTCGATGCCCTTCTTGTGTGCATAGTTCATAAGCTCGCACCAGGCAAGGTCAAAGCGATACTGCATGTACGCCTGCAGCTCGGCCTCGTCGTGGAATCGCTTGTCATCGATCAGGTACTCGTTGTAGCGCGCGACATCCGCCGGCCAATCGTGGCGCGACAGTCCCTCAAAGTGCTTCTTTACCGCCATGTAGACGCAGTACTTCTCGAGCCAGTCGGCGTTGCGATGTTTAAACGCCGTGTACAGCGGGTCGGCATCCTCGCCGCCGCGGGTCTTCCAGGTGACGAAGTCGGCGGCCAGCTCCTCGTGGCTCTCGGGCAGCAGGTCGATATTGCCTGCAAAGGCCGAAGGACCGGCGTAGGGGGAGCGGAAGAAGTCCGTCGGGTTGACGGGAAGGACCTGCCAGTAGCGCATGCCCATGGCGGCCAGGTGGTCGATAAAACGACGCGTGGGCGCACCGATTGTGCCGGGCTTGCCGTCATCGGTCGGCACCGAGGTGATGTGGCATACGACGCCCGCGCCGTGGTCGAGCGGCTCCTGCAGGCGCTTCTCGGCATGGTGATAGATGATCGAAGAGCCCAGCGGGTACAGGTCGAGCGTGACGGTACCGTTGTGGATTTCGCACTCGTGGCCGCTGATCACGTCGCTTGCGCATTCGCCGAGCGCCGGAATCGTCACGCAGTGCGAATTGCGCAGGCTGCGGTTGATGATAACCGTCGCGGCCTCGCCGTCTTTGCCCGTGCGGGTGTAGGCCAAGACGTCGTCGTTGAGCGCAAAGGCCTTGATCTCGCCATCGACCATAAACGGTAACGCGCGGCGAATGGCAGATGCGTTCTTAACGATGGCTAGCGTATCGAAGTCGTGGAGTTGGTCCTTGGTCGGCAGGGTGCGGCGGTTGCCCGGATCGGTGAGGCCCTCCAAGCCGTACTCGTCGCCATAATAGATCGAGGGCACTCCTGGGAAGGTCATCTGCATGAGCGTCGCCAACCAAAAACGGCTCTTGGCCAGGCCCATCGAGTTCTCGTCCAGGCGCCATTTGCTGCGCTCGCTCTCGGGCAGCTGCGACTCGTCGGGGCCACCACCGAGCACCGAGATAATGCGCGGGCGGTCGTGGCTCGAAAGCAGATTGAGCGCGCAGGCCAGTGCCTCGCGCGGGTAGTTCTCGCGCAGGGTCTCGATGTCCTCGGCTGCCTGGTAGGCGTTCTTGTAGCCCATCAAAAAACCGATGACCATGTCACGGAAGGGGTAGTCCATGGCGGAGTCGAGCTCAGAGCCTTGCAGATAGCGGCGCAGATGGCCATAGCTGATCTTGTTGGAGGCGTCTTCCCAGACCTCGCCGAGCAGCAGCGCGTCGGGCTTCTCGGCGAGCACGGCCTTTTTGATCTCGGCCAGGAAGTCATCGGAAAGTTCGTCGGCCACATCCAGGCGCCAGCCGTGAGCGCCGGCGCGCAGCCATTTGCGTATGATACCGTCCTTGCCCAGGAGCCGCTCGCGCACCAGCTCGGAGCTCTCATTGATGGCGGGCATATTGCCCACGCCCCACCAGCAATCGTACGAGCCGTCCTCGTGGAAATAAAACGCATCGCGCCACGGCGAATCCTCGCTCTGCCACGCGCCCACGCCGGGGTAGTTGCCGTAGCGGTTGAAGTAGATCGAATCGTCGCCCGTGTGGTTGAA
>JAXJCX010000039.1:0-2798 GCA_036302225.1 Collinsella sp.
GGAGAACATGGCGTCGCGGCGCTCCTCGAGCTTCACCTCGCGGGCAAGATCGCACAGCAGCTTGACGGTCTCATCGGTCACCAGGTTCTTCGACAGATCGAAGTGCAGGTCACCGGCGTCAAAGCTCAGCTTGTTCACGCGCTCGGCGTCAGCAGCGAACCAGGCCTTGAGGTCGATACCTTCGGCCTCGAGCTTCTCCTGATGAGCCTCGAGCGCCTTCCAAGCGGCAGTCGACGTAGCATCGATAGGTGCGGCAACAGTTGCCATAAAGTCCTCCTCAGCATACGGGCGCACGCCTCCATGCGCCCGGACATTCAGATGCCACTATTCTAGCGCAGGTCAAGACTACAATCAGCGAGCGTTGCCAATCCGCCCTCAAACGGCGACCGACCAAAAAGGGACAGGTTTTGACGATGTCCGCACAAGCGGGTATTATCGAACATGTATTCGATAAGAACATGTGTTTGATGGGAGGACGCGTGGGGCACGAGCGTCACACCTATGTCTGCATCGACCTTAAGACGTTCTACGCTAGCGTCGAGTGCGTTGACCGCGGGCTCAACCCGCTCACCACCAACCTGGTCGTTGCCGACGAATCGCGCGGGCGCACGACCATCTGTCTCGCCATCACACAGGCCATGAAGGACCTGGGGATACACAATCGCTGCCGTCTGTTCGAAATTCCCGACGGCATCGACTACATCAAGGCCATACCGCGCATGCAGCACTACATGGAGGTGTCGGCGCAAATTTACGGTATCTATCTGGAATACGTGAGTCCGCAAGACGTGCACGTCTACTCCATCGACGAATGCTTTATCGACGTGACACCCTATCTGGACCTCTACCATACCGACGCTGAAGGCTTCGCCTGCATGTTGCGCGACGAGGTCCTGGCGCGCACCGGCATCACGGCAACGGTTGGCATCGGCCCCAACCTATTCCAGGCCAAGGTGGCACTCGACATTACCGCCAAGCACGTACCCAGCCGCATCGGCAAACTCGACGACGAGACCTTTCGCAAGGAGATCTGGCCCCATCGCCCCATCACCGACATCTGGGGCATTGGGCCCGGCGTGGCAGCACGACTCGAAAAATACGGCGTCTACGATCTGATGGGCGTCGCGGCGCTCGACGAAAACCTGCTCTACGACGAGCTCGGCGTCAATGCCGAGTATCTTATCGACCACGCCTTTGGGCGCGAGCCGACAACTATCGCCGATATTCAGGCCTATCGCCCGCAGGCAACCTCAACAACCACGGGGCAAGTGCTATCGAAGGGTTATGCCTATGAGCAAGCCTACACCGTGTTGCGCGAGATGGTCGACAACGCTGTGCTGGACTTAGTCGATAAGCACGTGGTGTGCAACAGCATCTCGCTCTTTGTAGGCTACGCGAGCGAGCGCGCCGACATACGCCGCCTCGACGCCAGCGGCACAGCGCAATATGTAGACGGATGCGGGCATTTGCGTTCGAGCACGTCGAGCATCGAACCCGCCGCAACCGCCGGCCCCAAGCTCGCACCCCGCGCGCCCAAGCCCGTCCAGCGCGATGACGAACGCCGACGTTTGGTGCGAGAGGCACAGGCGATTGACGGCATCTTTGTGGGCGAACACGGCGGCAAGCCGCGTGGTGGCTATGCCGCGCTCTTTGCGCACTCCAACGCCTCGCGCAAGCTGCCCGAGCGCACCAATTCGTTTAAGAAGATCATGGGCTATTTCGATGAGCTCTGGGCGCAGACTGTCGATCCCAAACGACCGGTCAAGCGCATCAACCTGGGATTTGGCAATCTGGTGCCCGAGGAATTTGCCACTATCGACCTGTTCAGCGATGTTAAGGCCGATGAGCGCGAGCGCGACCTGGCGCGCGCCGTCCTGGCCGTGAAGGGCAAGTACGGCAAGAACGCGCTCGTCAAGGGATTAAGCTTCACCGCCGGCGCCACCGCACGCGAACGCAACGATCAGGTAGGAGGACATCGTGCCTAAGTCCCAACAACAGCCGATGCGGCCACCGACGCCTTTTGAACGTCTAGCGGACCCCGAGGGAAGACGTCGATCCGCCGACCCCAAGCTCACCGCCAACGGCGCCGTCCGCGCCGGCCGTGCCGCACAGTTTATGCCCTTTGCCGCCCTCACGGGATACTACGAGCTCGTGCGCAAACAAGAGATCACTGTTGAGCCCAAATGCGAACTCACGGAAGAAAAAGCCCTCGAGCTTTCGAAAAAGCTCGAGGGCCTCAAACGCGGCGACCTGGTGCGCGTCACCTATTACGATATGTACGGCTATCGTAGCCGCACGGGCATTCTCGACGAAGTGTTACCCGCATTCAAGCTGCTCAAACTCAGGGATATCGCCATCGACTTCGACGATATCAAAAACATCGAGCTGCGCGGACGCGCCTAGCGACAAGAACGCTTGCGCAAGACGAGGGCAATGCCAAGCACCGCGGCAGCTGCAACCAGCAATCCCAAGACCAGCGTGAGGGTCGAGTCGCCAGCGTGAGGCAGCGAGCCGTCCTTCGGAGTCTTCTTAGTGGCCGTCGTGACGGTGGTCGTGGTGCTGCTCGACTGGTCGTTGCCGCCCGTCTGGCTGCCACCAGGCTGATCGCCGCCACCCGGCTGCGAAGGATTGGTGGGTTTCGTCGGATCCGGAGTACCGGGATCAATCGGATTCTCCGAATTCTCCTTGCGCTGGATCCAAACCTGGCAGCCATAGAACGGGTTGGCGGTACCAAGGCACAGACCCTGGTTGGTCACCGCAAAGGTGCGCAGACCATGGTTATACGGATCGTTAAAGCC
>JAXJCX010000040.1:0-5829 GCA_036302225.1 Collinsella sp.
GCCGGGGTCGACCCCCGTCATGCGATTAAAATACTGAACCCTTGCCAATGGTGGACTGTGACAAAAGGAGAGAACTTATGAGCGCCGGCGCTACGCTACTCAAGCTGCAACAGATCGATTTGGAACTCGCCCGCAACAAGAGCGAACTTGCCAATATGCCGGAGCTCAAGGAGCTCGCTTCCAAGCGCAAGACCTACGTTAAGCTCAAGACCGAGATGACCAAGCTCTACGCCCAACGCAAGGACCTGGATATTGAGCTCGACGATCTCAACACCACCGAGATCCAGACCAATAACGCCATCGAGGCCGCCAAGAAGCGACACGTCGACGGCTCTGATTACCGCGAGGTTCAGGACCTGGAGAACGAGCTCGCCACCCTGGCCAAGCGCCTGGACAAGATCGAGCACACCCGCAAGGACGTCGTCATCGCCCATAAGGAGGCGCTCGACCGCGAAGCCCGTGCGCAGGCCATCATCGCCAAGTTCGAGGAGGGCGTGAAGGCCGACACCAAGGCCGCCCGTGCCAAGGCCACCGACCTCCAGGCCCAGATTGATGCCGCCACCAAGGAGCGCACCGCCCTTGCCGCCACGCTGCCGACCGACGTGCTCACCGACTACGAGCGTCTGCTCAAGCAGTTCCGTGGCCTGGCCGTCGAGACCATCAAGGGTAACATCCCCACGGTCTGCCACACCGCGCTGCAGGCGTCGTCCATGAGCGACCTCGACCACGACGGCAGTGAGATTACGCACTGCCCGTACTGCCACCGTCTGCTGGTGCTTCCCAGCAAGGAAGCTTAAATGATGGCGGCGTCATCCAACAATTCAATGCAACTTGAGGGAAAAACGATCCTGCTGGGCATTACCGGCGGGATCGCCGCCTATAAGTCGTGCAATATCGTGCGCCTGCTGCAAAAGCGCGGCGCGCGCGTCAAGGTCGTTATGAGCGAGCATGCCACCGAGTTTGTGGGTCCGCTCACCTTTCGCGCGCTCACCAACGAGCCGGTCGCCGTGGGTCTGTTCGACGATCCCTCCGACCCCATCCACCACATTTCGCTCGCGCAGGAGCCCGATTTGATAGTCGTGGCGCCCGCGACGGCCAATATCATCGCCAAGATGGCAAACGGCATCGCCGATGACCTCATCTCCACCACGCTGCTTGCCACGCCGCGACCCATCGTGATCGCCCCTGCCATGAACAACGGCATGTGGAAGGCGCCGGCGACGCAGGCCAATATGGCCGCGCTGCGCGAACGTGGTGTCCATGTGGTGGGACCCGGCAGCGGCTACCTTGCCTGCGGCGACGTGGACACGGGACGCATGAGCGAGCCCGAGGACATCGTCGAGGCCGTCTGCGAGGTGCTGAACCCCGTCCCGCAAGACCTGGCAGGCAAGCGCATTATGATAACCGCCGGCCCCACGCACGAGCCGATCGACCCCGTGCGCTTTATCGGCAACAGATCGTCGGGCAAGATGGGCATCGCCCTGGCGGGAGAGGCCGCTCGCCGCGGTGCTGCGGTTACGCTTGTGCTGGGGCCGACATCGCTCGATGTTCCCCGCGGCGTGGAGTTCGTGCGCGTGCAGACCGCCGCAGAGATGCTGCAGGCGGCGCTGGGCGCCTTCCAGACGGCCGATGCGGCCATTTGCGCGGCCGCTGTCGCCGACTACACCCCCGCAGCCCCTGCCGACCATAAGCTCAAAAAGGCCAACGAACGATTGGATCACATTGAACTGGTCGAGACAGTCGATATCTTGGCCGAGCTTTCGCGCCAAAAGAGGGAGCGGTGCGTGATCGGCTTTGCGGCTGAGACCGATAACGTCGTGGAGTACGCTCGGCGAAAGCTCGCCCGCAAGGGTTGCGACGCCATTATCGCCAACGATGTCTCGCGCGCCGATTCGGGCTTTGGAACCGATACCAACAAGGCCTGGATCGTGAGCACAGCGGGTACGCAAGAACTTCCCGTTCTAACAAAACCCCAGCTCGCGGATACAATTTTGGACTTGCTTCAAAATTTGTAAAAAAGTTCTTGCACAAGGGCAAAGTTTCGGGTTAATATACTCCCTGTTGCGAGCGAGAGCAGCGCAACAAACAAAAGCTTCGGGACGTGGCGCAGCTTGGTAGCGCACTTGACTGGGGGTCAAGGGGTCGCTGGTTCGAATCCAGTCGTCCCGACCAGAAGTTTGCAGGTCAGGCACCTAGTGCCTGACCTTTTTTGTTTTAAGCAATTGTTTAATTTTCAGTAAGCAATAGGGTGCCAAATTGATAAAGCAACAGGGTGCCAAAAATCTACCTGCGCGATAATCGCTTTGTGCGGTTACTTGCGTGTTTTGCACGCGCTTGAGCCGATTTATTAGCGCGATATGATTCTACATACGCGCAGCAGGTACACGCCGAGAATTGGCGGCATTTATCGCGGCGATTTACGCCAATATAGCGACTGTAACGTACAAGCGTGTCACTGTATTTACTCCAGTAGTTCACTTGATCGGTGGACAAGTGGGCTGTTGCAACGAAACGCCAAGCAGGATGGGCTCCATACGAAGGAGCCGCAGAGATAATGGCGGGGGAGGGCGGCAGGCGCTCTGAGAGCCGCTGTACGACCCCATTTCTACTCAAACCGATAACTATGCTTCAAGACGAGAATCGTTCGTTTGGTTGCCAAATGAAAAGCCCACGCAGAATCGCACGGGCTTTTCATTGGTTGCAGATGAGGCTAAAAGCAGAAGGCGGGGAACACGCAGTAGATGTTCGTCGCGCTGTAGTAGTCATAGCTGCCGTTGCTGTGGACACAGCGGAAGGACGCGGAGTTGCTCGGATGCACGGAGCGAGTCCAGTGATAGCTGCTCGACGAAGCACTGGAATAGTTCGACGTTGTCACGCCCTTGGATTTGTAGTACTCGTACTGGGCGCCGTCAGACTGGAGGTCACCGTAGACTTCAGTCATCGAGAGCAGGAAGACCTTGTCAGTCGTGGCCGAGGGGGTGCCTGCCTTGCCGTCGCCCAGGTTGTCGGTCATCTTCGTGACGGACTTCACCTTGGACTGGAGTTCGCAAGGCAAAAGCGACCAGAGGTCGCCGGTATTGAGGAGGCCGCGAAGTTCGGACTTCTCCCAGCCGCCGGCGTGCGTGTTCGTGGCGTTTATTCTCTGTAGGGCCAGGGCATTGTTGGTCGCCTCGAACGTAAGCCCCGCCTTGCCTGAGCCATCAGCAAAAATTAAGATAAGACCGTGTATGACCAATATGAACTTGAGCATATTCCGTCCGTATTCATACTGGATGATCAAGGAAACATCATCGGCCCATCCGAAGGAGAGGAAGAACCTCTTGCCTTGTTAAAGAAATACGCCGAATACAACGGATATAAAGCGGAAGGAGGCGACATCGAATTACTATCAAAGGCCAGATTAAGGAGCCAGCCATGAAGAAATGCCTACCCTCCATCGTCTCAGCAACTCTTTGCCCCTCCCTTGTCATGACACCATTTGTACCCGTTGCGGCAGCCCATGCCGACGAGGGATCTCCCGCCGAGAGCAGCGATATCTACGTCGGAGTCAATTACGACGAAAATTACGATATATCCCTTTTTTGAGCGCGGGCGCTGCGCGGATTCATATTCCAAGGCGTGGTGCGATTCTCACGGATCTGCAAATAACCGCCCCGTCCCTCACAAGGTCAAGCTGAACGCGAAGGAGGAGGCTTGCCTGCGCGATCTCTAGCTTGTTGGCACCGCTGAAGTTATCGCCGGTCTCGTGACAACCGGTCCTAGCGGCGGCTTTTTTGCAACCGCAATGACATCGTACCGACTTTTCACTTGCATGTTCTGAAAGGAAGTTGCCATGTTGTCGCAAAATCAATCGAGATACTTGACCACAATCGGCTTTGCCCTGCTTGCATTACTCTTTGCTAGCGACCTTTTGCTGAAACCGCCCAAGGAACTCGTTTTGCTTGCCATAGACTGCATTTCCGCCCTTTACTTTACGGCAACCCTATTCGTCGGACTAAAGGAGAGGAAAAAAGGCGCAGTCGCCGCATCCGCCGTATGCTTGATCATAACCATTGCATCATTCTTTATCTGACACATTGGTGATCTAGGGGCGATATCGTAGGAATACGACCGGGAGAGTCGGGACCAGATTGCCCGGATTGCCCGGTCGGCTCGCGCGACGGCGCGGCGGTTCCACAGAAAGCTCTCCGGACTTCACACCGTTTCTGATCGCATTGTAGACAGCCATCTCGTCTTCGCTGTCGCGAGCACGCGGCGTGCGTCGTCGTTTTGGATGTCCAGTAAATCTCGAAGGTCCTCCATGCACCAGCGTCCGAGATTTGGCCATGCGCGTTGCGCGAGCTGATAAGTGTCGATTGCGATGTTGTAGTTAAAGTCCAGGCCAAAGCCGTCCCAGGCAGAACGGCTTTGTTTCCTTGATTATCAACTTTATCCGGACACTTCCCGCATTCATCCGTGTGTGTACGGATGAATGCGGGGCTCGATAGCCCGGCGGCCTGATCGGCAGGCCGCCGGGAACTCTCACTCCTCGATAAAAGCCGGCACCCGGTTAGTCCTGCGCATCTTGAAATCGCCAGTTTCGTGGGAGACGTAGAGAATGCCGTCCATCCCGTCTCGCGATGCATATGAAAGGTGAACAGAACCGCAATCCGCTCCATCATCGTCGAGAAGATCGAACGAATTCGGATCGCTCGTTGCGGCCAAACGACCACTCAGACAAGAGCCATCGCCATTACAGATTTGCCATTCCATGTCTTCGCCTGCAAGAATCGCCATAGACGGCCTGGTCGCGCCATCGTTGACATACATCCCGTCTATGCCAAAACCGTTCTCAGCGCCATCGATAAACGATTGCTCGGACCTATACCTCGCAAATGATGCACATAGCACCATTGCAAGACAAAGTACAGAGCCAACAATCGCTATCTTTGCATAGCTCTTGCCTATCATGTCATTCACCTCCCTCGTATGTATCGAGGTATTCCTGCTTGAGCGTCTGCGAGGACGACTTGATCTTTTCCACGAGCGTGCCGGCCTCGATGAAGTAGAACGAGTTGGTGAGGTCTGCCAGGTCGTCGAGCAGATGGCTTGAAATGAGCACGCTGCGTCCCCGCGCCACTTCGCTGCGCATCGCGTCGCAGGAGGTTTTCCGTTTTCCCGGATCGAGGCCGTTCAGCGGTTCATCGAGGATAAGGTACGGGCAACCGGTCGATATCGCCATGGCAAGCTTTACCTGCTGCTTCATTCCTGTCGAGAGTTTACGGGTCGGCTTGTCGAGATATGGGGAGATTCCGAGGGAGCTGCAGAGCGAGTCGATGTCGGTGGCCGATTTCCACGCCTCCCTAACGAAAGCAAGGTGCTCGAGGGCTGATAGCGTGGGGTAGAGATCCGTGTCGCCTGAAGAGCTCAGGTAGACGAGTTCTGCAAATTCGGCTGATTGACGTTGGCTGACTCCGTCTGCCGCCAGGCTTCCCGAGTGGATACGGGTGGGAAATTGGCCCGACAGCGCTTCAAGAAGGGTGGTTTTCCCCGAGCCGTTGGGAGCAATGAGGCCCGCCGCCGTTCCCGGGCTCAAGAAAAGCGATCCGATTGAAAGTATCGTCGTGCTTCCGTATCCCACGCTCGCGTCCAGAAGCTCGAGCCCATGGTGCTTTTTCGCGGGTCCAGGCTGTTTGGGCGAACGTGTCGCAACGGCGCCGACCGCGAAAAGGACCGCGACGTATACCAGGGCCACGGCAAGCATCGATGCGCCGCCCGAACCGGAGCCAATGAATTCTGTCGGGAAGCATCCTACGTAACCCGTTGCCTCGATAGGCGAGAACACGGCCA
>JAXJCX010000041.1:0-23410 GCA_036302225.1 Collinsella sp.
GCGGAAGCCGTGAAGAAGGGCGATTCCACCCTGACCGGGGACAAGGGCGCTGAGGTCGTGAAGAAGTTCGAGGACAACATCAAGAAGAACCCGAACGCCGATACCGATGCCGTCGAGAAGGAGACCGAGAAGGCTCAGGAGACCGCCAAGGAAGAGAAGTCCGACGCGAAGACCCCGGAAACTTCCGACAGCAAGAAGAGCGATTCAGGCTCATCCAACGGCTCCAAGAAGGATAATGGGAAGACCACAGGCAGCTCCGATAATTCTGGAAACAAGAGCAATTCATCCTCCAAGAAAGACGAAGGAAAATCCGATAGCAAGCCGAGTGGCGGCAACAGCAGCAACTCCAGCTCAAACTCCAATTCAGGCAGTTCATCGAAAAAGGATGACACCCCGGCGCATCAGCACAACTGGGTTGCCCAGACAAAAACCGTCCATCACGACGCTCAGTACAAGACCGTCCACCACGATGCGGTGACGCATCAGGTGTGGCATGACCCGGTGACGGAGGAGCACTATATCTGCAATCAGTGTGGTGCGGATATCACGTCTGACCCTTGGGGACACATTGACAACTCCCTTCTGAACGGCGGCAACTGCGGTGGTTATCATTCTTCCTATGTGACTGTGAAGCAGGGTTACTATGAAACCGTAACCGACAAGGCGGCATATGACGAGCAGGTGCAGCTGAGCGCGGCATGGAACGAGACCGTGACCACCGGGTATAAGTGCTCGGGCTGCGGTGCCACGAAGTAGCGGAAGCCGCCGAATTCTAGGCCGTAGCGGTCAAGCATCAGGTTGAGATCTATTGATGCCGCCGGGTGCATGGGTCTCAGTATCCTCCATGTTCCCGAGTCGCCTTGGCCAAGGCTCCAAGGGGCGCCGCCCCTTGGCGTGCAGAGGTTCGGGGATGGCACGAGGCATCCCCGAAAAAGCTGGCGCGGGCACGCCGATGGCATACCCGCGTTCTCTGTATGCGCCTCACCCCTCTCCGGCAACGTACGCGGTCCGGCCGCTCCCGCAGTCGATGCTCTCCACGTCGCCGAATCCGATGCGGACGGCAGCCCATCCGCCCCCGTCCTCCACCAAGGCGTCGGCCTCGTCGCGTGCTTCCGAGACGAGTCGCCCGAGTTCTGGCGACCCCTCCGGAGCGGTGCCTATCTCGAACGCCCCGCCCTCGCCGCGCGACTCGAACTCGACGACGACAGTCAGCCCGACGGCTCCGCCCGGGGACTTGCCGAATCTGCCCGCGGCGTCAAACTCGTCCATCTCCATGGAGCTACCTCCCCCTGACGGCGCTAAGCAACTTCGGCTCGAAGTGCTCGTCGCGTTCGATGGCGGCGAACCCCATCTGGCGGTTCAGCTCGGCCATCTCCTTGATGCTGAAGTAGCCGAGCTCGTCGTCGTAGCCCTCGACGAGGCCGAACGCCTCGTCCGTCCCATCGAACTCGAGCAGCCACCAGTCCCATCCGTTCACGCACGAGAAGTAGTGGACGTAGACCGAGGGGTCCTCCGCCCCGTCCTGCTCGTAGAGCCTCGGTAGCCCCTCCGCAATCTCCCTCGTCATCAGCTCCTGCATGTCTTCCTCCGTTTCCGGGCACGCTGCCCTGAACATCTCGCCCTTGCGGGCAAAGCCGAATGGCGACGCCGCGCGTCGTCGTCGGCTTTGCTCCCTGCAAAGCCGCACCGGAGCGAAGACGGGTCAAGGGAGTCCATGACGACCTCCACCAACCGGAGCGGAGCGGAGGTTTGTGCGGGGTCTCATGGGCCCCTTGACGCGGCGTAGCGGAGGTGCCACCCACGTAACGGATACAAGGTCATGACCGGCGAATGCCGCCGAAACGTTGGAAATCATGGGTCAAGCCTGAAGAGAGGCGGCCGCCCCTAACGGACGGCCGCCTTAGCAAGCCTTACTAATTCGGTTCTGGTATATGATCCGAGATGCCCGCTGGGCAAATCCCGACGATACTAGTGATAGTCGTTTGCGAAGGAGCCGTAGAAGAGCGCCTTACAGTCGACATCGCTATAGGACATGATGGCATCCTGGACCTCGGGGCGCAGGAGGTTGAGCACCTTGTACTCACCGTTTCCCATATCCCCCACAAAGAGCACCTGTTTGAAGACATCAGGGTACTCGCGCAAGTAGGTCACGTAACCTCTGAGCTTTGCCAGTGTGTCGCCGAGGAACTCGCCGTGGGGGTCGACGATGGACGGCCTGATGACGCCCTCTGCATCCTTTACGAAGAAGAGGAAATCTGGATGCAGGGCTTTGCGTCCCACCGAAGACATGTACGGGATCGAAAACGCCTTGGCAGACATGCTGCCCGACGGATTGCGATAGAAGGCAACCGTGCGATTCTTTGCCAATTCGTTCCTAACGATATAGTCTTCCGCCGGGTTCAGGTCGAGCGGGCAGAAGCCGTCCTCTTTCTGCACGATATGGCACGGATACTTAGCGAAGTCGTCCGACGTGCTGGTAGACGTGGGCCACTCTATCTTTGTGAGACGCTTGCCCTCGGTTTCACGGGCCAGCTCGTCGTAGCGTTGCTTTGCCGCGTCGTTAAGGTAGTCATAATCGCCAGATCCATCGACCTTATCGAAGTATCCCTTTCGGCATTGAGCCGCCCAGCCCTCGAGCGCATCAACGATGGCCTGCGTGCGAACCGCTGCGGCAAGGCGCAGGTCGCACTCGGGCCGCCCAAGCTCCTTGAAGTTGGCGCGACGATACTCATTCGCAAACTCCTTAGTGAAATGCATGTCGGCGTCGCGGGCGGCCTTCCTGAGGCCCTCGGCGTCCGTGCGAGCCTCCTCCTGCTCCTGGTCCTCGGTCTCGTTGAGCTTGTCGAGCGTGATCTTGACGGTCTCGGCAACCTCTACGTCGTGTTTGGCTTCGCGGTACTCGTCCTCGTTAGCAACGATGTATCCCTTGAGCTTCTGGACGAACTGTTTTTTCACGTCGGCTGCGGCATTGACATCGAGGCCGGTCTCGACAAGCAGAGTCGCCGTCTTAACCAGGCTCTGGAATTCGTTTCTGGCCTTCTTCGGAATGCGCTGGACGGGGATGGAATCGAAGGCTGTGCGGATGCCCTGCCACTCCTGGTGCGTGAAAGACTGCTCGCGCTTGGTGGGCGGCTTGGGCTTTGCCATGGGCACGGGTTTTACGACCGAGACGGGCTGGGTCGGCTCGGTCTGTGTGGAACTTGGCTCAGGGGTCGCAGGTTGCTGCGGGGCAGGCGCTGCAACGTAGTTGCCCGTTGCGGGCTAAGGCGCCGGCTCCGCTTCTGGCGCCGGGACGTCGACGGGCCCGACCGCCGAGGCAAGCGAGGGCTGCGTTCCCTGCATGTCCAACGGCTCCTGAATCGCGATGCCGGCAAGCGGCGCCTGGTAGCCGGGTTGTGCCTGCCGCGCCGCCTCGATGGCCTTCTCGTTCTCCTCGTACGCCTTGAGCTCCTGTTGGTAGTCGGCTTCGGACTTGGGCGCAGCCGCCGTGATGGTCACGGGGTTGAGAACGATGTTCTGCTTGCCGATGGAGCTCTCACCCATGTCGTCCTTGCGACCCATGAGGTAGTCGACCACGTCCTGAGTGCTCTCGGGATTGAACTGGGGCAGGTAGCAGGCGACGGAGTTCAAAAGATCATCGGATTCGATGCGCCGCGCAAGCGGGGTGCGTACCATACGTCCCACGAGCTGTGCGATATAGGTCGAGTCCGAACGCCTGCGCTGCGAGAAGATAACCTCCGCTCGCGGGCAGTCCCATCCGTTGGAGACAGCTTCCTTGGCGAAGAGCACGCGAATGCGCGAGGTGTCCTGAACGAACTCGGGCTCGACATAGGGAATGAGGTATTTTCCCGCCGCGATGTCCTTATGCTCGCCGAAGACGTTGGCGAACGACATCGCCTCGGAAAGGCCGGGGACCAGGCCCGTGATCTGGTCGCACATCTCAGCCAGGGCCGAGTTGCTCACGTTGTCCGCCGCTTGGATGAGCAGCAGCGGGTTGACGGGACTCTCGCCCTCACGGGCACAGTACTCGCCCCACTCGCGGCAGGCCAGGGCATAGCGCTCGCACGCCATAGTGAGGTACTGGTGCTCGACTGGGTCGTCCTTCTCTGGCACGCGCAACTCGATGATGTCCTTGAGCAGACCTGACTCCTGGACCTCGCGAGGGGTCACAGCGACCTTTGGCATACGCACGCGATCGGCGCGCTGGTCCATGGCCGCCTCGAACCTCTGCGGCGTAGCAGAGACCCCGACGACGACGGGCATCGCCGCGCGGCCGTCCAGGCCGTCGATGAGGTTAGCATAGATCGTCGCGGTGCCGCGCTCACTTGATGCATTGGCCCCCAGGCCGCGGTGGGCCTCGTCTATGAACAGATAGAGGTTACGCTCCGGGTCCCTGATGGTGCGGTCAAGGATATCCCAGAACACGCGGCCGGAGTTGGCCTCACCACCCTTGGTGAGCAGGCCATTCTTGCTAAGCAGGTCCTTGCTGAGGAAATAGACATGGCGCGGTTCGAGAATGTCGTGCGCGGCTCCGAAGTCGTTGGTAATCGTGACCAGATGGCGCCTGTCGAGGATGCTGTCTGCCAGCTTGTCCGCCACGTTGGAAAAACGCACGCTCGTCTGCTCGTTCAGGCTCGGGGAATCCGAGAGCCAAAGAACAACGGCATTCTCGTCGGGCATGAGGCCCAGATCATCGTCTCCGAAGAAGAGTGCTTCGATCGTCGCCGCGCACATGACCGTCTTGCCCGAGCCCGTGGGAGATGCGAGGCACACCGAAGACAGTTCGCCGTCCTGCTCATAGCGTCGGCGCATCGACTGCAACTTGTTTGCCAGGGTCGCGACTGCCCCGGCTTGGAAATCCTTAAGTTCGACTCTCATGCTTACCTCACCGCATCCTCGGCGGCAATCTTGAACGATTGCAGGTAGTTCTCGTACAGGCGGACGACGTCGACCCCGGGCAGCTGTGCCTTGACGGAGGCGTATCGAGCCGTGTCGTCCGTGATCACATAAGCGCACCCTATGCTGGCATTCTGCTTGACGGCGTCTATGAAAGCGCCGACCGAAGCAAAGTCGAAAAGGACGGCGTAGGCGTCGACCATGGCAAAGCCCGGCTGCTCGTGCTTGATGATGCTGCCACGCGAACCAGCGCGCAGCCAGAGCAGGGGCGCGATCTCCTCGAAGGCCACGCCCAGCTCGACGGCGTCTGGGTCTGCGTAGGTGAGGTCAAAGAAGACGGCGTTTTCCTCGAAGCCGTCGGCCATGGGAAACTCGTCGGTGAACTTGTAGTCACCCTTGATGGGATCGCCCTCGGGCGTCTTGCCCGTGATGGCCGCCGTGACGCGAGGTTTGGTAACGTACTGGCAGATGCCCAGTGCCTCCCATTCGGGGTCGCCCTGGCGAAGACCGCGCTTGGTGAGCTTTTTGGATTCGTCCTCGGAGACCTCGTTGTTCGTTACGCTGATGGAACGTCTGCGCCCGCCGTCCTGATGGTTCAGACGCATGACGGCGTGCGCCGTGGTGCCCGACCCTGAGAAGAAGTCGACTATAAGGGCATCGGGCTTGTCGGCGACAACGGAAGCGATTGAGAGCTCGGTCGCATATAGGGACTTTGGAAATGTGAAGCGCCTATCGCCGATAAACTTTTTGATATATCGGCTCCCGTATTCACCGGCAGAGAACTGCGTGCCACTCCAAACGGTTGTTGGAATGGCAGAGCGTTCTCCCTGCTCTTCGAGAAGCAGGGACCCATCCTCAGCCTTGCCGATGAGTTTAATTTCTCCATTCTTGAGACGCTCCTCTTGGGAATCTCCTAGGTAAAGGAGGGAGTACCGATCACTCTTTTTGTTGTACTCACCTACTTTTGCGCACCCGCGATCAAGCTTGGCCTGTAGAGCATTCTGGGAGATCCTCCAAGTCGCCTCTCGGCCATCGGTCCTAATAGGCCAAACTGCCCTGAGACCCGTTTTTGTCGGTATCTTTGTCCAGTCTTGTTCAAGGGGGAGAGAAGCGCCGAGCTCCTTAATTGTCGCGGTCTCCTCATCGATATAGATGGGATAAAAGAGGTTCGGCCTTGCGGTGCGAGCGGCATTGGGACCGCCCCTCAGCAGCCACTCCCAACGTACCTTACGTTGGGAGCGGCTGCTCGACGCGTCATCAGCCACTTTTTCCTCAAGTTCTCCGAACTCAACGGAATAGAGTCTGCGGTCCACTTGGCACGGCGCGGCGGTACCAAAAAAGCAAAAGACAGCGTACTCGTCAGCTCTCTTGAACTGGTTGCCGCGGGCAACCCCGTTCTTGTTTATGGTGATTGAAACCGTCTGGATACCGGTCGCGTTGGGAAAAACGCTCTCTAAAAGAAGCTCAAGCCTTGCATACTCCTTCTCGTCGATCGTCACGATGAGCACGGAATCGTTGGGGTTGAGCAGCTGCTTGGCAAGCTTGAGGCGGCGCTCCATAAAGGCAAGCCACTTGGAGTGGCGATAAGCGTCGGAGCCGTCGACGTAATCGTTGTTATATTTCCAGTCGCGGGCGCCAGTGTTATAGGGCGGGTCAATATATATGCAGTCCACTTTGCCTGCATAGGCAAAGGCCAAGGTTTCAAGAGCATGGTAGTTTTCGCCGTTAATGACTACTTGATAGGGCTTATCGCCACCGCGCTCGACACGCCCAGTCTCTTTGAGGCCAGCATAAATCGGCTGGTCATATTCAGCAACAGGCACGACATCATCGACAGCAACGGAGCGGGGCTCACATTCGTTTTCGTCATATGAGGGCGATTGGTATGGCTTTAGATCAGCAACCCCCCCGAACGGTATTTACAAACCATAGCAGTTGGGAGTTAGAATCCTCTTTTTTACCACGCTCGGGAAGCACCTGTACGACATCGCCCTTCATGATAGGTTTGCCATAAAGGCGAAGTCGTTCTGGACGGTTGTGTTCAAATACAAGCCCAAACTGGCGCTGCGCCGCAAAGGCACGGATGTCGGCAGCGAGCTGACGATCGCCCAGCTTGACAGCACGATCAACAAGGTTCTGAACGACTGCTTGCGCCGTCTGAGACATCACTTCTCCCCCTTACACTTCTCGTCAATCCATTCGCGCAGGACCTTAGCCACTGTCTTATCCTGGCGCGCGGCATAGGACTTAAGAGCCCGCTTATCCTCGCGGGTTATCGAGAGCGTGAACTTATCCAGCTCCTTCGCGTTCTCCTTGAGTTGCGCTTCGGACATGCGGGCCTCCTTTGTTCAGTTGAATTGATTTTATACGTAATTACGTAATTACGTAGGCTAATTTGAGCCATGCAGCACTCAATCACTAGTCAGTATTCGTTGACAAGCCGTTGGGGATAACGAATATATCAAGGTAGACAGCCGTTTTTACCGTCTGTGAGTACCAGCAAATCGATACTCAAAACGTCGTGAGTACATTTTGAGTACCAGTCCGAGCGGCCTCTTGCGGGCGGACGCAATCTGCCGGTCAGCATTAATTAGAAATAAATTGATGGCGTTGCTTCGGTAATTGAAAGCACTTTAAAACATACCAGCAAACAATAATCCCAGCTAAACAGCTTGAGAGATTGCGCGGCTGGTTTGTATGTACCACATACACCACAATGCACAAGCACCCATGGCACGCAAATAAAAAACGAGGGAGGCCGTTTCCGACCTCCCTCGCAAAGGGCTATTTACTACTCCCACTCGATGGTCGCGGGCGGCTTGGACGTGATGTCGTAGCACACGCGGTTGGCGCCAGGAACCTCGGCAACGATGCGGCCAGAGATGCGGGCTAGTACGTCATAGGGCAGCTTGGCCCAGTCGGCGGTCATGGCATCGCTGGACTCGACGGCACGCAAGATGATCGGGCGCTGGTAGGTGCGCTCGTCGCCCATAACGCCAACGGACTTGATGTCAGGCAGGACCGCGAAATACTGCCAGCAGCTGTGCTCGGAGTTGCGCTCGCCGGTCTGCTCAAACAGACGCTGGTTGTAGGCGTCGAGCTCCTCGCGCACGATGGCATCGGCGTTCTTGAGGATCTCGAGCTTCTCCTTGTCGACCGCGCCGATGATGCGGATGGCCAGGCCCGGGCCCGGGAAGGGCTGACGGAACACGATGTGACCCGGCAGGCCCAGCGCCAGACCAAGCGCGCGGACCTCGTCCTTAAAGAAGTGGTCGAGCGGCTCAATGAGGTCGAAGTGCACGCCCTCGGGGAACGGGATCAGGTTGTGATGGCTCTTGATAGTGGCCGTCTTGCCGCCCGTCTTGCGAGCGCCGGACTCGATGATGTCGGGGTAGATAGTGCCCTGAGCCAGGTACTTGACCGGCTTGCCGTCGGTCTCGAGCTGCTGCGCCACGGCGAAGAACTCTTTCCAGAACTGCGTACCAATGATGCGGCGCTTCTCCTCGGGCTCGGTCACGCCGGCCAGAAGCTCGGCGTAGCGGTCCTCGGCATGAACGTGGATAAAGTCGACGTCAAATTGCTTGGTGAAGACCTCCTCCACCTGCTCGGGCTCGCCCTTGCGCAGCAGGCCGTGATTAATGAACACGCAGGTCATCTGCTTGCCCACGGCACGGGCGCCCAGGGCGGCCACGACGGAGGAGTCGACGCCACCGGACAGGGCCAGAATCACGCGGTCGTTGCCGACCTTCTCGCGGAACTCAGCCGTCATGGTCTCGACCAGGTTGTCCATGCTCCAGTTGGGCTCCAGGCCGCAGATCTCAAACAGGAAGTTGCTCAGCAGCTGCTGACCATACTCGGAGTGCTTGACCTCGGGGTGGAACTGCGTGGTGAAGATCTTGCGCTCGACGCACTCCATGGCAGCAACCGGGCACACGTCGGTGCTGGCGGTAACGGTAAAGCCCTCGGGCACCTCGGACACGGCGTCGCGGTGGCTCATCCACACGGTCTGCTCCATGGGCGTGGAGTTAAAGAGCTTGGCGCCGGCCGTGCGCGTGATAGTGGCGCGGCCGTACTCGCCCACCTCGGAGTGGCCGACCTTGCCGCCGAGCGTCACGGCCGTGATCTGATGGCCGTAGCAAAAGCCCAGGACGGGAAGGCCCAGGTCAAAGATGGCAGGATCGATGGACGGAGCGTCCTCGGCGTACACGGAAGCCGGACCGCCGGAAAGGATGAGCGCAGAGGCGTTCATCTCGCGAATCTCGTCGGCCGAGATGTCGCAGGGGACAATCTCGGAATACACGTTGAGGTCGCGGACGCGACGGGCAATGAGCTGACCGTACTGCGCACCAAAGTCGAGTACGAGGACCTTTGCGGAAGCCTTTTGATCCATGGTTTCCCCCTCTTGTTGGCGGGGAGCCGGTGCCCACCCGCGTGAATGAACAAAAATAACTTTCATAGTGTACACGTTATATGGGGGTTTCTCGTCCCTCACAGCCATCAGCGCACGGCAAACGCACGACCTGGGCCCCTATTTGACGGCAATTGAAGTGTTACCAAACGTTGCAGATGATGTAATACGTTTGAACATTGGACGCCCTGTGCCACAATACTGCCGAACGACTCCGCCTCTGCGGCGGCAAATACGATAGGAATACCAGCATGAAGCGCATCCTTCTCATCGCCACGGGCGGCACCATCGCATCGACCGAGGACGGCAACGGCCTCTCCCCCGCCCTGACCGGTGAGGAGCTCGCCCAGAGCGTCCCCGAGATCTCGGGGCTCTGCGAGCTCGACGTCGTGCAGCCCATGAACATCGACAGCACCAATATGCGCCCGAGCGACTGGATGCGCATCCGCGACGTCATTGTCGAGGGTTATGCTGACCACGACGGCTTCGTGATTCTGCACGGCACCGACACCATGAGCTACACCGCAGCAGCACTTTCGTATCTGATCCAGGACAGCCCCAAGCCCATCGTGCTCACCGGCTCGCAAAAGCCCATGGGCAATCCCTTTACCGACGCCAAGCTCAACCTGTACCAGAGCCTGCTCTATGCGCTCGATGAGCATTCGCACGACGTCTCGATCGTGTTTGGCGGCGTCGCCATTGCCGGTACGCGCGCCCGCAAGCAGCGCACCATGAGCTTTAACGCGTTCATTAGCGTCAACTATCCGCCCATTGCCTACATCCGCAATGACCGCATCGTGCGCAATGGGCTTCACGGCACGCATCAGGGCGAAAACCCGGTGCGTTTCTACGACAGCATCGACCCGCGCGTATTTGTACTCAAGCTTACACCCGGCGTGAACCCGGGTATCCTGGACGCCCTTGCCGATAGCTACGATGCTGTAATTCTTGAGACCTTTGGCATTGGCGGTATTCCCGAGTTTGGTGAGTCCGGCGAGTCATTCCAGGAGGCGATTTTTCGCTGGGTCGGTTCGGGTCGCACCGTCGTTATGACCACGCAGGTCCCCGAGGAGGGCCTTGACCTGGGTGTTTATGAGGTCGGCCGTGCCTACGCCGATCATCCGGGCATTCTGCGCGGCGACGACATGACCACCGAGACGCTCGTGGCCAAGACCATGTGGGCGCTCGGCCAGTCACGTGATGCGGCAGAGATTCAGCGCCTGTTTTACAGCCAAGTCAACCACGACCGTATCCCGATGGCGTAGCTAAAACAAAATCCGCCTCTTTGGGCCTTGTAGGGCACGTGGTACCCCTCGGAACGTGCAAAAAGCGGAGTTTTCAGCATCCGCCCCTTCCGGGAACGTTAAAACCGCTGGCTGTAAATTGCCTTTCGACTCGAAAGACTCGTTCCGCGCGCTTGTTATTCCTCATATTATTGAATTTTGTGGATAGTCCAAAACATTACGCGTCGTATTTGTGGCCCCGGCTGCCGTCAAATTATTGAGGGATGCTGAATACTCGCGTTTTTGCACGCCGCCGTCGGGGGGACCCGTTCAACAAGCGGCAAATCTAGCAAAAAAGGCTACTCGATACCCTCAAGAAGCTCTGACACCGTCATACCGAGTGCGGGTGCGATCTTAAATAGAACCTTGAGCGTGAAATTTGCCGTCCCATCTTCGATTCGGTCGAGGTAGGGTCGGCTGATTCCTGTCGCCACACAAAAATCAACCTTGGAGATACCAAGGTCTCTGCGTGCCTCTTCGACCCGCCTACCAAGAATCTGTTTCGCACGTTCGTCCATGCAGCCGAGTTTGAAATGGAGCCGAACATAAACGTAAACTATAGTTTACGTTTTGCCGAATACACAGGAGTTTTCTATGTCGGGTTCTTCGGTCCGCATGTACCGAGCCACGCCTCGCACAAACAGCGCGCCGCCCAAGCTCGTCGTCGTTGAAGCAGAAGCCCTTTCGCCCGATGAGCGCACGGCATTTGCATTGCTATCAAGTCGCGTCGCCGCTGTTCTGGTCCCTTGCCCGGCGCAAGGTGAACTTGCCATCCAATGCCAAACGCACAGCTGCTCGCTCAATCAGGCTGCCGTAATCGCAACCAGCCAACACGGCCTGTCGCTCCTTTTAGAAGCCGGTATCGCACTCGCCCTTCGCGGTGCCGGATACGAAAACGAGGCCGCCGCCGATGTAGTCTTTCAACCACGATCGAGCGGCGGCCTCGCAGCAGCCATTGAATATGCGTGCAGGCTCGTTGCCTAAAAGGACAAGCTAGAAACCAAAGCCAAAGCCCATACCGGTAATCGCCGAATACATAAAGTAGACGTTGATCACATTGAGGAACACACCCGTGATGCAACCGTTGCGCAGGTAGCGCTCGCACACGATGCGCGCCATGGCGGCGGAGTCATCATTGTTCTTTGCCTGGCGTCCCGCCGTAAAGTACGTCGCCACGCTCAGCAGCAGATTGAGCACCGGCAACGCCAGCAGCTCGTAGCTCTTGCCCCAGCGCGTCGCCTCGCCGGCGGCATTAAACTTCGTTGCCACCTCGGGACCAATGTTGGGGATAACACACGCTGCGACCACCAGCGGAATCACCGCAAGTACGAGCAGCGCAATACCCATGTAGCCAGCTTTTTTGCCATATTTAAACATATGCGTCGTCCTTACACGTTAAAGCGGAAGTGCACGACGTCGCCATCGGCCATGACATAGTCTTTGCCCTCGATGCGCAGCTTGCCGGCAGCCTTGGCGCCCTGCTCGCCACCGAGCTCGATGTAGTCGTCGTAGCCAATAACCTCGGCCTTAATAAAGCCGCGTTCAAAATCGGTGTGGATGACGCCGGCGGCCTGCGGGGCGGTCGCGCCCTGACGAACCGTCCAGGCCTTGACCTCCATCTCGCCAGCCGTAAAGAACGACTGCAGACCGAGCAGCTTATAGGCCGCCTGCGCGAGCACGTCCAGACCGGGCTGCTCCAGGCCCAGGCTCTCCAGGTAGTCGGCGGCGTCCTCGGGATCGAGCTCGGAAAGCTCGGCCTCAATCTTGGCGCAGATGGGCAGCGGCTTGACGCCATCAATGGGCGTCAGGTCCTCGTTGAGCATGTCCTCGTCTACGTTGGCCACATACAGGATGGGCTTCATGGTGAGCAGGAACAAGCCCTTGGCAGCGGCGCGCTCCTCGTCGGTCATCTCCATGGACGCGGCGCGCTTGCCCTCGTTGAGCCAGGCAAGCAGGCGCTTGGCGACCTCAAACTTGGGCATGAGCTCCTTGTCGCGCTTGGCCTCCTTCTCGAGCTTGGGCAGCTGCTTCTCGAGCGTGCCCATGTCGGCCAGGATGAGCTCGGTCATGATGGTGTCGGCATCGCCGGCGGGATCGACGAACTCGCCCGTGCGGCCCACCTCACGCATGACGTTGGGGTCCTTAAAGTAGCGCACGACCTCGCAGATGGCGTCGGTCTCGCGGATGTTTGCCAAGAACTGGTTGCCCAGGCCCTCGCCCTCGTTGGCACCCTTCACCAGGCCAGCGATGTCGACAAACTCGACCGTCGCCGGCACAATGCGGCCGGGGTTAACGATGTCGGCGAGCTTTTGCAGGCGGCTATCGGGCACATCGACGATACCCACGTTGGGGTCGATCGTGGCAAACGGGTAGTTGGCGGCAAGGCCGGTCTTTTTGGTAAGCGCGGTGAACAGCGTCGACTTGCCCACGTTGGGCAGGCCCACGATACCGATGGAAAGGGACACGACAGCTCCTTTTGGTACAGGTACTTCAAACTGCATAAGTATAGCGCCGCCGCAGCATCCGGGCGAATCCGGACACCACGACGGCGCAAATGAAGCAGAGATAGAGCTCGCTGACTAGTCCGCGAGCTTCTCCACCTGATCGAGCATCTTGTCAAGCTTGGCCTTTGCCTCGGCCTTGGCCTTCTGGGCCTCTTCGTGGGCCTTGGCCTTCTGAGCGGCCTTTTCCTCGGCCTCGGGGTCGACAACGACCAGGTTGGATGCATCATGCTCAACCAACTTAAGCGCATGCTCGGGACACACCTTGACGCAGGCCCCGCAACCTAGGCAATACGTGGACTCCAGTGCAAAGCGACCGCTTCCCACCAAATCGCAGGCAAACGTGGGGCACACGTTGACACACTCGCCACACGACGTGCACTTGTCAAAATCGCACTCCGGCGTGCTCACCTGCATGTTCTGGGCAAGCTCGGGATGGTTTTGCAGCGTCGAGAGTACCAGCTGGCGCCCGTGCGTAAGCGTACGGCGACGCTTGGTCGTCGTGGTGCCGCACATGGTGTTGAGCGTGCGCTCCAGCTGCGTAATCTGGTGACGGTGGGCCTTCAACTTCTGCGTCACCGAGGCCAGCGCCGCCGTCGCCGGATTGAGCTTGGTCACCGTCAGGCCCGTTGTACGGGCGATCTTTTCCATGTACTCTTTGCGCTCGTACTCGCGAAGCTTATGGCACTTGAGGCTCTTGGGGTCGACCTCCAGGCCCATGCCCGTACCGGCCCACTCCTCGGCAGTGGCGATGGCCTCGCCCAGAATATCCTCGCCACCGGTGTTGCGACACTTATCGCACACGCCCAGTGGCAGGTAGACGCTCACGTTGGGATAGTCGGCCAGCACCGAGAACCAGGTCTCGGCCGTAATATCGCCCACACAGGCAACGACGACCTCGTTTTCGCGCGGCATGCGCTTGAGGGCGCGCGTGCAGGTGACGTAGGCGGTCTCGTGGCTCGTAGCAGCAGAGACGATATCGTCATATAGGTTTTTAGGCGCCAGGCGCGGCGAGATGATTGCCTCGGTCGGACAGGCAGCGGCGCACAGGCCGCACTTGCGGCAGGAGTCGAGGATCTCGATGGCGTCTTCCTCGACCTCGATAGCGTTGACCGGGCACACGTCCATGCACGCGGTGCAACCGCTCTTTTCGTTTTTGCAGGTCAGGCACGGAATGGTGTTGCCGCGCGGACGCTCCTTGTAGTCGGCAGGATTCCACTGCGGTGCCGACGGATCGAGTGCATCGGTCACACCGCCAAGCGGGTTTTTAAGAAAGTCGAAACCCTTGCTGATCTCGATAATGTCATCAAACAGATCGTGTTCCTGCGCCATGCGCGGCCCCTCCCTGAGCAGTGCAAACAAGCAAGAGATAATGATACGCTATCGGCCCACGCCTCGGGCAAATTACACGCGGCGCATCTTTGCGGCAAATAGCCTATGCCTATCGCCGCCTCGATTGCACAAGGTCAATCAAGCGCCAAGCTATGCCTCGCACATGAGCTGCACGAGCTTCTGTTTGGTCACCTTGGTCTGCTCGTTGGCCATGTTACGCTCGTTTCTAAAGACCGCATTTGCAACACTCTGCAGATCGGCATCGGAAATCTCGCCAAGGCCCAGCTCCTCGAGCGTCGTCGGCAGACCGACGCGTTGGCAAAACTCGAGCACCCGATCAAGCTCGGGTGCACGCTCCAGACGAAGCTGAACCATCAGACCAAACGCTACGGCCTCGCCGTGCATGGCCTTGCACTCGGGCAAAATCGTCAGGCCGTTGGCGATCGCATGCGCCAACGCCAAACCGCCACTCTCAAAGCCAACACCCGAGAGCAGAATATTGCACTCGATCAGGCGCTCAACTGCCGGCGATGTACGGCCCTTTTTGAGATCGCGCTTGGCAGCGACGCCGCACTCCATGAGTGTGTCATAGCAGGCACGAGCCGCAACCAAGGCCAAGTGCCCCGGCGCGCCACCGTGCTCGTTGGCACCGTGCGCCGCGGCGCACGAACGCGCCTCGAAGTACGTTGCCAGTGCGTCGCCCATGCCAGCGACCGTCATACGCAGTGGGGCTGCCGCGACCACGTTGGTATCGACCACGACCAGGTCTGGATTCTTCTCGAGCATCAGGTAGTGGTCGAACGACCCATCCTCGTGATACAGCACCGAAATCGCGCTGCACGGACCGTCCATCGAAGCCGCCGTGGGGCATACGCACAACGGCACCTCGGCATAAAACGCAACGGCCTTGGCAATATCGAGTATCTTGCCGCCGCCAATGCCCACCACCATGTCGCAATACTCGGCCCGGACCTCCTTAGCCATTTCGACAACGGCGTCTTCCGTACACGGACCGTCATAAATCTTAAAGAACGGCTCACTTAGATCTTCGTCTAGAAATCCATCGACGATCTGCTTGCACAGCCGATCCTCGGTGCCCTGGTCAAACAAGACATAAGCAGCGCAGCCCAACCATGACAAATACCTGCCCTGACGCGAAAGTTCGCCCGGCCCCTGAACATACCGGCCGGGACCGCCATAAACCATGGGAAGCGCCATACGAGAATCCGCCCTTCATCAAACAACGATTGGTGCAAAGTAACTTGCCCCCTGCACCAACTTGTGCATTGGAGACAGGCCACTTTGCACCATAGTAAAAAGGGGCAAAGTCATCTGCTGGCTTTGCCCCTTCCTGAGCTTGATTTACTCATCCATGAGATAGTAGTGGCCCAGCGCGTCGGCACCCAGGATGGCGTTTGCGACCATCTCGGGCGTCACCTCAAACGGCATGTTGCACATGGTGTCATCGGGTGCGCAGGCGGCCTCGGCAACAATCATGGCCTGCTCGCGCGTAAGCTCGGCAACGCCAAGTTCCTTCATCGTGACCGGCAGGCCCAGCTCAATGCAGAAGCCCAAGACTTCCTCGAGCTTCTCGGTCGGGGCATCCTCGAGTACCAGCTGGACGATGGTGCCGAAGGCGACCTTCTCGCCGTGATACATGCCGTGGCACTCGGGCAGCATCGTCAGGCCATTGTGGATAGCATGAGCAGCAGCAAGGCCCGAGCTCTCAAAGCCAATGCCGGAGAGCAGCGTGTTGGCCTCAATGATGTGCTCGACGGCAGGCGTGAGCGCACCCTTCTCCAGCGCGACCTTGGCCTTGACGCCATCGGCCATAAGCGTCTCGTAGCAGAGCTTGGCGAGCGCCAGGCCGGCCATGCCGCCCTTGCCGCCGGCGCAAGTGCCGCCGTCGGCATCATGCGTCGCCTGGGCCTCAAAGTAGGTTGCGAGCGCATCGCCCATGCCGGAAACCGTCAGGCGCACCGGGCTCGCCGCGATAACTGTCGTATCCATCAGGACAATATTGGGGTTTGCCTTAAGGAAGAGATACTTGTCGAACTGGCCGTCGTCGGTGTAGAGCACCGAAAGTGCCGAGCACGGAGCATCGGTCGAAGCAATGGTGGGGCAAATGATGACCGGGGACTCCAGGTAGTAGGCAACGGCCTTCGCGGTGTCGAGGATCTTGCCGCCACCGACGCCGACGATGATGTCGCAACCGTTGTCGCGAGCAAGCGCAACCAGACGATCGACCTCGCCCTTGGAGCACTCGCCGTTAAAGTCCTCAAACAGCAGCTCGGCCTTGGCCTCGGCAAAACCGCCCTCGATCTTGGCACCGACGCGCTTCTTGCCCGAAGGCGTCACGATGACGAGGGCTTTAGCACCGAGCGGCTCGACATAGGAGCCGAGCTTTGCGAGCTCGTCCGGACCCTGGATGTACTTGCTGGGGCTATTGAAAATTGCAGCCATAACTATCCCATTCTCTAATAATAAAAAAGAAAGGGGCTCCGTACGGATACGTGCGGAGCCCCTCGTTACGATAACAAGAGTCGATTAGAAATCGATGTCGGTGTCGTAGTAGCAGGCCTTGAGAATCTTCTCGAAGTCGGCAGCCTTGGTCTCACGCGGGTTCTCGGGCGTGCAGGCGTCGGTCTCGGCGTTCGCGGCGATCTCGGGAAGCTTGGCGAGGAACTCCTCCTCGGAGACCATCTGCGGGTTCTCGGCGTCGACCTTCACGCCACCATTCGCGTAATCCTTGATGGACTGCGGAATGTTGAGCTGGTCGTTGAGGTCGCGAATCTTCTGGACGAGCGCGGCGATGAGCTCCTCATTGGTCTCGCCGGGAAGGTGCAGGATCTCCTTGGCCACGTAAGCATAACGCTCGGCAGCACGGGGATCCTTGGAGTTCCACTGGATGACCTTGCCCAGGTACATGGCGTTAGCAGCACCGTGGATGATGTGGCCGTTCTCGAAGGCAGCACCGGTCTTGTGAGCCATGGAATGAACGATGCCGAGCAGGCCCGAGGAGAAGGCGATACCGGCGATGCACTGAGCCTCGTGCATGTGCTGACGGGCCTCATGGTCGCCAGCATAGGACTTGGGCAGCCACTCGACGATCTCGCGGATGCCGTGCAGAGCGTTGGCGTCGGTGAACATGGAAGCGCAGGTGGAAACGTAGGCCTCCATGCAGTGGGTCAGAGCGTCCATGCCGGTGTGAGCGCACAGCTTGGCGGGCATGGTGTAGGTGAGCTCGGGGTCGACGATGGCGACATCAGGGGTGATGTTGAAGTCGGCCAGCGGGTACTTGATGCCCTTGGCATAGTCGGTAATGACGGAGAAGGCAGTGACCTCGGTAGCGGTACCGGAGGTAGAGGAGATGGCGCAGAAGTGAGCCTTCTGACGCAGCTCGGGGAAGCTGAACGGCTGGATGATGTTATCGAAGGACTCCTCGGGATACTCGTAGAAGACCCACATGGCCTTAGCGGCATCGATGGGCGAGCCGCCGCCGATGGCGACAATCCAGTCGGGCTCGAACTCGCGCATGGCCTCGGCGCCCTTCATGACCGTCTCGATGGACGGATCGGACTCGACGCCCTCGAACAGCTTGACCTCCATGCCGGCCTCTTTGAGGTCGGCCTCAACGTCCTGCAGGAACCCGCCGCGGCGCATAGAGCTGCCGCCAGAAACGATGATGGCCTTCTTGCCCTTGAGGTTCTTCACCTCGTGGCGAGCGCCCTCACCAAAGTACAGATCGCGAGGATTGGTAAAACGTCCCATACTGTGCCTCCTAAACAAGCCCCTCTTAGACTTGCGTATATAACGGAGCACCCGATTGGCTCCGTTAGGACCGTTTTGCGCGTTGCCGGCGATGACAATGCGCGATGTCTAAACGTCTCAACGCTCAGACAAACATTATTCTACCGTTCTGGTTGGTCAGTTATTCACCTAAAGCCGACAATGATGAAACGTTTTTTCTATCCCTGAAGACCCTTGTGGGGCATTCATACTCCCAAGCTGGGCAAACGTTTTATCAAGGTTGACCACATATCCCGGGCAGGACTGTGGCCCTCCAAAATGTGCCCCGTTCGCCGCCAAAAATCGACCGTTTGCGGCATCGTGATACCACTCAGTCGTCCAAGGTGCCGACATTTGTGCGACATCCGTCTTCGTGGTGCAAAGGTGCATGTCCAAGTGCGGCACCCCCGGTGTGCCACATGCGGGTAAACTAGAACCTTATATAGAGACATTTGAACCCTAACCGCAGCAAAGGAGGCCCCATGGCATTCGATCCCATTCAAGAGGATTGCCATCGCCTCGTTCTTGAGGCCTTGCGCCGCGACAATATCCCGCTCACCGACGGTGCCGCCGTAGAGCGTCTGATGGAACAATTCACCCGCAACCCCGCGCCGCTCATCGTGCACGACCGCGACCGCGCCGGGCACCTCATTGCCAAGGTGGTCGAGGCTGTCGACTACCGCATTCCCTTTATCCCTGACGATACCCAGGCAGAGCAAGAAGAGGCCGCTGCCGAGAACATGCTTCGCGAGGCAGCCGCGCTCGACCCCACCAACTGGGATGCCCAGCGCATGCTGACCGCCCTCACCGCCAACTCCAACGAGGAGTACGTACAGTACCTGGTATCCAAGCGCGATGAAGTCGAGCACGACCTGGCACTCAAGATCGCCTCGGCGCAGGACCCCTACGAGCGCGAGGCCGCAGGCGACCTTATGCGCCGTCCCTACCTGCGCTGGCTTGCCGCCCTTGCGTCACGCGCCCTCATTAGCGGCCGCTATCGCATGTCGCTCGAAGCCGCAAACTGCAGCCTCGACTTTGCCCCCAACGATCCGGCCGGCGTCCGCCACACCGCAATGCTCGCCATGGCTAAGCTCGAATACCCCGCCGAGGAGCTCAAGCGCTTTCGCTCTGCCCACTCCGTCCCCTATCTCACCAACACGCCGCTACGCCGTCGTCCCAAGGACGCGGAGCGCGACTTGGACCCATGGACGCTCATCGCGCTGATGAGCGCTGCCTGGCGCGAGCTGGACTACGAGGGCGCCGAGCACTACTTGCGCATCCTTGCACGCTCGTGCCCACACGCAGCCGAGGCGCTCTATTTCCAAACCGAGTTTCCCGATGGCGTCTATGCCCGCGTCAACGTGGGTGTGGGCTCCACCGACGAGCTTGTCCTTGCGCTGTCCGAGGCGACGCCGGTACTGCAAGAGGGCTTGGGCGCCCCCGACAACGCCAGCTTTGCCGCCTGGGTCGCCACCAACGATATCGTGCGTTCCCAGATTGACGAGCGCATCCTGCGGGCGGCCGAGCAGGGCCTGCCGTTTAAGGGAGGAGACCTCTAATGGATCCGAGCGTCTACATCCCCGCCTACCTGGAGCGCACCTACCTTGCGTCGCACCCCGAACTCACCGATGCAGCACGCGAGCTTGTCCATAACGACGTGAGCGTCAACCCTCATAAGTATGCGCAGACCGAGCATGCCCAGGCGCTGCTGTCCTATGCAGGCGTCCACCGCCACCTGCTCGACGAGCTCCATCGCATCGAGGACATGGGCAGCGACGAGGAGTTTGAACAGACGCGCAACCACCTGTTCGACGATACGCGCGATGAGCTGCTCAAGATCGTCCGCATCGATGCGTATGTCCTCGATGCCCAGCTGCTCGCCATCATTTTGGCGGACACGCCCGTCGACGCCTGTCTGGGCGACCTGATGAAACTCGAGGCGACCACGACCGATTACCTGCAGCAAAGCGTGCCCGGGTTCGACATGGAGGCCCCGCACTACTGGGCCAACAAGGTGCTGGCAGACGGCGTGACGGCGGCCGATCTCACCGTAAGCGAGCCGGCTCTTATCGGGTGGCTCCACACGCTCGAGGCCATCTCGCAGCTGTGCATGGCGAGCGCTCGCTACCGTGCTGCTGCCAACTACGCCCGCCGCGTCCTTAAGGCGGAAGGCTATCCCACCCGAGCTGCAGGCACCGTGCTACTCGCCCTCGCTCGCCTAGAAGACGAGGACGGCTTTTTTGCCCTGGCTCACCAGCTCGAGGAGCAGATGGGGGCCGATGCCCTCGAGAGCTCCCCCTGGTACCTACTCGCCCGCACGATCCTGTTGTTCAAAACGAACAAGATGCGCCCGGCGACACGCGCGCTGCGCGAGTTTGCCAACCGCTGCGAGGGCGGCGCGTTCTTTTTGCTGAACCCCATGTATCAGACACCGTACCTTCCCTGCCGACCCGAACCGCACGACCCCTGGGACCTTTCGCATCAGGCAGTTTGGGAGGCCGACGGCATCATCTCGGATACTCCCGACTTTGCCCCCTGGGCCAACGCTTGCGAAGACGTATCGCAGCTTGCCCAGGAATTTGCGCGCCGTTACGGCTTTTAACGGCGCAAACGCCACGACCATGTCATTCACGTTAGGAACGGCTTCATGAACTTCCGCTCATCTCTCGCCTGCACCTCGAGCGATATCGCCCGCTGGGGGCTGCGCTCCGTCCTTAAGCGCCAGGGCGGCGTACTCCCCGGCCGCATCGCCATGAAGATCGACCCCGAGCTGCTAAGCGACCTCGCGGGCCTTGTCGACCGCAGCGTGGTGATCACCGGCACCAACGGCAAGACCACCACCTCCAACCTCATCGCCGATGCCGTTGCCGCCAGCGGCGCCACCGTGGTATGCAACCGCGCCGGCAACAACATGGAGCCGGGCGTGGTGGGCGCGTTGCTCGAGGCGCGCGGCAACCTTAAGCGAACCGCCAGCAGCAAGCGCGTAGGCGTCTTTGAGTGCGACGAGCTCTACACGGTGCGCGTCCTGCCCAAGCTCAAGCCGACCTACTTTGTGCTGCTCAACCTGTTCCGCGACCAGCTGGACCGCTACGGCGAGATCGACCACACCCAGGACGTCATCGCCCACGCGCTGGAGCTTTCGCCGGCAACGACGCTCATCTATAACGCCGACGATCCGCTGTGCGCCTCGATCGCCGCACGCGTCCCCAATATGAGCATCGCCTTTGGCATCGACGGTGCCACGGGCACCGAGTCCGATCGCATTAGCGACTCGCGTTTTTGCTCGCAGTGCAACGCTCCGCTGGAGTACGACTATGTGCAGTACGGCCAGCTCGGAGCCTATCATTGTCCTTCGTGCGGTTGGGGTCGTCCCGCGCTGGTCCGTCGCGTAACGGACGTTGAGCTCACCTGCGACGGCTACGGCTTTGACCTGAACTTTAGCCCCGATACCGACACGCCCGCCACGCACATCACCACGCGCTACAACGGCCTGTACATGGTCTATAACGTTGCCGCCGCCTTCTTTGCGGCGCGCGAGCTGGGCGTGGACGAAGCTCACCTACAGCCCACGCTCGATGCCTACGTCCCCGCCGGCGGACGCATGGGTCGCTGGGAGATCGCCGGCCGTACCGTCGAGGCAAACCTGGCCAAGAATCCCGTGGGCTTCGATCGACAGATCCAGTCCATTAAGACGGCGGGCGGCAGACTCTGTGCCTTCTTCCTGAACGACAACGACGCCGACGGCCACGATGTCTCGTGGATCTACGACGTCGACTTCGAGCGCATCGCCGATACCCCAGGGCTTGTCGCCTTTGCCGGCGGCACGCGTGCACACGATATGCAGGTACGTCTGAAGTACGCCGGCATCGACGCCGCCATCATCTCGAATATCGAGCAGGCGATCGGCGCCGTGGCAGACGAGATCGCCGATGACACCTTCTACGCCGTCGCCAACTACACGGCCTTCCCGCCGCTGGTCAAGGAGCTCGACGAGCTTAAGAGCACCGATGCGAGCTCGGTCGCCTCCCACGCCGTAACGCGCGCCGATGGGAGCGCTGTCCCCACCGACATTGTGCCGGTCGAGCTTTCGCGCCCCCTGCGCATCGTCTACCTGTATCCCGATGCCCTCAACCTCTATGGCGACGGCGGCAACGTCATTGCCCTCGAGCGCCGCTGCGCCTGGCGCGGCATTCCCGTGCGCGTGGACGAGGTCCGCATGGGCGAGTCGCTCGATCTCACCGACGCCGACATCGTCATGATGGGCGGCGGCTCCGATCGCGACCAGCTGGCCGTGGCGCACGAGCTGCTCGCTCAAAAAGACAAGGTCGCGGCCTATGTTGAGGACGGCGGCACACTGCTTGCCATCTGTGGCAGCTATCAGCTGCTCGGCCGTTCGTACTATATGGGTGAGAATCGCCTCGAGGGCCTGGGCGTCATTGCCGCCGAAACCGTGCGCGGCTCCGACCGCCTGATCGGCAACGTCGCCGTCAAGACCGACCTGGCACCCGAGCCCTTTGTGGGATTCGAGAACCACGGTGGCCGCACGCTTTTGGACGCCGAGGCCACGCCGCTCGGAACGTCCGTCGTCACGGGCACCGGTAACAACGGCGACGACGGCTTTGAAGGTCTGATCTACAAGGGCGTCATCGGCACGTACCTACACGGACCGGCACTGCCCAAGAACCCCGAACTCGCCGACTGGCTCATCACCCACGCTCTCGAGCGCCGTGGCGATGCACAGGCCACCGCTCTGCTGCCGCTCAAACCCCTCGACGACGCTTACGAGCACGCCGCCCACGACGCCGCGATGAAGCTCCTCCTCTAACGCCCCGCCACCACAAAGGGGACAGGCACCTTTGTGGTGGTTTTGACCTGCCACGGCAGTTTGTCTCAATCTGTAACATCTAGACCGTTAAAAGTCGTCTTACTGTTACAGATTGAGATATTCGTCCCGACGCCCGCCGTTTGTCTCGATCTGTAACAGATAGAGCCGATTTATCAGCCCAGATGTTACAGGTTGAGATGTTTGAAGATCGGGATAGGGAGCCAGCTCCTGTGTGGTGGTTTTCCAGTTTGCCAACGATATACGCGCCGGCAAAAAAGTCTGCTATACTTTTTCCCGCTGTCCCCATCGTCTAGCGGCCAAGGACGCCACCCTTTCAAGGTGGATATCGCGGGTTCGAATCCCGCTGGGGGCACCA
>JAXJCX010000042.1:0-5421 GCA_036302225.1 Collinsella sp.
ACAAAGTCATCGCGCTCATTGCCCAGCTCGACAAGTGCCTCGCCATAGCTAACGCGCGTGGCGACTTTCTTGACGTCTGCCATTAGAGCTCCTCCCCTGCTGCTGCGAGCTCGGCCATGGCCTGCTCAAACTGTTCATCGTTGGGTGCCTTGCCGTGCCAGCCCACCTGGTTTTCCATAAAGGAGACGCCCTTGCCCTTCACCGTCTCGGCGATAATGGCCACGGGCGAGTCGCTCACTTTGCGGGCCTCGGCAAAGGCGGCGGCAATCTGCGCCATGTCGTTGCCATCGGCTAGCTCGATCACATGCCACTTAAAGGCGCGGAACTTGTCAGCGAGCGGCATGGCCGAGTTGACTTCATCGATCGTGCCGTCAATCTGCAAGCCGTTGTGGTCGACGACGGCAACAAGATTGTCGAGCGCATGGTTGCCGGCAAACATGGCCGCCTCCCACACCTGGCCTTCCTCGCACTCACCGTCGCCCAGCAACGTGTAGACACGGTAGCCGTCGCCCCAGTGCTTAGCGGCAAGCGCCATTCCAACTGCAGCAGAGATGCCCTGACCGAGCGATCCGGTGGACATATCGATGCCCGGGGTGTCGTTCATGTTGGGATGGCCCTGCAGTCGGCTGCCGATATGACGGAGCGTCTCGAGCTCTTCGACGGGAAAATAGCCGCGATTTGCCAACACCGAATACAGGCCCGGCGCCGCGTGACCCTTGGAGAGCACAAAGCGATCGCGATCGGCCTTGTGAGGGTCGGCAGGATCGATATTCATTTCCACAAAGTACAGATACGTCATGATGTCGGCAGCACCGAGCGATCCACCCGGGTGTCCCGACTTGGCCGCGTGAACCGCAGTCACGACACCCTTCCTGACCTCATTGGCGACCTTCGCCAGCTCCTGGTTGGTCATACGAATTCCTCTCTTGAGAACAACCCCGGCACCGGATGACGCGATGCCGGGGCAATCCACTCGTTAAGCCTGAGCGACGACCTTCTGCCAGTCAGCCTCGAACGAGGCAAGGCCCTGGTCGGTCAGCGGGTGATGCAGGCACTTCTTGAGAGCGGCCATGGGCACGGTCGCGATGTCGGCGCCAAGAAGAGCCGCCTGGGTCACGTGGTTGGGCGTGCGGACCGAAGCGGTGATAATCTCGACGGTGTCGTCGACGTTCTTGCCGGTCCAGTCATAGTTCTTGATGCAGGTCACAACATTGTCGAGCTGCGAGATGCCGTCCTCGGCGATGTCGTCAAAGCGTCCGACAAACGGGCTGATGTAGCGGGCACCGGCGTTGGCGGCCATAAGGGCCTGCGTCGGCGAGAAGACGAGCGTCATGTTGACACGCACGCCCGCATCGGCCAGCGCGCGGCAGGCGGCGAGGCCGGCCTCGCACACGGGGAGCTTGACCACAATGTTGGGGGCAAGGGCGGCAAGGCGCTTGCCCTCCTCGATCATGCCCTCGGCCGTGGTGGCGGTAGACTCGGCAGACACGGGCAGACCCTCGCAGAGCTCGGCAATCTTGAGCATATGGGGCTCAAAGTCGGCGAGCTTACCGCCGGTCTTGGCGTACAGGGACGGATTGGTGGTAACACCGGCCAGGCAGCCCCAGCTCTTGGCCTCAGCAATCTCGTCAAGGTTGGCGGTATCGATAAAGAACTTCATGGTGCAAACTCCTTCTAAGGAATCCAAAACTCAAAAAATAGGACAAAGGGGATGTCCCTTTGTCCTATGTGCCGGGCCTGCGGCTGGGACATGCCCCAGGCCCGGCGTCGTGTAGGAAAAACTACCTAGTTCTCGAGAGCCTTCTCGATGCGGCTCGTGACGCCCTTGAGGTTAAGGCCGACGACGTACTGCTTGATCGGGCGCTTGATGTGCTCGATCACAAAGCGCTTGCCGTCGATGTCCTGGGCAGCGAGGTTGCGGTAGAGCTTCTCGACTTGCTCCTTGACCTCGGGATCGTTGAACGCGTAGTGGCCGGAGACATCCAGAATCTTCAGGCTGAGCTCGTCGTCGGCCAGAATGTCGTCAACCTGCAGGTTGACATCGTCGCCGGTCATCCACTTGCGCCAGCGCTCGGTCTTGATAGCCTTGACCAGCAGCGTGTGATACAGGTCGGAGGGATCGCCGCACAGGCCGTTGTCGACCAGAATCTGCTCGGTAGCGCAGAGCTTGAGGTAAGCGCGGGTCTCCTCGGTGCCGTACTGAGGGGCGACATTGGAAGCGGTCACGTGTGCCGGGATGTGCTCGAGCAGCGTCGCGTCGTCCAGGTAGTCGGCGTTGTGCTCCTTCAGGCCCACGCCGTAGCGCTTGGCCATGTCGGCGAGCTCGCGGGCGTTCTTGAAGTTGTAATGGCCGACCTGCTCGGTCCAACGGGTGAGCGTACCGGTCTGACCGACGATAAAGGTGGGCATGGGGCAGCCGCGCTTCTCGAGCTCGGGCTGCAGCTGAGAAATGAACTCCTCGTACTTGTCGGTGGAGGTCAGGCCGCCATTGGTCTCCTCGGTACCGACCTCATAGGCAACCTCGGGCAGGTTATGCTCGCGACGGTACTGCTCAAGATAGTCGATAAGATCGATCGTGCGGCGAAGCACCACGTCGAGCGGAATAACCTTGCCGATCTGATAGGGGTCCTTGGTGGGGTCGACCATCAGCAGGTCAAAGCCTGCCTCCATATCGGCGACGAAGGACTTGCGGGCGAGCTCCATGGCCTCGTCCTCGGGCAGGTGGGCGTTACGCTCCTCGTCGCGCTGCCACGGACCGCCGTGATCGCGGCACAGGTAGTACGGACCGGTGTAACCCACCTCGTCGGCAACCTTCTTGATGTCGGCGGCAAAGCGCGTCTGGTCCCAACCGTTGACGTAGCCGGCGCCCATCTCGTCCATATCGACCTGGTTGCGGCTGGCGATAAACATGGGCGGGAAATCCTCGTCCTTGGCAAGCTCGAACACGGCCTGAATCAGGTTGGGGCTCATGGGGCCAATGCCGACCATGGTTGCGTGATCGCCGCTGTCCTGCAGCTTGAGCATACCCTGAACGGCCTGGCGGATGGTGAGGTTGGACATTTTGTTCTCCTTCTCCAGAGGATTTTTGACAAAAGTTCCCTGGGACCCAGATGCGGGCCCTATCAGTACGGATGGATTTTGTTGTGTAGGGGCGGTTGTGCGGAGTCAAATCCATCCCTCCGCACAACCGGAGTCCTTAAAGGTTTACTTGGCCTGCTTATCGAGCGTGGGCTTCATGGCAATCAGGATTGCAGCGGCGACCACGGAGCCGATCACGATGTCCAGGCAGAACAGCGCGACGTTGTTGGTGGCCAGGGCGACGATAAAGCCACCGTGCGGGACGTAGCAGTCGATGCCCTGGAAGGCGGCGAGGGCAGCACCCACGGCAGAGCCGATGCAGATGCCGGGCAGGGTGTGGCCAAGGTCCTTGACCGCGAAGGGGATAGCGCCCTCGGTAATGCCGATGCAGCCCATGAACAGTGCGGAGATACCCATCTGGCGATCGGCGTCATCGAACTTGTTCTTGGCGATGAGCGCAGCGAGGCCACAGGCGATCGGGGGAATGGCGACGGCGACGCGGAACATGCCGTTGGGGCCATAGATGCCGGAGGCCATGATGGCCATGGTAAAGGTCGAAGCGGTCTTGTTGATGGGGCCACCCATATCGAAGGCGGTCATAACACCAATAACCAGACCCAGGACAACCGCGGAGCCGCCCTGCAGGCTACCGAGCACGCTGGTGAGCCAATCCATCACGAAGCCAAGCGGCGTGGCCAGAATGTAGATGTAGGCCATGCCCAGGACGAGCGAGGTCAGAATCGGGATGATCAGGATCGGCATGATGGTCTGGATGGTGTTGTTGACCTTCCAGGTCTTCATCCAGCGGACAAAGTAACCGCAGATGACAGCCATGATCATGGCACCCAAGAAGCCGGTCGAAACGCTGTTGCCACTCGGGGTGACGACGGCGTTGTTAACCAAGTAGCCCAGGACGAAGCCAGGGGCAAGTGCGGGCTTGCCGGCCATCGAGTAGGCGATGTATGCCGCAAGCACCGGAATCATCATAGAGATGCCGGCCATGCCGATGGTGTTAAGGCTCACCATCAACGGGTTGGTGACCTCCATACCACTAGCACCGGCAGTACCGGATGCCAACGAGAAGGCGAGGAACACGCCACCGATGACGACAATGGGGATAAAATAGGAAACGCCGGTATTGAATGCATTGAGCAGCGTCTTACCCGGATCGGCAAAGATAGACTGCTTGGACGCCGGTGTCGGGGCCTGCGGGGCAGCGGAGACGGCCTTCTTCTCTGCCTTGGCCTCGGCCTTGGGCGCGTCAACGGCGCCACCCGTCGCCTTGATGATCTCAACGGCCTGGTCGATGATCTTTACCGGATCGGCGATTACATCGGAAGTACCGACCTTGAGGAACTTGCCCTCGGCCATCTTCTGCTCAAAACGATCCTCGTTCTCAACACCCACGTCGACGGACTCCAGGACCAGGTCGGCGGAGTCCACGTCTTCCTGTGTGAGCTCATTCTCGATACCCAGGCCACCCTGAGCCTCGACCTTGCACTCGATGCCACGGGCGGCGCATTCATCCTGAATCGCCTTCTGGGCCATATACGTGTGGGCGATACCCACGGTACAGGCGGCAACGCCTACGATCTTCATTGCTTCCCTCTTTTCATAGAGTTGCGTGCGCAAGACACCGTTTGCGGAGGCCTCCGGAGCATCCCCTGCCGTTTGGACTTGCTGTCTTTTCGACAAGACCAATATAGGTGCTCGTTTTTCTTAATGCCAGCTTATTTCGGTAAACGCGCAGGTCAGAGCGTTGGTTATGCGATTTAGTTATGCGTTTAACCAAAAATGAATCCTGCGATTTTACCCTCGATTTCAAAAGTCAAGAAGTATTTGATTTTCTCGGTAGACGGCAGATGCGCATGCCGGTCGCAAATTTCGACCCCACACGTATACCGCATTTGTTGCATACTCATATGAAAGGAAAAGGTCGCTCACCGAAGCGTATCCCTCACCAAGACTCAAAGTCATCATGTTGGAAAATGCTCATCTGTCGGAAGGAGTCGCTGTGGCAAAACAGCGCGTTACGATCGCAGACGTCGCTCGAGAGGCGGGAACCTCGACGGCAAGCGTCTCGTATTACCTCAACGACAAACGAGAAAAACTTAGCGAAAAGACGCAGAACAAAATCGCGCGCGTCATTAAGGAACTCGGATACGTTCCCAATGCCCAGGCGCAAACGCTCACCGGCAAACAAACCCACGTCATCGCCATCATCATTTTGGATAACACCAACAAATGGGCGGGGCTCGTTCTCAATGGCATGGAGCAGGTCATGCTCCCCGCGGGCTACCAGACGGTCGTTTGCACGAGCAACTTTAACCCCGAGACCGAGCT
>JAXJCX010000043.1:0-10088 GCA_036302225.1 Collinsella sp.
ATGGCAATGCCAGCGGACGAAGCAGCAAACGACCAGCCCGACACGCACGCTTTTACCGTGCAGGCTCATCTGCCGCAGGGCGGGCAGGCAACGTTGCATATCAATAAAGTGATGCCCGCTGCGGGCAGCTCACCCGAAACCGTCACGCAGATCGGCCAGATCAAGGCCAGCGCATCGGGCGCGGATAATCTGGCAACGTTCACACTCGAAGACAAGTTCCTCGATGCGGCATCGGGCCTTCTGGAAGAAGGGTGCAAGCTGCGCTTTGTCCTCGACTACCAGGGCAAAACCTACACGCTCTCATCCCCTATGGCCGTTGTCACCGCGCCGGCCGCAAAGGCGGAATCGGGCTCGACCACCATCATTCCCACCACCATGGACCAAGAGGTCACTCCGTTTGATTTCCCCGCGGCGTTTCCCGGCATCGGTGGTAATAAGTTCACGTGTTGGATGCCCTCGTTCCCCATTTTGTTCGATTTCTCGTTTGCCGGGTACGTACTGTTTGGCGGAGGATACAAACCAGCCAGCTATATGAACGATTCGGGCGATCCGGATCCGGAGTACTGGAAGAAGTCACCGCGTGAGTCGGGCGCCAAGCAGGCAAACCGCTACCTCGACGAGATGGAGGGGAAGTGGAATCAGTACAAAAGTATGAGTGCCGGTTCGGGCACCGATCCAAGAAACACCAAGCTCCTTCGTCACCATTGCACGCCGCTGTTCACGATGGATATCGCCACACAGCTGTACGGCTCGCTCGCCTACGATTGGGTGGGCAAAACCTGGGGCAACAACAACGACCCCGCATACGGCAATATTAAGGCCCTCTTCCAGGTAAGAACCGACCTCAATTGGACCGAGCAGTTTACCCTAGGACCGGTGCCGTTTTTCCTAAACGTCAACCCCTGGGTGCTGGCGAAGCTGGCGCTCGCCGTGGGTGCCCACACGCACGGCAGCGGCGCGGCGTTTTTTAAAAACATTTCGCTCGACTTTTCAAACACCTCGGGCTCATTCACCATCCAGATCGGGCTTGCCGTCACCTTTGGCGCCGGCGTTGCAGGCGTCGCTTCGTCTGCCGTGCGCGGCGCCGCATCCCTCACGCTGTTCATTGGGTACGAGAAGGCAGATGGACACCAGCTTCCGCGACTGCGCGTAGGTGCAGACGTCGATGTCGATGTGATACTCCAGTTCGTAATGTTCAAGTGGACCACCAAGGCTTGGTCGGGGTCGTGGCCCACACTCATCGATTCGTGGAATATGTCGGTGAACAATGGCGACCAGTATGCGCTCCAGCGCTCTGAGCTCGCATTGGGTGGAGATACGCCTTACACGCTGGACGCCCGCTTCGGCACGCCCGGCAACATCGAGGCGGGCGGCGTTCCGCAATTTATCGCATCGGCCACCATCGTCACCAACGCCGAGCTGCTCGCACGCGCCGAGGTTAAGGCCACTGCCGTAAACGCCGCGCCTACCGTACGCGATTGGGACCGGTCGGTCACGCGCATTGAGCTCGAGGCGGATGCAGAAAGCGACGACACGGGACAGATCGAGCATTTCGTCCATGCACTGATAGAGAACGACGAAAACGCCGCGCCGATGTATAAGTACACCTATATCGGTCAGGCAACGAACACCGTTGCCGACCCGAACGCCAATTCTGCCGGTGTGTCGGAGGACGAGCGTGGCGGCATAAAACCCTCGAGCGACAACGTGCTGTTTGCTGGCGTGCTCAGCGAAGCCCACATGAAGCTGGCAATGATTGCCGGCGTAGAATGCCTGTTCCGTATCGCCTCGGTGCGCTACGGCGACAATGGTCGCTCGCGCCTGGTGGTACACACAAAGGCAAACGGAACGTGGTCCGCTCCCACGCCTGTGGACTTTCCCCTTGGGTTTGGCGAGGGCGACGTGGAGCGCGACGGCATATACGATTACGACTTCGACGTGGTGGAATATACGGACGGAAGAGAAAACCAGGACGCCTACGTGTTGCTGGTCTCGGGCGAGCGGCGTGACGGCGACGACACCCTTTTCGATACGGCGAGCACATCCGGCATACTGTCCGTTGTGCGCCTGCGCATAAGCAACGACGGAGTTCGCGTGATATCGCACACGTCGTGGCGCAGCATCTCGCGCGGCCGCCTTCAGGAGGATGGCTACCATTGCCTGCAGTGCCCACGCATCACGGTGGGCAAGACACTTGTCGACGGGCGCCTGTCGGGCGCCTACCTCCACCGCCGCGGAACCACCGCAGAAAAGGCGCTCGGCAGCGAGGCCGAGGTTGCGCTGGAGTGCTTTACCCTGTGGTCGGACGTTTCGGGCGACAGCCTGACGTTCCGTCAGGTCCTCCGCTTTCCGCAGGCACCGTCGAGCATCGAGCTCGGCGCGCCCGAGAATATCAACGGCAAAATGGTGGTGCCCGTTGCATACGAGACTGCAGGCGGTTGTGGCTCTGCATCGTACGCCGTGATCGGCCAGTCCATTGCGGGCTGGGGCGTTATGTCGCCAGATGCTACAGTACCCCACGCGGTGCCGTGGCCGCAGCACACGGGCTTTTTGGCTACCGTCAACGAGCAACTGCAGCATATTACTTGGGCACGAGGCGCATCGGCATTTGCAACGCAGCCCGTGGGTGCCGCAGGCTGTGGCCCGGCATCGTTTAGCGTAAGCAACAACGGCAGGTGCGTGCTCTATGTAGAGAACACCGATGGTAAGGTGGGACAAACCTACGACGAAGAAGGCAACCCGGTAGCAGTGATGGGCAAGCACTTCCGCATCTTCGCCAGCACCTTGGCAGGCGATCTGTTTACGGAGCCGTTCGTGATGTGCGAGCTGGACCATCCCGTCGATCAGATAACGACATTTTTGACGTCGGGGAGCATGCTCTCCGCGCTCGCTACGCACATTGTGAGCGCGGAGAAGAGCGAGGCAGAGCTGCACGGCATCGAAGTGCCCTTGGTGGCGTGTGCCACTCCGACGGACGCAGTCGCTACCTCGGGCGCGGTGGTGCCTGGAGCAGCAGGCGAATCCTTCATGGTCACGGTGCGAAACGACGGCAACACCTTGCTGACCGCCGGCACGATCGATCTGTACCGAGAGGGCTCCAGCCAGCCGTTCTCCAGCGCATCCATCGGGTTCGGCGCGAACGCACGCATGGCTTCGATCTTTGATCCAGAGCTTGCCGAGGACGCTTCGGACAACGATATGGCACGCGTGAAATACGCGCTCGAGACGCTGGGCGCGCGTTTTGCAACGCACCCGCTGGTAGCCGACAACGGCAACGCCGTGCTGGCACCGGGTTGCACGGCACAGTTCCGCATGAGCTTCGCCATTCCCGAGAGTTGGGGCGACGAAGTGGGCAAACGCGTCACGCTGTATGCGAAGGCGCGTGACCTGGTAGCGCTCGATCCCGTAACGCTTGAGGAAATTCGACCGGGCGCAAACTCGGCGCTGGGTGCCGTACTGCATGAGCTTCATGTGCCTGACGCGGCATGCGAGCGCTCAGAAGTTCAGGTCGGCATATGCGACAGCGCGGATACGACAGGACTTCACGACGCCCCGATGACGGCGGACGGCGATGGTGGCTCGAGTGGCGGCGGTACTGACAAGGGCGGCGGCTCCGGCGGAAGCAGCTCCGGCAGTGGCAAGGACCACGGCAATAGCAAGCGCTCCGGAAAAGCGGGCGCGCTTGCGGGCACGGGCGATGTCAACGCTCCCCTGACGGCAGCCGCAGCAGCACTCGCCGCGGCTGGTGCCGGCCTTGTCGCCTACAGCGCCCGCCGCACGGCACTCGAAGCCGACACCGCCAATGAGGCCAATTCGGATAGGCCTCGCTAGCTCCTAGTTACTTTTGTGAGAGACGCCGACTCGGCTCATCGAACATCAAATGGGCTGGTTCTGGATACCCAGAGCCAGCCCATTACGCATTAGATGTCATCAGAGGAGTCGAGTTCTGCCTCGAGCTTGGCACGGCGTCTTTTCGCCGTGAAAAACGTTGCGCACAGGGCAGCAAACGTGGCCGCGAAAATCGTCGCGCCGCAGAACACGCCCGTGGCCAGGTTCGCCAACCAAAAGACGCTTTCGAGCGGTACGATCTGCGCCTCAGCGATACAGCGCATTGCGGCAATAACAAGAGCGAACGCGGCGCCGCTAAGACCGCTGACAAGCAGGAAATATCCAACAGGAAGATGCTCGGTTTGCCCAAAACGATTGGTATCGACATAGCCCTTCCGCGTTTGCAGTCCTGCGCAAATCAACATCACGAGAACGAGCCACAAATACATGGCTGCCTCGAACGGCGTTGCAAAGCCATGCGGCATTTCACTGGTGTCGCTGTGAACCCACGCAACCTGTCGAGCTATAAACTGGTAGAAAAAGATCATCAACATGCCAAACGAAAGCAACACGAAACCAATCTTGTAGATCTTCGCGCTCTCGGCCTCCAGGCGCTCATCCTTTGGGCCGGCATATTCACGCCACTTTTGCACGAGTTTTAAATCTTCAAATTTCATAGCGAACTCCTAAAGAGCGTCAGGGTCGACGTCGCTCTCGTCTTCCCAAAACAAGTCGTTCAACGTAACGCGTAGCGCTTTACAGATTGCCACGCACAAATTGAGCGTGGGGTTGTAGCCGCCCGCCTCGATCAGGCCGATGGTCTGGCGCGTAACGCCCACGGCCTCGGCCAGGTCAGCTTGCGAAAGGCCAACCGCCGCGCGCGCCGCCTTCATGCGTAGGTTCCTTTTGCCCGGCATGGAGTTCCTTTCGTAGTAATGGACAGATATCCGTTGCAACATGACAGAAATATATTGCATCCATCAAAGGATGTCAACTATATCTGTCATTATGAAAACCATGTCTGTCATCGCCATGCAGACATACCAATTTCAATTCGCTATTCAAACTTACTCGGACAAAACCGACTCGGGTTTCTCCGAGTAAACGTGATTGATAGTCGATCGATGTGCCCGCTCGTGCGATCAGCATCGTTCGATTTTGTTTAGTAAAACTAGATCCCTATTAAATAAAATTCATCTGTATCCAAATTTGTTTAACAATGCCGCGCTACCACTAAACACTATCCCTGTTAATCCGAACGATTGTTCGATGGATTTCGTGTTGGTTGGAATCGCCTATGGGCTGGGCTATGCTACCTTGACTATCTATATGACTTAAACGCAGCAAAGGAGCACCGAGAGAGCGAGTATGGCAAATAACACCGCAAACTATGGTAACGACAGTATCCGCCAGCTCAAGGACGAGGAACGCGTACGCCTGCGCCCCGCCGTCATTTTTGGCTCGGACGGACTCGATGGCTGCGCGCATGCCGCCTTCGAGATCCTGTCCAACGCCGTTGACGAGGCGCGCCAGGGCTACGGCAAGCTCATCACCCTTACCGCCTTTCGCGATGGCTCCATTCAGGTAGAGGACAATGGCCGCGGCTGCCCGCTCGACTGGAACCCCTCCGAGAAGCGCTTTAATTGGGAACTCGTTTTTTGCGAGCTCTACGCCGGCGGCAAATACAATAACAACCAGGGCGGCGACTACGATTTCTCGCTCGGCACCAACGGCCTGGGCTCGTGCGCGACCCAGTACGCCTCCGAGTACATGGACGTCACGGTTTGGCGCGATGGCAACAAATACTCCCTGCATTTTAAGAAGGGCAAGGTCGTCGGCGCCAAAAAGAAGGCACTCGAGATTGAGCCTAGCAACGAGGACCGCACCGGTACCACCATCAAGTGGCGCCCCGATCTTGAGGTCTTTACCTCCATCAGCATCCCCCACGATTGGTATCGCGAGACCATGCGCCGTCAGGCCGTGGTCAACGCCAACGTGACCTTCCGTCTGCGCATCGAGGGCGACGACGGCGATTTTTCCGAAGAGGATTTTTGCTATCCCAAGGGCATCGAGGACTACGTGCTCGAGAAGGTCGGTGCCGACTACCTCACCGAGCCCTTCTTTATCGAGGCTGACCGTCGCGGTCGCGATCGCGAGGACCTGCCCGACTACAACGTAAAGATCACCGCGTGCATGTGCTTCTCGCGCACCTTCATGATGCAGGAGTACTACCACAACTCCTCCTGGCTCGAGAACGGCGGCTCGCCCGAGAAGGCTGCCCGCAGCGCCCTCACTAGCGCCATCGATGCTTACATTAAGCAACAGGGCAAGTACAACAAAAACGAGAGCGGCATTAAGTGGCAGGACGTCCAAGACTGCCTGGTGCTGGTGACCAACTGCTTCTCCACCCAGACGTCTTACGAAAACCAGACCAAGAAGGCCATCAATAACCGCTTTATCCAGCAGGCCATGACGGCATTCTTTAAGGAACGCCTCTCGACCTACTTGATCGAGAACAAAGACGCCGCCAACAAGATCATGGAGCAGGTGCTCATCAACAAGCGCTCGCGCGAGAACGCCGAAAAGACGCGCCAGAGCATCAAGACCAACCTGCAGCAGAAGACCGACATGGCCAACCGCGTGCAGAAGTTCATCGACTGCCGCTCCAAGGACAAGAGCCGCCGCGAGATCTACATCGTAGAGGGCGACTCGGCAGCAGGCGCCATTCGCACCTCGCGCGATGCCGAGTTCCAGGGCGTTATGCCCGTCCGCGGCAAGATCCTCAACTGCCTAAAAGAGGACTACCCGCGCATCTTTAAGTCCGACATCATCATGGACCTCATGCGCGTGTTGGGCTGCGGCGTGGAAATCAAGGACAAGCGCATCAAGAACCTCGGTGCCTTTGACCTGGACAACCTCAACTGGAACAAGGTCATCATCTGTACGGACGCCGACGTCGACGGTTACCACATCCGCACGCTCGTGCTCACCATGCTCTACCGCCTGGTGCCCACACTTATCGACGAGGGCTACGTCTATATCGCCGAGTCGCCGCTCTACGAGATCAACTGCAAAGAGAAGACCTACTTTGCCTACACCGAGCTCGAGAAGAACGGCATCCTTAAGGAGATCGGCGACCAGAAGTGTTCCATCAACCGCTCCAAGGGTCTTGGTGAGAACGATCCGGACATGATGTGGCTCACCACCATGAACCCCGAGACGCGTCGTCTGATCAAGGTGGAGCCCGAGGACGTCACCAAGATGGAGACCATGTTCAACCTGTTGTTGGGCAATGACGAGGCAGGCCGCAAGCGCCATATCTCCGAGCACGGCAAGGAATACCTCGACCAGCTGGACCTGCAATAGCAGCAAATCGATAACGACGGCCCATAAGAAGTTCAAGAGGAAATCGTGGCAAAGAAGAAGACGAAGAACCAGCCAAAGAAAAAGCAGGTTAACGCCGAGAACGTCATCGGCCTGCACTCCGAGGTCACCGACCAGCCGATCACGCAGACGCTCGAGGTCAACTACATGCCCTACGCTATGAGCGTCAACGTTTCGCGTGCGTTCCCCGAGATCGACGGCTTTAAGCCCTCGCACCGCAAGCTGCTCTACACCATGTACAAAATGGGTCTGCTCAAGGGCGAGCGCCAGAAGAGCGCCAACATCGTGGGTCAGACTATGAAGCTCAACCCGCACGGCGACGCCGCGATCTACGAGACGATGGTGCGCCTGGCGACGGGTAACGAAGCGCTGCTTGCCCCCTTCGTGGAGTCGAAGGGCAACTTTGGCAAATACTATTCGGGCGACCTGAGCTACGCCGCCTCGCGTTACACCGAGGCCAAGCTCTCCCCCATCAGCGCCGAGATCTTCAAGGACATTGACAAGGACCCGGTCGACTTTGTCGACAGCTACGACGGCGCCATGAAGGAGCCGCGCCTGCTGCCCACCACGTTCCCCAACATCCTCGTCTCGGCCAATAAGGGCATCGGCGTCGCCATGGCGTCCGATATCTGCGGCTTCAACCTCAACGAGGTCTGTACCGCAACGATGCACTACCTCAAGGATCCCGATTGCGACCTGCTCGAGTACATGCCCATGCCCGACTTCTCGACCGGCGGCGAGATCATCTACCGCCGCGAGGAGATGGAAAAGATTATCGAGACCGGCCTTGGCAGCTTCCAAATCCGCTCCCGCTGGCGCTGGATTCCCGAAGAGCGCATCATCGAGGTCTACGAAATCCCCTACACCACCAAGACCGATGTCATCATCGAACGCATCGTCAAGCTCTCCAAGGAAGGCAAGGTCAAGGAGATCGCCGACATCCGCGACGAGACAGACCTTTCGGGTCTGCGCATCGCCATCGACCTTAAGCGCGGCGTCGACCCCGACAAGCTCATGGCCAAGCTCTATCGCTCGACCACGCTACAGGATTCGTTCTCGTGCAACTTCAACGTGCTCGTCGATGGCTATCCCCGTGTTATGGGCGTGCGCCAGATCCTGCACGAGTGGGTCAAGTGGCGTATTGAGTCCACACGTCGCCGCATTAACTATGACCTGGGCAAAAAGTCCGAGCGCCTGCACCTGCTGCACGGCCTCGAGGCGATCCTGCTCGATATCGACAAGGCCATCGCCATCATCCGCGGTACCAAGCTCGAAGCCGAGGTCGTGCCCAACCTTATGCGCGGCTTCGACATCGACGAGACCCAAGCCGAGTTTGTTGCCGAGCTTAAACTCCGCAACATCAACGAGGAGTACATCCTCAACCGCACCAAGGACATCGCCAAGCTCGAGGGCGAGATTGCCGAGCTTGAGGAGATCCTTTCCAGCGAGGAGAACATCAAGAAGGTCATCAGCGACGAGCTGGCCGCAGTCAACAAGAAGTACGTGATGCCGCGCCGCACGGGCAGGATCGAGCCCCATGAGGTTATCGAGGTAAGCTTGGAGCCCGAGGTTGAGGAGTACCCGGTCACCATCATGCTCTCGCGCGATGGCTACCTTAAGAAGATGACGGACCGCGTGCTCAAGAAGGCGACCACGCTCAAGTACAAGGACGGCGACAAACCCTTTATCGAGTTTCCGTCCTCCAACACCCACGAGCTGCTGGTCTTTACCAACAAGAGCCAAGTGTACAAGTGCAAGGTCGCGGCGTTCGAGGATACCAAGTCGGCCCAGCTGGGCTCGTACCTGCCGACCGACCTCGAGATGGAACCCGACGAGAGCGTCATCTGGGTCATCGACCCCGAGGACTACAAGGCCGACGTGCTGTTTATCTTTGAAAACGGCCGTGTGGTGCGCGTCGCACTTGCCGGATACGTCACCAAAACCAACCGCAAGCGCCTCAAGAACGCAATCTACGGCGGCAGCAAGCTGCTGTATGCTCAGGTGCTCAAGGAAGATCGCGACATCGCGCTGGTCTCGAGCGACTATCGTTTGATGAACTTCAACACGTCGCTGCTCAAGACCAAGACGACCACCAACACGCAGGGCGTCCAGGCCTTCACGGCCAAGAAGGGCCGCTCGGTCACCACCGTCGGCACAACCGAAGAGATCCTTGGCGCCGGCGTCTCGGCCGAGAAGTTCACCGCGCAGAGTCTGCCCTCCGCCGGTGCCCTCATGAAAGAAAACGACATGCCGAGTCTGTTTGACTAGGACGACGGCAGCCAAACCGTCATGGTTTTACAATGCAGCGGGGCCCGGAGCGCAGCAACATCGCGCTCCGGGCCCCGCTCGTTGCAACGTAGTCGGAATAATAGGAATCCCCGTTTTTCACTCCTGCAATCCCGCGGCACAAGACATGTTAAACCGTTAGCAAAACTTGCAAAAATTAGCAAAAGTTGCAAAAACTAGCAAAACCTGCAAAGGGGCCACCATGGATCGCAGCAAATGTCTCCGCCATGCCAGGCATGCTCGAAGATATTATCGAGCGAACCAAAGAAGCGGCAGATAGCCGCCTCTCATAGTCTCGCGCGTGCATAAGCGGCGTTCAGATTGAGCCAGTCGGCATCGATTGGACATATGCTCAGGAGACTCAGGGTAACTGGCGCACGGGCATGAATGGCGTCTTCAGACAACTCGAGAAGCATGACGTCGGGCTTCTCTCGAAACGACCTATCGGAAGCTTTCCGATAAAGACATTGAGTTTTTGCTCGCGATGCTGCCCGATTCTGGCCCCAGCAGGACCTCGGAGATAGCCAAACGCATGGGCGTCGCCAGCAACTACGCAAGCCAATACAAACGCCGCCTCCTGGAGGACGGCG
>JAXJCX010000044.1:0-51580 GCA_036302225.1 Collinsella sp.
CTACGAAAACTGAGCCGTTCGCCGAATATTCCGTGCATTTCGCGGTATTATAGGGGCTGCATGTCATGTCCCTTTCGAAGGGTCGCCCGGCAATCGCCAGCCACGACCCCCAGACGGGACGCCAACACGATAGAGAGGAGAGGCATGCAGTACTCACAGGAAGTGGAGAACATGTGCCCCGTTGCCAAGGGTGCATACCACGGCCCCGCACCCATCCCCGAGGAGGGCAAGTGGGTCCAGGCTAAGGAGATTTCCGACATCTCCGGTCTTACGCACGGTGTGGGTTGGTGCGCACCTCAGCAGGGCGCCTGCAAGCTCACGCTGAACGTCAAGGACGGCATCATCGAGGAGGCCCTCGTTGAGACCATCGGCTGCTCGGGCATGACCCACTCTGCCGCCATGGCTTCCGAGATCCTTCCCGGCAAGACCATCCTCGAGGCCCTCAACACCGACCTCGTCTGCGACGCCATCAACGTTGCTATGCGCGAGATCTTCCTGCAGATCGTTTACGGCCGCAGCCAGACCGCGTTCTCCGAGGGCGGTCTGCCCGTGGGCGCCTCCCTCGACGACCTCGGCAAGGGCCTTCGCTCTCAGGTCGGCACCATGTTCGGCACCAAGGCCAAGGGCGCTCGTTACCTCGAGCTCGCTCAGGGCTACGTCACCCGCATGGCCCTCAACGACAAGAACGAGATCATCGCATTCGAGTTCCTGAACCTCGGTAAGTTCACCGACGCCGTCAAGGCCGGCAAGACCCCCGAGGAGGCCATCGCTGGCGCTATGGGCCACTATGGTCAGTGGGAGAACGCTGCCAAGTACATCGACCCGCGCACCGACGAGGAGACTCACTCCGTCGCCAGCGTGTTCCCGGTTCACGAGTAGAAAGGGAGGGAAATAACTATGACTGTTACGTTCGAAGGTTACGAGCGCCGCGCTGACAAGATCAACAAGTGCCTCGCCGACAACGGCATCGCCTCCCTCGAGGAAGCTCTGCAGATCTGCACCGACAAGGGCTTCAACCCGCGTGAGATCGTCAACAACACCCAGTCCATCGCCTTCCAGAACGCCGAGTGGGCCTACACCCTCGGCTGCGCTCTCGCTGTCAAGCGTGGCGCCAAGACTGCTTCTGAGGCTGCCGCCATCATCGGCGAGGGCATCCAGGCTTTCACCGTTCCCGGCTCCGTCGCCGAGGACCGCAAGGTCGGTCTGGGCCACGGTAACCTGGGCGCCATGCTGCTCTCCGACGACACCGAGTGCTTCGCCTTCCTGGCTGGCCATGAGTCCTTCGCTGCCGCCGAGGGCGCTATCGGCCTGGCTCTGAACGCCAACAAGGCTCGTAAGAAGCCGCTGCGCGTTATCCTCAACGGTCTGGGCAAGGACGCCGCTCAGATTATCGCCCGCATCAACGGCTTCACCTACGTGAAGACCCAGTTCGACTACTTCACGGGCGAGCTCAAGGTCGTCGAGACCATCCCCTACTCCGATGGTCCCCGCGCCGCCGTCAACTGCTACGGCGCCGACGACGTCCGCGAGGGCGTTGCCATCATGTGGCACGAGAACGTCGACATCTCGATCACCGGCAACTCCACCAACCCGACGCGCTTCCAGCACCCCGTCGCTGGCACCTACAAGAAGGAGCGCCTCGAGGCTGGCAAGAAGTACTTCTCCGTCGCTTCTGGTGGCGGCACTGGCCGTACCCTGCACCCGGACAACATGGGCGCCGGCCCTGCCTCTTACGGCATGACCGACACCATGGGCCGTATGCACTCCGACGCCCAGTTCGCCGGTTCTTCCTCCGTGCCTGCGCACGTCGACATGATGGGTCTCATCGGCATGGGCAACAACCCCATGGTCGGTGCCACCGTCGCCTGCGCTGTCGCCGTCGAGGAGGCCCTCAAGGCCTAATCGCGCCCGCGCGATGCTCATATAGTTGAGCTTTGGAGCCGCTACCCACCCGGGTAGCGGCTCTTTTTTGTCCCTCCCTCAGTTGCGGTGAAATAGTTCCTAAACAGCCGCCCCATCCTTCCAAACAGGAACTATTCCACCGCAACTTCTTAGCGGTCCTCCCGGTATACCAGTTGCGAGTAAATACAGGCCATCTGACTGCTCCAGAAGCCTTGTGAGTCCCAATTTCACCGCAACTTATTGAGAAGACTATGTTGGGCGATAAAGCATCGGTAACGCCCACCTTCCATTTTGGCCCTTTACCGAATACCTATGTCTTCACGATACCTTTGCCGATCACCCGTGCGACAATGCGCGAACGAGAAAGGAATCCTATGGAATCAACTGATGTACTGGTAATCGGATCGGGCATCGCGGGCCTTTGCGCCGCCATAGAAGCAGCACGCGCGGGCGCGACCGTTGCCATCGCATGCGCTGGCAAGACCATGAGCGGATCGAGCTTCTTCCCGGGCACCTGGGGCCTCGGGCTTATTGGTCCCGTCGACAAAGACGACGAACAAGACCTTATCGACACCATCCAAACCGTCGGTGGCGGCGTTGCCGACCCCGAACTCGTCCAGACGTTCGTCCACGGCATTCCCCAAGCGATTGACTGGCTCGAACAGGATCTGGGCGTAGAACTCCAGCGTCCGCAAAGCGCCGAAAGCGCCCAGCAAAAGCAATTTATCCCCTGCTTCGACCACAAGACGAGAATGTGGCGCGGCCTCACCCGCAAACCCCTCGAAGACGCGTGTACGGCCCAGATCGACTCGCTCGGCATACGCCTGCTCCCCCGCCACGAGCTTATCGATCTTGTTGAGGATACGAACGGAAAAATTGTCGGCGCCGTGCTCTTCAACCAAACGGACGAGCGCATTGTGACCTTTACAGCCAAGGCCACTATCATCGCCGCCGGCGGTACCGGCGGTCTATTCGAGCGCAGCCTCACTTCCGCCGACGTGCTCAGCTCATCACAAGCCATCGCGCGGTCGCACGGTGCGTCCCTTACTAATATAGAGTTCATGCAGATGATGCCCGGCTTCATTGAGCCTAAGCGCAACCTTGTCTTTAACGAGAAGACCTGGCGCTACGTCAAGTTCGACCAGCCGGTCGATATCGCCGACGTCAAGCTGGACGATTTGCTTGAACAGCGCTCCGGATATGGTCCCTTCACTTCACGCCTGGCTTCCCGCGCCATCGATCTTGCCATCGATCAAGCGGGTGCCGAAGGCCTGGCGCTCCACTACGACTTCCCGCGAGAGAATGTCCCCGAGTTCGTGCAGACATTTGCCACTTGGCTACAAGACGAGCATGGTATCGCTCCGAGCGACGAGATACGTGTGGCGATGTATGCCCACGCCGCTAACGGCGGTATCAAGATCGACAAGACCACGTACACAGGCGTTGAGGGCCTCTACGCCTGTGGCGAGGCAACAGGCGGCATGCACGGCGCCGACCGCATCGGAGGGCTGTCGAGCGCCAATGGCATCGTATTCGGGCGTATCGCGGGCGCATCGGCGGCTCGAGCAGCACTGGACGCTCCCGAGGCTGACGCACCGGTGGATGTCGCCCTCCCCGAGCATGGCATCGCTACAGCAGTCGCCGAGCGCCTAACCCGCTGCCTCAAACACACAATGAGCACCTACTGCATGATCAACAGGACCGAACCAGGCCTATCCGAGGCGCTTCAAGAGCTTGAAAGCCTACAAGACGAGGCGACGTCGCTGCATAAGCCGCACGCCAATGACAGCGAAATCGCTGCCCTCGCCCGCCTAAAGTCGCAGATTCAGCTGGCTGCGGAGATGGTCAAAGCCATGCGCAAACGGACTGAAAGCCTCGGTTCGCACTATCGAGCAGACTGAATCGATTCACACTTTGAGTTTGATCACAATTTCTCAACATGCATCGAGCCCCGTAAGTATGATTCCCCCAAGGAGAACACGCTTACGGGGCTTGAGCCGTGTTTTCCCTAAGGGAATCACGGTGCAGACAGCTCAGCTCCGCGCCCTTTCGGGTTCGACCCCATGTGAGGTCAACGAAAAAAGCGACCAGCCGAAGCCAGTCGCTTTAACATGCTTTGGTGGGCCGTCAGGGGTTCAGCCTGCTGCGCAGGCAGCCGCTGCGGCGCCAAGGCGCCTTGCGCGCTGCGTTGGCAAACGCTTACGCGTTTTCTCAGCTCCGCGCCCTTTCGGGTTCGACCCCATGTGAGGTCAACGAAAAAAGCGACCAGCCGAAGCCAGTCGCTTTAACATGCTTTGGTGGGCCGTCAGGGGTTCGAACCCTGGACCTTGGGATTAAGAGTCCCCTGCTCTACCAACTGAGCTAACGACCCAAAGCTAAAGTCCGTTATGACGGACTTTAGAGGAGATATCGTGTGGTGGGCCGTCAGGGGGTCGAACCCTGGACCTTGGGATTAAGAGTCCCCTGCTCTACCAACTGAGCTAACGACCCGATATCAACACGAAGCAAGAACTGGGGTGGGTAAAGGGACTCGAACCCTCGACCTACGGGACCACAACCCGTCGCTCTAGCCAACTGAGCTACACCCACCGTGTCCTGTGCGCTTCGCGCTCGACTATTATTGCAAGGAACGCCATGCGATGCAAGCCCCAATTTTCAAGAATTTTGAAAAGAGTTTTTCGAGCACGTTTCGAGCAATTCCCACCCTTTTCATAGGAGTAAACTTGCCCCACTGCAAACCCTCGAAAGGACCGTCATGAAAGAACTCTCCAACCGCACGGCAAGATTTACCGATTCAGTCATCCGCCGCATGACACGCATCTCCAATAAGTACGGCGCCGTCAACCTCTCGCAGGGCTTCCCCGACTTCGATCCCCCGGCACAGCTGCTCGATAGCCTCAGCACCATCGCCACCGACCCCAAGCCGCTCTACCACCAGTACTCCATCACCTGGGGCTCCCAGGCCATGCGCGAGGCGCTTGCCGCCAAACAGGAGCACTTTATGGGCATACCGGTCGACCCCAACCAGAATATCGTGGTAACCTGCGGCTCCACCGAGGCCATGATGGCCGCCATGATGACGGTCACGAACCCCGGCGACAAGGTCGTCATCTTCTCGCCGTTCTACGAGAACTACGGCGCCGACACGATTCTTTCGGGTGCCGAGCCCATCTACGTGCCGCTCAACCCGCCCACGTTCGACTTCGATCGCGAGGTCCTCGAGGCGGCCTTCCGTGATAACGATCCCAAGGCGATTGTCCTGTGCAACCCTTCCAACCCTTGCGGCAAGGTCTTTACGCGCGAGGAGCTAACTTTTATCGCCGACCTCTGCAAAAAGTACGACGCCTACTGCATTACCGACGAGGTATACGAGCACATCGTCTACGCGCCCCACGAGCACGTCTATATGGCCACGCTGCCAGGCATGTTCGAGCGCACCATCAGCTGCAGTTCGCTGTCCAAGACGTACTCCATCACCGGCTGGCGTCTGGGCTACACCATTGCCCCGGCCCAGATCACCGAGCGCATCAAGAAGGTCCACGACTTTCTCACCGTGGGTGCCGCCGCTCCCCTGCAGGAAGCCGTCGTCACCGCCCTCAAATTCGACGACAGCTATTACCAGGAGGTCCTCGACCTCTACGCCGCCAAGCGCGACCTGTTCTGCCAGGGGCTCGATAGCATCGGTCTTGAGCATAACGTGCCGCAGGGCGCCTACTACGTCATGATGGACATCTCTGAGTTTGGCTATGACAGCGACCTCGAATTCTGCGAGGACCTCGCGTCTAAGGTGGGCGTGGGCGCCGTGCCCGGCTCGAGCTTCTTCCGCGAGCCCGTCAACCATCTGATTCGTTTCCACTTTGCCAAGCGGGACGAGACGCTTAATGCGGCACTGGAGAACCTCAAATCACTACGTGATAAAATCAAGCCGCGCGGGTAAGGACGGCCCGGCAACTAAAGCAACCAAAAAAGCCTCGTACCGCCCGCCGCGTTGCGAGGCTTCTTTTTATAGCGCTTTCTAAAACGGTTTAGAGCCCTATACTTTAGTCACGGAGCAACTCGTCCCAGTGAGAGGAATACTATGGCAGAACAGCAGCTTATCGGAGCGCTCGAGGCCGGCGGCACCAAGATGGTCTGCGCCACGGGCTATGCAGACGGTACGGTCCTGGAGCGCGAGCAGATCGCGACCACGACCCCGCAGGAGACCGTTGAGGCTGTCAACGCATGGTTTGCCGACAAGGGCATCACCGCGCTGGGCATCGGCGCCTTTGGCCCCACCGCAGTCAACCCCGCCTCGCCCCAATACGGCAAGATCCTGGAGACGCCCAAAACGGCATGGCGCTACTTCGACCTGCTGGGCACCATCCAAAACGAGCTCAATATTCCCTGTGGCTACGATACCGACGTCAACGTCGCCTGCCTGGGCGAGGTCACTTTTGGTTGCGCCCAGGGCCTCACCGACGTGGTCTACCTGACCATCGGCACCGGTGTGGGCGCCGGCGTGCTCTCGGGCGGCCAGCTCGTGCACGGCATGATGCATCCCGAGGCCGGCCACATCCTGGTCACACGCGACCCGCGCGACACCATCGGCGAGCACAGTGCCTGTCCCTTCCACGACAACTGCCTCGAGGGCCTCATCGCCGGCCCCGGCGTTAAAAAGCGCTGGGATGGCAAGAGCGCCGGAGACATGGCCGATGACCCAGAGGCCATGGACCTGCTCGCCGGCTATCTGGCACAGGCACTCATGACCTACACGCTGTGCTACGCGCCGCAAAAGATCATCATCGGCGGCGGCGTGGCCGACCACACCCCCATCGTGCCGCTCGCCCGCAAAAAGTGCGCCGAGATGCTCAACGGCTATATCGTCACGCCCGAGGTCAACGACATCGATACCTACATTGTCAACAACAGCCTCGAGGGCAAGCAGGGCATCATGGGCTGCCTGGCCCTGGGCGCCCAGGCGCTCCAGTAAAGGACACATCAGCGGGGCGCAGCGTAGCCAAACTCGCAAAACGCCCGGAAAACGCCGTCACGCCCCGCAGAGGCCCTCAAACGCACAAGGCCGCCTAGGACCAAGCAAAACGTCCTAGGCGGCCTTTTTGGTGTACATCAGCGACCGTAAGAGATATCGGAGTACGACGCCTGTCGTCGCCCCGCAGCAGTCGATCATCACATCGGTAATCATGCCGGCGCGACCGGGCACAAATAGCTGGATCGTCTCGTCGATAGAGGGGACAAGCAGCAAGAACACCGCCGTGGGCAGCAACACATCAAACGTACGCCGGCCTTCGAGGTCAAAGGCGTGCGTCGCCAAGATGCCAAGCACCATGTACTCGGTAAAATGAGCGCACTTGCGCACGACGAAGTTGGTCACCCACTCGTATGGAAGCCCCAGGGTCTGCAAAAAGCCGCGAATGGATTCCATAATCGACAGGCTCAACGAACCAGAGCCCGTACCGGGAACCAGCGAATTGCCCCAAATGACGAGCACCATGGCGCAGGCGGCAAGCGCCCATTTTCGATCGACCTTAACCATGCGGCAATTATGCCTCCGCGCGCAGCGGCGTAAAGCTGGCGGTACCGCCCTCGATAACGCTCAGATAGGCACGACCCGTGCGCTTGACGGCCGCAGACTGCAGACGGTTGATTTCTTCCTCGAGAATCTGATTGACGCGCTCATGACGACGGTTTTCCATAACGCCGGCAGCGATAGCCTCGGCGCGCTCGATACCCTCGCGCGAGATACGCGCGGTATCCTCGGGAAGCACGGAACTGTGGCGGCCGACATAGACGGGAGCAGCCGACACAGGTGAGGCTGCAGGCGCAGGCACCGCCACGGGGGCGGGCTCGGCAGCCTCGGCCATGATCGCCATAGCGGCGGCCCACATGTCCTCGTGGCCCGAATAATCGGCCATGGGGACATCTTCCTCGAGGGAGGCATCGGGGAGACTGTCGGTATCCGCGCGATCCTGGGCATCGATAGAGGCAGTGATGGCGGCGGGCTCGTCCAGATCGGCGAGGTCCACACCCTTGGCATCGGAAATGATGGGCATGCTGGCGAGCTTGGCGTTGTACGGCGCCGCCTCCGCGGCCTGCATTTGGGCCGAAACGCCCCAAAGCGAGCTTTCGGCAGCTCGGCGAGCGGCAATGGTCTCCTCGTCGACAGCCAGGGGCTCATCGGCAAAGGGGTCGGCGACAGGAGCCGCCTGAGCTGCGCTCTGTTGGCCGGCCGAAGCAGCCGACGCGGCAGAGGCGTACGCAGCCGACGACGCGCCGCTATAGGCGGCATTGTTGGCGGCGTTGGCCACAAGCGCCACGAAGGCTGCGGTACTACCCGCAGGGGCGGCGTGAGAGCCCGAGACGGCGCGTGCGGCAGCGGCAATGTCATCGCGATTGTAAGAACCGGTCTTTCCACCGTTGGTGAGCTCATCGATTGCGACCTGGTAGACATCGCGCGAACGCACGGGATCGCAGCTGACCGGGGAATCGTCATCGAGCATGCTGTCGATCATAGACCAGGCCTCGGCCTCATCCATGGCGTTAGCCGCGCGCGCGATGGTGGGAACGCCATCGTCGGCGTGACGGCGCTGGAACGCACCGGTCAGGCCGGAGAGAAATGCGGAAGAAGGCTGTGCGGCATTGGCCTGATCAGCCGGAGCCGCAGGCTGAGGCGCCGCCCCCTGCTGCTGTGCGGGAATCGAGGCGGTCTTGAACTCGTTGTGGGTCCGGCCAAACTGAGCGGCGCCGCCCACGGCATCGGGCTCAAACAGGCGGCCATCGTGCTCGGCACGATACTCGGAGATGCCCAGCGAGGCTGCGTAGATGCCCACGCCCGCCACCGCACCAACGGCGAAGGGAACCGCGCCCGCGACAACCGTCTCGTTGACCGACGAGAACGGCAACGTCGCGGCATACATCACCACGGGGGCGGCAAGGCCGATCCCGCAGGAAAGTCCGGCAAGGACTGCTCGTTGTGTTGCATCAGAAGAAGCCATGAGCTCTCCCCATCTTCCAGCACCCAAATCGCATCATTTAGTTGGCTGCGCGAGAGAAGATGAAGCGGGACATACGTCCCAAAGCAACGGTATATAGTTCGTTTCATCTGCGTTTTCCGTCGCGAAGCTTAAAAGTTATTATGCGAAACCGACCCTCCGATTGCAAGCGATGAGGCCGGATTATGGCTCGAAAACTGCTGCTTGTCGGTCATAAGGTCAAAAAATGTTGCCGAGTGGCGCCGTAAAGAAAGGGCCGGGGCATAAACCCCGGCCCGATTGCCCGTTCTTATGGCGATATAGCGTGCGGCTTTTGGTCTAAAACGTCTGCTCGTAGTCGCTGTGCTTTTTGGCCGAACGCACCAGGAACTCCTGGTTGGTGTTGGTGCCCTTAAGACCCTTAATAAACGACGCCGCCGCGCGCTCGGTGTTGTTCATACCGGCGAGAATGCGACGCAGGCCGAAGACAAACGGGCGCATCTGCTCGTCGACCAGCAGGTCCTCGTTGCGCGTACCGGAGGCAACGGGGTCGATGGCCGGGAAGATGCGGCGATCGGCAAGATCGCGGTCGAGCTTGAGCTCCATGTTGCCGGTGCCCTTGAACTCCTCAAAGATGACCTCATCCATCTTGGAGCCGGTGTCGATAAGGGCGGAGGCGAGGATGGTGAGCGAGCCGCCGTTTTCGATATTGCGGGCTGCACCCAGGAAACGCTTGGGCGGATAGAGAGCTGCCGAATCGACGCCGCCCGAAAGGATACGACCCGAGGCGGGTGCCGCCAGGTTGTAGGCGCGGGCAAGACGCGTGATGGAGTCGAGCACCACCACGACATCGCCGCCCAGCTCCACAATGCGCTTGGCGCGTTCGATGACGAGCTCGGCCACGCGGGTGTGGTTCTCGGCAGGCATATCGAAGGTCGAGGCCACGACCTCGCCCTTGATGGAGCGCTGCATATCGGTGACCTCTTCGGGGCGCTCGTCGACGAGTAGGCAGATGAGGTGCACCTCGGGGTTGTTGATCGAGATGGACTGGCAGATCTTCTTAAGGATCGTTGTCTTGCCGGCCTTGGGCGGCGACACGATCAGGCCACGCTGGCCCTTGCCGATCGGTGACACGATATCGATAGCGCGACCGGTAATGGAGTCCTTGCCGTGCTCCATACGCAGCGGCTCGTTGGGATAGACCGGGGTAAGGTCGCCGAACTTGGGGCGGTTGCGGATCTGCTCGGGATCCATGCCGTTAACGGTCGTGATCTTGGCGAGGCCGGCTCGCTTGTCGCCGCCGCGCGAGGGGCGCAGCGAACCCTCGATGACATCGCCCGTGCGCAGGCGTGCGGAGCGGATGAGGTAAGCGGGGACGAAGGCGTCTTCGTTGGACTTCATGTAACCGTGGGCATGGATGATGCCGGAGCCGTCCGGGCGAATCTGCAGGATGCCCTTAATATCGCGGAAGCCCTCGGCCTTCGCGGCGGTCGTGTAGATCTCCTCGACAAGCTCGGCCTTCTTCTTGCCGGTCGTCTCGATCTCGAACTCTTTTGCCTTCTCGCGCAGCTCGGCGACCTTCATGGCCGCAAGCTCCTCGCGCGAAAGCGTGGGCTCGGTGGGGGCGGCGTTGCGCTCCTTGTTGCGCTGCTTGCGGTCGCGCTGACGGCTGCGGCGGTCGTTGTTGCGATCGTCCTTGCGGTCGTTGCGCTCGTCGTTGCGCTTGTGCTGACGGCGGCCGGGACGGACACCCGCTTCGGCCTCGGCGCCCCCGTCAGCCGCGGCTGCGGGCGTATCGGTGCCGGACGGGGCCTCGCCCTCTGCCTTGGCATCGGCGTTGGCATGGGCGCTGGGATCGGCGTCGCCCTGCTGCTCGGCAACCTTGGCCCTTGCGGACTTCTTGCGCGTACGCTTGGGCTTCTCAGTTGCCGGCTGATCGGCGCTCTCGGCCTCGGAAGCGGCATCGGCGGTTACCTCCGAGGACTTATCGTCGACGGGCTTGGCCTCAGCCTTGACCTTCGCCTTCGTCGAGCGCTTTGCCGCGGTGCGACGGCTGCGGCCGGGACGGACATCGACGGGCTCGGCATCGGCAGATGCGGGAACCTCGGTGGACGGAGCGTCCTGGACCGGGGCATCGACCGTGGCCGTAGGCTCGGTCGTCACCGCTGCGCCCTGGGCAGCAGCTGCTGCGGCAGCGGCTTTCTCGGCCTCAACATACGCCTTGGGCTTGCGGCCGCGACGATGCGGGCGCAGAGCCGGATCAACGACGGGAACCTCGTTGACTTCAGCGTGCACGACGGGCTCAGCGGAGGAAGCGCCCTCCCCTGCCGCAGAACGAGCCGGAGCTTCAGCGACCTCAGGAGTCAGCTGCTCGACGGGCTGCTGCGTCTTGGCTGCCGCACGGCGACGCGTGCGCGGTGCCGGCTTCTCGGCCGACTGTTCGGCAGCAGGAGCCTCGGGGGGGACCGGCGCAGCGAACTCAGTCAATGCCGCGGCCTCGCGCTCGGCAGCGCGACGGCGGGCACGCACAACCTGGGCCTCGCTAATCTGCGCCAGTGCACGGGCCTGCGCGACCTCATCGGAAATGGGGGCCGAAGCATCGGTGGCAACGGGGCGCTTCGCGCGCGTGGTGCGCGTCGTACGACGCTTGGGCTTTTCGGCATCCTCGCCGTCCGCAGCAGGCTTGGCCAAACGACGCGTGCGCTTAGGCCTAGCGGGAGCAGCCTCCTCGCTAGCAACGGGCGTGGTGGGCGCGGCGGCCTTAAGCGCCTCGGGAGCCGAGACCTGCGCCGGCGCGGAAAGCACGGCCTGGTCCGACGTAACCGGTGCAGCGGGAGCCGTTTGCGTCGTCGTTATTTCGTTTTCTTGTTGTTGATCAGACACAGTGTTTGCTCAACTTTCTTTTCAAGCCCTGTGATCACATGCTCCCTGCATAAACCTTCAGGGCGGCTAAACAGTCTAGCTCCGTCAAATACCGACGGACATCATTGATCTGTATAGAGATGATTGCGTTATATACGCAGCGTTAGTGTAACACAACCGCAACCACCTGCAACTTAGTCATCGGGGACGTTCTTAAACGACTAGTCAAAAGGGATGCTCTTTACAAAGTTCCGGCGTACACCATCGCCACATCATAAGCTGCGGTGAAATAGTTCCCAAATCCCGGCCGGCACCTCTCAAGCAGGAACCATTCCACCGCAACTCATAAGAAGAAGGCAGATCAAGCCTCAAGCATCGAGAAAACGGAACAGCTAAGGGACAAGGGCATCGGCCCCAAGATCGATGTGCCACGAATCGCGCCCATCTACTACGTTTGCCCCCGCACCCCTGACCATACTCACTATTTTTCGATAGTCGCAGACCTGCTACCTGCGGTTTTAATATTGCGATTTTCGGCGTGGTTCGGGGTACGCACTTAAACGTAGTAGATGCCCCCGATTCTTGGCAGAAGGTATCCCACCGCTCCTCCACGAGACAAAAATGATCCGTTTTCCTCCGTCCCCTAGGGTCATTTTCAAAACTATGGCTGTTTACTACGATGAATCGCTCAACCACGACCACGCCAAAAACCGAAATAATAAAACCCCAGCTAGATGGCTTGCACTTTTCGGTGAAAAGCCCGTGTGATTGGAATCCCTCGATTCATCGTAGTAAACCGGTATAGTTGCGATTTGGTAGCATTTTCCAGCAAGCCAAATTGTCTCGCTAAACGCAAAAAGCCCGACCTCCGCATGGGAGATCGGGCTTTCGAGGCTCAGTTAAACCAAACCAACGCAGTCAAACGACCAGCGCTTACATCTGCTCGGGGGCAGAAACGCCAACGAGGGTAAGCACCAGGGCGAGCGTCACACGGACGGCGTCGCAGGCGGCCAAACGGGCGCGCGAGAGCTCGGGGTCGACGGGACGGCCCTCGCTCGGCAGCACCTGGCAGGCAGCATAGAAACTGTGGAAGTCGCCGGCGAGCTCCTCGGCAAAGTGCGTAAGACGGAACGGAGCGCGGTCGCGAGCGCAGCTACCAATAAGGTCGGTGAGCTCGTTGAGCTTACGCGAAAGGGCGAGCTCGGTCGGGTCGGTCAGCAGCGAGTAATCGACGTTCTCGCCAATGGCCTTCTCGGCGACGGCCTTCATGCCCATCTCGGCGGCTTGCTCGGCGGTAACGCCGGCGGCGCGACGCAGGATGGAGCACACGCGAGCGTGAGCGTACTGCACGTAGTACACCGGGTTGGAGTTGTCGCGCTTCTTAACGGCCTCGATGTCGAAGTCGACCATCTGGTTGGAGCTCTTGGAGATGAGCGTGTAGCGGGCGGCATCAGAGCCGACCTCGTCGACGAGCTCCTGAAGGGTCACCATGGTGCCCTTGCGCTTGGACATACGGACGGGCTTGCCGTTGCGCAGCAGGTTGACGAGCTGGCCCAGCAGAACCTCGAACTTGCCGGGGTAACCGAGAGCGTCGCAAACGCAGCGGACGCGCTCGATGTAGCCGTGGTGGTCGGCGCCCCAGATGTCAATGACGTGGTCGACGCGCTGGAACTTATCCCAGTGATAGGCGACGTCGGAGGCGAAGTAGGTGTACTCGCCATCGGACTTGATCAGGACGCGGTCCTTGTCGTCGCCCAGGTCGGTGGAGCGGAACCACAGGGCACCGTCCTTGGTGTAGAGGTAGCCCATCTTGTCGAGCTTCTCAAAAGCGCGGTCGACGGCGGAGGTGCCGGCGGTCTCGCCCTCGGTGTCCTTCACGTACAGAGAGCGCTCGGAGAACCAACGATCAAAGTCGCAGTTGACGGCGTGGCAAAGGTCGCGCATGTTGTCGACCATCTTTACGTAGCCGCGCTCGCGGAAGCTCTCCATGCGCTCCTGCGGATCGGCGTTGACCCACTTATCGCCGTCGGTGCGCCAGAACTCGGCAGCCTCGTCGATGATGTAGTCGCCGCCGTAGGAGTCCTTGCCCAGAGTCTCGGCAAAGTTGTCCTGATACGGATGGGTCTCGGGATGCTCGTCGCTCTCGTCGGCAACAAAGGCGTCGCGGTCGGCGATCAGAAGCTTGTGAGCCTCGTCGATATCCACGCCCTGCTTGGCGATGATGTCGGCAAGCTGCATATAGCGCGTGCTGATGGAGTTACCGAAGGTGTTCATCTGAGAGCCGTGGTCGTTGATGTAAAACTCACGCTGGATGTCGTAACCGGCGTGGTCCATCACACGACAAAGGGAGTCGCCCAGAGCGGCCCAGCGACCATGACCGATGTGCATGGGGCCGACGGGGTTGGCGGAGACGAACTCGACCTGGGTCTTCAGGCCGCCACCGACGTTGGACTTAGCGAAGTCCATACCCTTCTCGCGGGCCTCGCCAAAGATGGCATTCTTGACGGCGACGGAGAGGTAGAAGTTGATGAAGCCAGGACCGGCGATCTCGACCTTCTCGATCGCGGGGTCCTCGGGCATATGGGCGACGACGGCCTCAGCGATCTTGCGCGGGGCGCAGTGGGCCAGCTTGGCGGACTTCAGGGCCATGGTGGAGGTCCACTCGCCATGAGAAGTATCAGCCGGTCGCTCAATAGCGCAATCGTCAAGTTCAAATGCGGAAAGGTCGCCGGCCTCCTGGGCCGCAGCAAGCGCAGCGCGTACCAGCTCTTCAATCTTCTCGGGCATAGATCCTCCTTGTGTTAAAGCCCCCGAGCTCTTGGTCACTCGTAGGGCAAAAGCCAGAGTTTGTAGCACTCTATCACAAGCGGTAACTACTGTCGCAGGGTAAAGCTAATAGATATTGCATATGCACAAAAATGACTACCGCTCTTGCGCGGCGGTACAAAGTTGGCGGTTTGCCTGCTGTTTATACACGTTCTAGAAATGCATAAACGTATGAATAAGTCGTTCTATTTATCGAATACTCTTACCTATCGGAGTTGTGTGCTTTTCCTGCATAAAGTGATGGTTTGCGCACGTCAACGTGGTATTCTTAACATACGTAAATTCGTATAAGTTGGAGGTAGCATGTTCTCAATCGGTCAACACGTCATTCATCCGGGTCAGGGAGTCTGCACCGTCGTCGGCTTTAGGGACGACACACCGCAGCCCATGTTGTTGCTCGAGACCAAGCAGGGACATGCGCAGACGATTCTCATGTACCCCGTGGCGCAGGCCGACCGTCTGCATGCCGCTATCTCCCAGCAAGATGCAGAGCACCTGCTGAGCCACTACGATGAGCTGGAGTGCGACACCTTTACCGAGCGCAATAGCTCGCTCGAGGAGACGCACTTTAAGCAGCAGCTCAAGCTGGGCGCGCCCGAGACGGTTCGCGTGGCAAAAACCATGATGCACCGTATTCGCCAGGCCGAGGAAGCAGATAAAAAGCCCAGCTCCTACTACATGCGCGTACTCAAGGAAGCCAAGCGCCGCTCCATCGAGGAGTTCGCCGTGGCCCTGGGCGTCACCGAAGAGGCCGCCGAAGCCCGCCTAGCCCAAGCCGCCCTCAACTAACCTGCCCACGCCAAAACCACCACAAAGGGGACAGGCACCTTTGTGGTGGTTTTTTCGTTCTAGTCGTTCTAGTAGTATTCATTCTTAGCGATACCTACGAACACAAGGAGTCTTTTATGGCAGAGCTGCTTTCCGCCGGAATCACCCGCGACCGTGCGTTCGAATTGCTCAACGAGCACAACAAAGACCCGTTCCACATCACCCACGGCGAAACGGTCGAGGGCACCATGCGCTACTTTGCGCGCGAGTTCGACCCCGAGAACGAGGAGTTTTGGGGCATCGTCGGCCTGCTACACGACCTGGATTGGGAGGAACATGAGGACGACCCCATGAACCACACTATCTATGCGGCCGAGATTCTTGAGGGCGAGGGCGCATCGCCTGAGCTCATCCGCGCCATCCAGACGCACACGTCCGATTTCAACTCTTCGCTGCCCAAGCCCGAGCTGCAGATGGAAAAGATCCTGTTTGCCTGCGACGAGCTCACCGGCCTGATCGGTGCTGCCGTGATCATGCGTCCGAGCAAGAGCGTCATGGACTTTACGACTAAGTCGCTCAAGAAAAAGTTCAAGGACAAGCGCTTTGCCGCCGGCTGCTCGCGCGACGTGATTTCGCAGGGCGCTGAGATGCTGGGTTGGGAGCTCCCCGAGCTCTTCGACCGTACCATCGCGGCCATGCAGTCCTTCGCGCCCGATCGCGATACCTCCCAGGCCTAACCGCCCACGCCACCTATAACCACCACAAAGGGGACAGGCACCTTTGTGGTGGTTTTTCGTTTACGAGAGGTTTAGGGGCGAACCTGACCGGTGCCGCGGAGCTTGTATTTGTAGGTGGTGAGGGCCTCGGCGGCGAAGGGGCCGCGGGCGTGGAGCTTTTGGGTCGAGATGCCGATCTCGGCACCCAGGCCAAACTCGCCGCCGTCGGTGAAGCGCGTGCTGGCGTTGGCGTACACGGCCGAGGCATCGACCGCATCCAGGAAGCGCTCGCAAGCATCCGTGTCCTCGGCAACGATGGCCTCGGAGTGCATCGTGCCGTAGCGGTTGATGTGTGCGATGGCCTCGTCCTCGTTTGCCACGACCTTCACGCTCATCTCGAGAGCCAGGTACTCGCGACCCCAGTCCTCCTCAGTCGCGGCGACGTAGTCATCACCCTCGGCAAGCCCGGCATCGGCGCATGCGGCGCAGGTTGCCTCGTCGCCGTGAATGAACACGCCGTGGTCATGCAGCACGGCCACGACCGCAGGCAAAAACGCATCGGCCACAGCACGATCGACCAGCAGCGACTCGGCGGCATTGCACACGCCTACGCGCTGGGTCTTGGCATTAACGATAATGTTGAGTGCCTTATCAAAGTCGGCGGATTCATGCACGTAGATGTGGCAGTTGCCCGTACCCGTCTCGATCACCGGCACGAGCGACTCGCGCACGCAGCGCTGGATCAGGCCCGCGCCGCCACGTGGAATGAGCACATCGACGATGCCGCGAAGCTTCATGAGCTCGCCAGTGGCCTCGCGGTCGGTGGACTCGATCATCGACACGGCCTCGCGCGGGAAGCCCTTGGCCTCGAGCGCATCGGCCAGCAGCTCGGCGATCATGGCGCACGAGTGATAGGCCAGCGAACCGCCGCGCAGAATGCAGGCGTTGCCAGTGCGGATGCAGATGCCCGCAGCATCGGCCGTCACGTTGGGACGCGCCTCATACACCATGGCGACCAGGCCCAGTGGCACACTCACGCGGGTCAGGTCCACACCGCTTGCAAGCACGCGGTGGTCGAGCACGCGGCCGACAGGATCGGGCAGCTCAGCGAGCTTCTCCAGGCCGGCGGCCATGCCCTCGACGCGCTCGGGCGTTAACAGCAGGCGGTCGAGAAGCCCCGCCGAGATGCCCGCATCACGCGCGGCGGACATATCGAGCTCGTTGGCGGCAATGATGGAATCGACGCCGTCGCGCAGCGCCGCGGCCATGGCGCGCACGGCCTCCTGGCGCTGGACATCGCTCGCCGTGGCAAGCGCGCCCGAAGCGGCCTTGGCCTCAACGGCAAGATCGTGAACGTAGGTGGCTATATCGACCGACATGAACGGCCCTTTCTCTTAGATGTTTGCCAACCATGGTAGCCGATTTGCACGCATCCTCGCAGACGGCGGTAGAATTGGTCAACCCGAAACACCGCAACGAATGGAAGCATCACATGGCGCTCATCACTTCGTACCACGTCCCCAGCCTTTACGTCGAGGACTACAGCATCGACGTCCCCCTTGACTGGCGCGGCCTGGAGCCGATGCTCCTGGCCGTCGGCAGCACCATGCGCCGCGGCGCTATGCCGGCGCCCATCGCCGGCGCACCCGAGAGCATCAAGCTCTTCTACCGTGTGGTTTGCGCGCCCGACCGCATCAACGACGATCTGCCGCTGCTCCTGTTTTTGCAGGGCGGCCCCGGCGGCGAGAGCCCACGTCCGCTGTCGCCCACAAGCGACGGCTGGATCGAGGAGGCCGTCAAGCACTTCCGCGTGGTCCTTCCCGACCAGCGCGGCACCGGACGCAGTAGCTGCGTGGACGGACGCACGATCAAGACACTGGGTGATCGCGCAACGGCCGCCGGCGCCGATACAGCACGCTCGCAGGCGGACTTCCTCAAGCGCCACCTCGCCAGCTCCATCGTGCGCGATTTTGAGTACCTGCGCCTAGTGGGCTTTGGCGGCAAGCCGTGGGTCACGCTCGGCCAAAGCTACGGCGGTTTTTTGACGCTGAGCTACCTGTCGCTCTTCCCCGAGGGCGTGGCGGCGAGCTTTACCTGCGGCGGCATCCCCCACGTACCGGCGAGCGCAAGCGAGGTCTACGCGCACACCTTCCCGCGCATGGCCGCCAAGACGCAGCAGTATTATGACCGCTATCCCGCTGACGTCGAGCGCGTGGCAGCCCTGGCCGATGCGCTCGAGGCTCAGAAGCCCGTGCTGCCCGACGGCTCGCCGATGACGGTCGAGCGCCTACAGCTCATGGGCAGCGACTTTGGCATGAAGCCGAGCTTTGAGCGCATGCATTGGACTATCGATCACGCTTTTGTTACTGGCGACGGTACGCTGAGCTGCGGTTCCTCGGTATCCGACAGCTTTTTGATGCGCGCCTTCGAGCGCACCAACACACGCACGAACCCGCTGTACTGGACACTGCAGGAGTTTATCTACGCCGACGGCGACACCATGCCCATTCGCTGGGCCGCAGCAGAGGAGAAGGCCCATCGTGCCGAGTTCGACACACTCGCGCGCCCGCTCATGTTTACCGGCGAGGCCATGTTCCCGTGGATGTTCGAGCAGATGCCCGAGCTCAAGCCCTTCAAGCCCGCCATGGACCTGCTGATGGAAGACACCAGCTGGGACAAGATCTACGACCCGCAGCGACTGGCGTGCAACGAGGTGCCCCTGCAGGCCGCGGTGTATTTCGACGACATGTACGTGGATTCGGGCCTGCAGCTCGATACGCTCAGCCGCGTGGGCAACTCGCATGCCTGGGTGACCAACGAGTTCGAGCACGATGGCCTGCACGGCAGCGTGGTGTTCAAGCACCTCTTCGACGAAGCCCTCAACCGCGGAGACCTGCGCCAGATCTTCTAGCAAAGGAGTGTCCCCACCTGCCGGCACAAAAGGAACGTCCCCAAGTGCCGGCAACGACAATGCCTCAGGTAGAGTACAGAAAGCGAAAACGCCCCTAAGCGAGCTAGGTGACGTGAAAGAGGAGGGCATTGACCTTTTGGTCATGCCCGACGATTGAACGTCAGATTGCCGCTTAGGGGCGTTTGCAGCGTCAATTGGTTAGGCATAGATCTGTTGGTCATGCCTCACCTTTTGAATGACAAATTGTCGCTCTGGACGGCGCGCAGCGTCGACCCGTTAGGCGAAGACGATCAGATTATCTCGATGAATCGCGGGCTTCTCGGCCAGGTCTGCCAGCAGGCGGTTGCCGGCAATCTGGTCCTGGCGGCGTCCGGCTGCAAGCTCCAGCACGTCCGAATCGGCCTCGGCGATACCGCGGGCGACAACCATACCGCTCGGGTCGCACACATCGAGCACATCGCCCTCGGCAAACGTGCCATCGACCTCGCGAATACCCACCGCGAGCAAGGACGAGCCACGGCTGACCAGCGCCTTCGCGGCGCCGTCATCGACCGTCACCGAGCCATGCGCCTTGTCGCCCAGTGCGATCCACAGCTTGCGAGGCGCAATGTCTAGGCGCTCCGCCGGCGGATCGAACAGCGTACCCACGCTCTCGCCGCGGGCAAGGCGCACGAGCGCATCGGGCTCCTCACCCGAGCAAATCACGCTCTGAATGCCCGCCGTCATCAGAATGCGACTCGCGCGGATCTTGGTAATCATGCCGCCCGTGCCCACTGATGTAGAAGAATCGCCCGCCGAGGCGATGATCTTGGCATCAATCTTATGCACGACCGGAACAAACTCGGCCGTGGGGTCCTCATGCGGATTGGCGGTATAGAGGCCATCGATGTCCGAGAGCGTCACGCACAGATCGGCAGAAACCAAGCAGCTTACGAGCGCCGCCAGCGTGTCGTTGTCGCCAAACTTGATCTCGTCGACAGTAACGGTATCGTTCTCGTTGACAACAGGCACCACGCCAAGCTCCACCAGGCGCAGCAGGGCGTCGCGTGCGTGCAGGTAGGACGTGCGGCGGGCCGTATCGTGGCGCGTGAGCAGCACGAGCGAGGTGAGCAGGTCGCGCGCATGAAACTCCTCGTCGTAGGCCGACGAGATGATACACTGACCGGCCGAGGCGCAGGCCTGCAGGCTCGGCAGGTCACCGACCGGCTTGCGGTCGAAGCCCAGCACGGGATAGCCACAGGCGATAGCGCCCGAGCTCACCACGACCAGACGCCAGCCGAGCTTGCGCAGGGCTGCGGCCTGGTCGGCAAGCCCGCCGATAAAGGCGCGGTTGACCTTGCCGTCGGCACCCACCACCGTGGACGAACCAATCTTTACCACCATCGTTTTATAAGAAGTCGTCATACGTCAAACCAATCGAATGTTGAGCAGGCGGGCGAGAAAATGATCCGTTTTCCTCCGTCCCCTTCGGATCATTTTGCCCAGGGGAAGGCCGAAGCCGCGGCCATGTTCTTGCGCACGAGCTCGTCGCGCACCTGTGCTAGGCCCTGCTCCATGCCCACCACATAGGTCTGCGGGTACAGGAAGCGCTTGTAGACCGGATCAAGATGGTCCAGTGCCCAGGTGCAACGCTCGCGTGCGTCCTCAATGCTCTCGCGCGGGGCAACGGCGCTGCCATCGCGCACGATCGGCGCCAGCAGCTCGCGATACTCAAGCTCGGAAACGTCGGTCACCAGGGCGGCATCGTTCACGGCCACGAGGGTATTGCCACGCGCGGCGCCCTCCCCCGCCAGATGATCCTCGTCATAGATCATGTCGCAGATCGGGCCGCCAAAGCCGTCGTAATAGCGGCGCACGCGCTGCACGCCCGGGATCGTGCGCTTGTAGGGCTGCTCGGAGAGCTTAACCACCGGCGTCCACGGGTCCGTCTCGCTCGCACGGCGGGCGGAAAGCTTGTACACGCCGCCCAGCGCCGGCTGGTCATAGCAGGTCGCGAGCTTGGTGCCCACGCCAAAGCTATCGATAGGCGCACCCTGGTCGAGCAGTGACTGAATCGTGTACTCGTCAAGATCGTTGGAAACCGAGATCCCCACATAGGGCAGGCCCTCGGCATCAAAACGGCCGCGCACATACTTGGAGAGCTTGGCGAGGTCGCCCGAGTCAATGCGAATAGCCGACAGGCGCTCGCCCACCGCCTCCATCTCCTTGGCAACCGTAATGGCATGCTCGCAGCCCTCGCGCACATCGTAGGTGTCGATGAGCAGCGTACAGTTCTTGGGGCTCGACTTGGCAAAGGCGCGGAAGGCCTCGAGCTCGGAATCGAAGCTCATCACCCAGCTGTGCGCATGCGTGCCAAAGACGGGAATACCGTAGCGGCGCCCGGCGAGTACATTGGACGTAGAGGAGCAGCCGGCAACGTAGCTCGCGCGCGCGACGGCCAGGCCGCCATCGGGACCCTGGGCGCGGCGCAGGCCAAACTCGGCCACGGGACGGCCGTCCGCCGCCAACACCACGCGCGCCGTCTTGGTGGCGACAAGTGTCTGGAAGCCGACGATGTTGAGCAGCGCCGTCTCGAGCAGCTGGCACTCCAACGCGGGGCCGGTGACGCGCACCATGGGCTCGCGCGGAAAGACGAGCTCGCCCTCGGGGACGGCGTCGATGTTTACATGCGCACGAAAATCGCGCAGGTAGTCGAGGAATCCAGGCTTGAACATCGCGCCGCCGGCCGGGGCCTGGAGCGAGGCGAGGTAGTCGATGTCCTCGGGCGTAAAGCGCAGGTTCTCGACCAGCTCGGGCAGCTCGGCGGTACCGCACATGACGGCGTAGGCGCTACCAAAGGGATGGTCGCGGTAAAACGCGGTAAAACAACCCTGCTCGTTGGCCTTGCCGCTCTCCCACAGGCCCTGGGCCATAGTGAGCTCGTACAGATCGGTGAGCATTGCAATGTCGGTGGGATGCGAGATGTCGGTCAAAGCCATGGGGCGACCTTTCGGATGCGTGGTACAGAATTTGAGGGTTGGACGAGGCGGACGTGCGGGCATGGAGCCCGGCGCGAACAGGTTAGTGCAGGCCCATGCTGCCGGTGATCGTGTAGACCATAAAGACGATAAACGCGATGAGGGCGAGCACGATGATGATTTTTTGAGCCGGAGCCATGCCGGGAATCTCGCCCTCGGCTGTAGGCTCCTTGGAGGTGACCATGCGCTGGGCAAAGGTCATCTCGTCACGACTCGGCTTGGGCTCGGCGGGCTTGGGATGAGCCACCTTTTTAGGTTGAGGTTTGGGTGCGGCAGGCGCAGGCTTCGCAGTGGCGGGCTTGGGCGCGGGCGCGGGCTTGCGCTCGGATGCGGCCCTCGTGGCGGCTTCCTCGGCCTTTGCGCGCTCGGCACGCAGGGCAGCCAGCTCCTCACGCTCGCGACGAGCCTCTTCCTGAGCCTCGCGGCGGGCCTTCTCGGCGCGGAGCTCTTCCAACTCGGCGCGCTCCTCGTCGGACAATGGTTGGGACTCAAGCTCGGCCATAGTACCGCCCTTTCTTTTTAAAAAAAGCCGCCGACACAATGTCGGCGGCTTATCAAATCCAAGGGTGGAGACGAAGGGAGTCGAACCCTCGGCCTCTGCCATGCGACGGCAGCGCTCTCCCAACTGAGCTACGTCCCCAGGACAAGTCGATATTTTACCTACGGCTCGCCAACTGTCAACGCCCAATACCCAGTCTTTTTGGGACGAAGCCATTTTGACTACTTTTCGAGCAGACAATCCTCTCGATGATTCTTTAATCCCCGTCCCAGAAAAATCATCCGCGTGCGCGCTACTTTGCGCTGGTGAGGACGCCGGTGGTATCAAACGCTGGGGTGAAGCTCTCGTCAACCGCGCCGCCCTCTTGCCAGAACATCGTCGTAAAGCCCAGGTCGTCAGCATGATCGAGCACCCGCTCGTACTCATCGCGCGTCACGGCACGCGCCAGGTCGCCGCCCTGCTCGCGCATGAGCGCATTGGGCGTGTACTGGTTCATGACCGAGATCGGCACATCGCCCACCGTCTGCCACACAAGGTCCAGTACGCGACATGAATCGTCCGCATGCCCCGGCAGCACCAGGTGACGCACGATCATGCCGCGCTTCATGAGCCCGTCCTCGTCCACCAGCTCTCCCCCGCGGCGTTCGATCTCGCGTGCCATTTGCGCCAAGCCCGACACGGCCACACGCGGGTAGTCCTTAATGTGGGAGAGCGACTGCGCAAGCCCCGCATCGGCATATTTAAAGTCGGTAAGCCACACGTCGACCAAATCGCCGAGCGCCGCCACGGCACTCGCGCGCTCATAACCGCTCGTGTTGTAGACGATTGGGATGGACAGCCCGCGCGCCCGTGCCGCGGCAATCGCAGCCGGCAGCAGGTGCGCGTAGTGTGTCGCCGTCACCAGGTTAATATTGTTCGCACCCTGGTCCTGCAGCTCCAACATAATCTCGACCAGGCGCTCGGGCGAAATCTCAAGCCCAAAATTGCCCGTCGAGATCTCGTGGTTCTGACAATAGACGCATTTGAGCGAGCAGCCGCTAAAGAAGATCGTGCCCGAACCGGCCTCGCCCGAGATAGGCGGCTCCTCCCACATATGAAGCGCCGCGCGGGCCACCTTGAGCGTGTCGTTAGCACCGCATACGCCGTGCGCACCCTCATCGCGCGCCGCACCGCAACGTCGCGGACACAAATGGCAGGCGGGCGAAAAAAGTTCGGTCAACGACGTCGGCATAAAAACATGCTCCAAAACAACGATTCAGCAGCTCAAACGCAAAAGGGCCAACCACACAGACGGCTCGAGCCCAAGGCGCCGTAATCGTCCGACACGATTTTTGTAATGTCAAGACTGGAATCCACAAAGTGCGGCTTTATGATGTAGGTATTCCGCCCCCCGCGGAGCAACTGGGTGAACCGTCGCGTTTATTTAGGGAGCCCACACAGTCGTACCTAGTACAGGTATCCTTCGTTGTTAAGGACGCTGGAACAGTCGATGAGGGCACCCACCTGTTTTAGGTGGGTTCATTTTCGTAACGTGGGGGGTGGTTTTCTTTTGCCGAAACTCGCCATTGCAAATCTCGCCCAGATTCCCAAAAGGCACCAGACTGAATCCCACCATCACTCGAATATCTGGTAAGCACGTGATTATCGCCCCGTGCAATTCCTCACACCCTCCTTGGTCGAGTATCATGGGTCAGCTATACCCTTTGCGGCATGGCATCCTTTGACCTTTTCCTTCGACGCTTGGCGGTTTATCGATTCATGGCTTCCTCCACGAGCTTCATACCGTACCTTTGCGTGGCGGTCGCGGCTTTTATCACGACCTTCCTTGCGGTGCCCCTGGTCAAGCGCCTGGCAATCAAGCTCGACGCCGTCGACTATCCTTCCAAGCGCCGTATCAACACGAAACCCATCCCGCGCATGGGTGGCACGGCGGTCTTTTTGGGCCTCGTCGTTGCCTGCATCGTGCAGATACTAGGCACCTGGTACCTGGGCTGGCCGCCCGTTTTGGTGCCCCACCCCCGCCTACACATCAGCTACCCCATACTTGCGCTTTCTTTTACCGTCATCTTTGCGACCGGCGCAATCGACGACGTCTTCCAGCTTAAGCCCAAGCAAAAGCTCGCCGGCCAGGTCCTCGCCGCGCTCATCGCCTGCATGGGCGGTCTGCGCATCGGCGTCATCGTCAACCCGTTTGCCCCCGGCGAGATCATGCTCGGCTGGCTCGCCTACCCCATCACCGTAGTCTACCTGGTGGCGTTCACCAACATCATCAACCTCATTGACGGCCTTGACGGCCTGGCGACGGGTATCTGTGGCATCGCATCGTTCACGATGTTCTCGATGGCCGTTCTCTCGGGCCGCATCGATGCCGCCGCGCTCTCCATCGCGTTGTTTGGCGCCTGCTTGGCCTTTTTGCGCTACAACTTCAACCCCGCGAGTATCTTCTTGGGCGACTCGGGTTCGCTGCTGCTGGGCTTTGCGCTGGGTTCCATCTCGCTGCTCAACGTGAGCCGCACCGCCGCGCTCACCTCGCTCATCATCCCGCTCATCGTGGCGGGCGTGCCTATCATCGATACGTTTAGCGCCATTGTGCGCCGCAAGCGCGCCCACATTAGCATTGGGCAGGCCGACAAGGGCCACATCCACCACCGCCTCATTCAAGAGGGCTACAACCAAAAGCAGGCCGTACTGCTCATCTATGCGTGGTGCATTATGCTTTCGGCCGGCGCCGCCGCCATCAATCAGGTCGAAGTGCCCACGCGCGTGCTCATCTTTACCGTGCTCGCCATTGGCTCGGCGGCCTTCGCCAAGCACCTGCACCTGTTTGAGCCCGTGCTGCGCCACCATTACAACAAGCGCACGCACGAGGACGAGCTGGTAACCCCCGACGACCCCGCCTTTAAGCAGGAGGAGCAGGCAGCCGAGGAATGTAAGGAAGAGCGCCACCACAAGCTCTAGGGTAAGCTGCCGAGGATGTGCCCGGGCGCCGCTGACCATGCGCAGCCCCGTGCCCATCGTGCAAGCCACCTCTCCCCCGCCCCTCGCTTACTTACGCCCCGACCCTCCAATAAACGCGTTATCATCTTGACCCATGAACATACGTTAGGAGCAATCATGCCAAACGAGAACAGCTACGAAGTCGCGCTGCAAAAGAGCAACGCCATTCGCGAGGGCCTGGCCAAGACGCCCGAGAAGTTCACCATGCTTACCGGCGACCGCCCCACCGGCCGTCTGCACCTGGGCCACTACTTTGGCACCCTCAAGGGCCGCGTCGAGCTGCAGAACATGGGCGCCAAGACCAACGTGCTCATCGCCGACTACCAGGTCATCACCGACCGCGACACCACCGAGCACATCCAGGACAACGTGTACAACATGGTGATGGACTACCTTGCCTGCGGAATCGACCCCGACAAGACCATGATCTACGCGCACTCCGCCGTGCCCGCCGCAAACCAGCTCATGCTGCCGTTCCTGTCGCTGGTGTCCGAGGCTGAGCTGGCGCGCAACCCCACGGTCAAGGCCGAGATGGAGGCCTCGGGCCACGAGCTCACCGGCCTTCTGCTCACCTACCCGGTGCACCAGGCCTGCGACATCTTGTTCTGCAAGGGCAATGTGGTGCCCGTCGGTCGCGATCAGCTGCCGCACATCGAGCTCACCCGCACCATCGCCCGCCGCTTTAACAACCGCTACGGCAAGGTGTTCCCCGAGGTCGATGCGCTGCTGTCCGAGACCCCACTGCTGCCCGGCCTGGACGGTCGCAAGATGAGCAAGAGCTACGGCAACGCCATCAACATCTCGATGACCGCCGAGGAGACGGCCAAGCGCATCAAGAAGAGCCAGACCGACTCCGAGCGCATGATCACGTTTGATCCCGAGAACCGCCCCGGCGTTTCCGGCCTGCTTTCGACCGCCGCGATCTGCACCGGCCGTTCCGAGGTCGAGATTGCCGAGGAGATTGGCATGGGCGGCTCCGGCCAGCTCAAGAAGTACGTGACCGAGGCCGTCAACGAGTACTTCGCGCCGATCCGCGAGCGTCGTCAGCGCTACGAGAACGATCTGGACTACGTGAAGGACGTGCTGCACGAGGGCAACCGTCGCGCCAACGAGATCGCCGAGCAGACCCTGGCCGAGGTTCGGGACGCCATGGGCATGGTGTACTAGACCGACCTGCTGGCTTGAACTTTCGATTGCTATAGGGCGGGCGCTACGGCGTCCGCCTTTTTTTGGTGCCCGACCGGTTCGGCTCCGCCCATCGCACTCCCCCGACAAACGGGAACGGGCCCGCCGGCAGTCAGTTGCCAGCGGGCCCGTTCCCGAAGTACACCGTTGAATCGCACAGAGGGGAGGGATGCGAATCAAACTCAACAGGGCAGGCTTTTTCATCGCCTATTGCCTGCTCCGTTGCTGAAACCAATATAGTTCACCGTGGTTTACTTTCTAGCGTCAATATGCGCCGCCATACCTTCTCCATAAGTTAGCTCCGGTAAACCTGCAACGGAAAACCACCACAAAGGGGACAGGCACCTTTGTGGTGGTTTTGGCCACGGCAGAGCAGTTAGAGCCCTACTGGCCAGCGACAGGCGGCCAAGTCGACGTGCATGGGATCGGTAAACGTCACGCCCTCCCCCATTAAGAGCTCACGCTGAGCATCGGGGCCGCCAAAAGCAAAACCCTCGCATATGCGCCCGTCGGCAAACACCACACGATGGCAGGGAATCTGACCAGGGCGCGGATTGCTGTGCAGCGCATACCCCACATAGCGTGCACTTCGCGCGCGACCGGCGAGCAGCGCCACCTGACCGTACGTGGCGACCATCCCCTCGGGAATCTGCTCGACCACCTCGTACACACGCTCAAAAAAGCCCTCAGATGCCATCGCATGCTCCTTTCAACCGGAACCAGCATAAACCACCACAAAGGTGCCTGTCCCCTTTGTGGTGGTTTTGACCGGATAGTTAGTTGGCGGGGCGGAAGAAGGCTACGGCTACGGCGCCGGGACCCACGTGGGTGCCGATGGTGGCGCCAATGGTGTGGATGGGCAGCTCGTTCTCGGCATGGCCGGCCCACAGCGCGGCGCTGTCCTCGATATACTTCTTAAGCACCGCGTCCGAAAGACCCGTATAACCAAGCGCCAGCGGCATGGAGAAGTCGACGCCGCCCGCCTGTTCGACCTTCTGGTTCAACAGGTTTCGACCGTTTTTGGAACCGCGCGCCTTGCCCAACTGCACGATGAGGCCGTCCTCGGCGGCCACGACCGGCTTCACGTTGAGCAGCGTACCCACAGCGCCCGCCGCAGCAGACAGGCGGCCGCCGCGCACCAGGTATTCCAGCGTCTCGAGCAGGCCGATAACCACCACGCGGTCGCGCACGGCCTCGACCGCCGTCGCGATCTGGGCCGCACTACGGCCCTCGTCCACCAGGCGCAGCGCATATTCGACCAGCACGCGCTCGCCCAAGGTGACGTTATTGCTGTCTACCACGTACACGTCGCCGCCCGGCGCCTCGGCAAGTGCGGTACGGGCGCTCTGATTGGTGCCCGACAGCTTAGCGCCCACGGTAATAATCACAGCCTCATCGCCGGCTTCGCGAATCTCGGCGATAGCCTGCGAAAACGCGTACGGGTTGACCTGACCGGTCTTGGGCAGCTCATCGCGCTCCACGAGCATCTCGTAAAAGCGCTGATGATCGATGTCGACGCCATCCATGTACACATCGGTACCAAAGGTGACGGACAGCGGCAAAACGTCCAGTGCCGGGTGCTCGGCCGGCGACATATCGCTTGCGGAATCGGTAATAATGCGGACGGACATAACGAATCCTTTCTTGCGCAGGTCCCGCGCAGGGAATTTTGACAGCAATGTCCCGGCACGGTACACGCGCTCAAACGGGACGATGCAGTTGTTAATGGGAAGCAAATGCCTTGGTGGCCCTACAGCTCGCGCAAGGTGTCGAGAATCGTGCGCAGCGATGCATACATCTGCTCGCGCTGCTCCACGCCCATGGCCTTACCGGTGGTGTCGAGTACTTCGCTAATAATGCGATCGGCCTCGTTCATGCTCTCGCCGCCCAACGTGGTCAGACGAACCGGGGCGCGATACTTAACGGCGGCATCAGCCGAATCGTCAACCTCGACGTAGCCGCCCTCCTCCAGATGCGCCAGCGTGCGCGAGACGGCAGCGCGGGTCACGCCAGCCATGCGGGCGAGGTCGGCACCAGTCAGACCATCCTTGCTGCGCTCAAGATAGTACAGGCACATGATATCGGAGCCCTTAAGGCCCAGCCTTGCGCCCTCAGATGTCTTAATGCGCTGGATCTCCTTGTAGAGTCCGCTGATCAGTCCGACAAAGTCCTCGAAACGTGTCTCGTCGCTCTGTTGCATGGGAGACGACCGCCTTTCGCTTGCATAATGCTAACGGGTAAACATCTTAGCCGTACTTAACGACCGCCAGCCCTGCACGCCCTATTTGTTAACCCATCAACATAAAAACCACCACAAAGGGGACAGACGCCTTTGTGGTGGTTTTGGACATCAATAGGTTCTAGGCGCGCTACAGCTCCACACAGGGATTGTCACGGGTCACAAGCGTCTTAACGACAACCGTCGCTCCCAGATAGCGCTCAAGCAGCTCGGCTAAACGATCGATAGCAGCCTGGCAGTCCCCCATGCGCTCGGGCTCTACGCACTCAATCGCCAGGAATGCGTCGGCCGAATCGTCGGATAGAGCCGTTCGAACGCCGTCGCGCCAGTTCCAGCAGCGGCACACGGCGCCCGCATCGTCAATGTAGGCGAGCTCGCCGGGCAGCGTCGGGTCGTCCGCTTCCTCGCCAAGCGGCAAGAACGCATCGCCACCGTCGGTCACCTTCAAGCGAAGGTCTCCCTCGATCGCATGCAAATCCTCGCCTCCCACGGGCAGCGCGTAGGTCAGCGACACCGTGTTGTAGATGTCCACCGCGGGCGTAATGTGGCCCACCGGCTTGCCTTTGAGTACGCGTTTGAGCAGGTTCTCGATTGAGCAACGCGCGCCCTTTTTGGTCTTGAACAGATGATAGGCCTCGCGCCACGCCTTGACCGGTGCGTTCTCGCTGATTGTATCGCTGGTCAGATGACGCTCCGCATCGATATTGGCACGGTCGAGCAGCGCCGCTATCGCGTCCACATCCTCTTGAGGTATCTGGGCCGCGGGCTTCATACCCTCCACGACCACAACACCGACCGCCGCCTGAGGAAACAGCTCCCAAAATGAATCCTCGGCAATAAAGCTCTTCATACATGCTCCCTTCACGATTCGCGCCCGAGCGAGGGCACCCAAACAAAAAGCGCCCTTACGACGGCCACCTTCAAAGTCCTACGGTGCCGCCACAAGAGCGCTTACGCTGCCCCCATCCGGAGAAGGGGGCGAGATGTCAGGCGTATTGTAACCCGAGTCATCCGCGCGAGCAAAACCACCACAAAGGTGCCTGTCCCCTTTATGGTGGTTTTGGGTCTGAGGCGACGCTAGCGGCGGAGTCCCAGCAGGCCGCGGCCGCGATGACGGGCGTCGGCGGGCACTTGAGCGTGCGGGCCGGCGGCCTTGACGGACTCGGGCAGGTGCGAGTACTTCTTCTCGAAGTTCTCCTCAAACATCACCGCCAGGTTGTGCGCTGCCTCGTCGTAGCGAGCGGTGCTCTGCCAGTACTGGCGCGGCACCAGGATGCCATCGGGCACACCGTGGCACGTCGTGGGAATGTCAACGTTAAAAATATCGTCGTGCACAAACTCGCTGTCCTCGATGGTACCGTCGAGGGCGCGGGCCACCAGGGCGCGCGTGTAGGCAAGCTCGATGCGATGGCCCACGCCATAACCGCCGCCAATCCAGCCGGTGTTGACCAGATAGACGCGCGTGCGACCGTCGGCGATACGCTCACCGAGCATCTTGGCATAGACCATGGGGTCGAGCGGCATAAACGGCTCTCCGAACAGCGAGGAGAACGTGGGCGTGGGCTCGGTGACGCCGACCTCGGTGCCGGGGATCTTGGCCGTAAAGCCCGTCACAAAGTGATACATGGCGGCGTCGGCCGTCAGGCGCGAGATGGGCGGCAGCACGCCAAAGGCATCACAGGTCAAAAACAGCACAACGCTCGGGGTGGTGCCCATGCCCTTGGTCCACGCGTTGGGAATGTGCTCGACGGGATAGGCCACGCGCGTATTGTGCGTGATCGAGATGTCATCATAGTTAGGCTTGCGATTCTCATCGAGCACCACGTTTTCGCAGATGGCGCCAAAGCGAACAGCGTTGAAGATCTCGGGCTCATGGAACGCGTCCAGGCCCTCGCACTTGGCATAGCAGCCTCCCTCGATGTTGAAGATGCCCATGTCGGACCAGCCGTGCTCGTCGTCGCCGATCAGCAGGCGCGTGGGGTTGGCCGAAAGCGTGGTCTTGCCCGTGCCGGAAAGGCCAAAGAACACGGCCGTCTCGTGCGTGACGGGATCCATGCTGGCCGAGCAGTGCATGGGTAGCACGTCGTCCTCGACGGGCAGTAGGTAATTCATGACGCTGAAGATGGACTTTTTGATTTCGCCGGAGTAACCGGTGCCGGCAACCAGAATCACGCGCTCCTGGAAGTTAATGACCACGGCGGCGCTGGAGTTGAGGCCCTTAATGGCGGGATCGCACTGGTAGCCCGGCGCGGCGAGCACGCAGAAGTCCGGCTCGCCGGTGCGCGCGATTTCGCGGGCGAGCGGACGGGCGAGCATTTGCTTAATGAACAGCGCCTGGCTGGCACGCTCGCAGGCGACGAGCAGGCGACGCGTATGGTTGCGGTCGGTGCCGGCCATGCCGCGGGTGACGAACACGTCGCGCTCGTTGAGGTAGTCGACAATACCGGCCTTGATGGTCTCGTAGCTCTCGATCGAAAGCGGGCGGTTGACGGCGCCCCAGGCGATCTTGTCGTGAACATCGGGGGTGTCGACGATAAAGCGGTCATTGGGGGAACGGCCGGTGCGCTCCCCCGTCTCGATCACCAGCGCGCCGTTGGATGCCATGCGACCTTCTTCGCGGCGGATAGCGTGCTCGACGAGCTCCGCGGCGGGTAGATCGACCAGCAGGCGGGGCTGATTATCGGCGGGATCTTCGACCAGCGTAATACCAAAGTTGGACAGAACTTCTGCAGGGGTAACACCAGGCATGGGGCCTCCTTTAAAAACGCGACACGCGGACGCAGCGCGCACTTTACTCACGTAAAGCCCGTTGTACCCGATATGCAAAAACGTTTTTGCGGCAACGGCGAAGCGCCCGCCCAACGGTCAAAAATCACAGGCAAGCGGCCTGGTCATTGGGGACGTTCTTAATCGACTAATCGTTGGGGACACTTATGGACCAGTCGTTGGGGACACTCTTAAACAGGCAACAACCAAGGAGTGTCCCTAGATGCCGGCACTTAGGGACGTTCCCAAAGTGCCGACTACAGCGGCAGGCCTTGGCCGAGCATGGCGATGACGCTCATGAGGATCAGCATGCCGGCGGCGTAGGGCAGCACTGCGCCCAGGAGCTCGGCGTCCTTACCGCGCACGTGCACGGCAGCGAGGCCAATCGCGAGCGTCTGCGGCGAGACCATCTTACCGGCGGCGACACCCAGGGCGTTCAACGCAACCATCCAGTAGTCGCTCACGCCCAGCGCCGAAGCGGCCTGGCTCTGAATGGGACCAAACAGCATGCCCGACGATGTGCCCGAACCGGTCACGAACGCACCGACGGCACCGATCCACGGGGCCAGAATCGGGTACAGACCACCGGCGACGGCAATGCAGAACGCACTGATCGAAGAGATCATGCCCGCATAGCCCATCACCTTGGCACAGCCCAGCACCGAAAGCATCGTGATTACCGTCGGCATCATCTGCTTCACAGTCGCGGCCAGCACCTCGCCCATCATGCGCGGCGAAGCCCCCTGAATGGCGCCGCCGATAAACGCGGCCAGGAAGATCCAAACACCCGGCGTGTTAATCCACGAAAACGTGAGCGTGCCGGGGTTCTCGCCGCAATACACCTGCACGTGACTCGCAAAGGGCGCAAGCGCGGCATGCACGGCGGGCACCAGGTTGGACGTACCCAACAGCAGTACAAAAATCAGGATGAAACACGACCAGGCAGAAAGCGCCGACTTAGCGGTGAGCTGTTCGCCGGCCTCGATATTCATGTGAAAGCGCGCGTCCAGGTGACCGGACTTCTCGGCGCGCATGGCAAGCGCGGCGGTCAGCGCGAGCGACACGATGGAGCCCACGACCACGGCAAGCTCGGGGCCCACAAACATAGCGACGACCAGGGCAGCGCCGACAAAGGACGCGCCAGAGAGCAGCGCGATACCGGCCACGCCGTGCAGGCGCTCGCCTACGCTCGCAACATCGCCTTGATCGTCGGTCACGCGGCCCGCAACCAACACGATGAGCAGCGGCATCACCACAAAGAACGGTGCGAGCTGCACCAGCTGAACGGTCGCCAGGTGCAGGGAATCCAGACCCACCAGGTCGGCAACGGACACCGTGGGGATGCCGATGGAGCCGTAGGGCGTGGGCACGCCGTTGGCCAGCAGGCAGATCAGCACGGCAGGCACGGCCTCAAAACCAAGGCCCGCGAGCATGCCGGCGGGAATGGCGACAGCGGTACCAAAGCCAGCCATGCCCTCCATAAAGCCGCCGAAGCACCACGCCACGAGCAGCGCCAGCAGACGGCGATCGCTGCTGATGGAGGTGATCATGCTGCCGATCACGTCCATGGCGCCCGTGCGAACGCAGAGGTTATACGTAAAGACGGCGGCGATAATCACCAACACGATGGGCCACAGCGCCATCAAAAAGCCCTCGAGCGAGGCCGTGGCTATCTGCGCCACCGGCAAATGCCACCACGCAAAGGCGAGCACGCACGAAAGAACAAACGAACCAATCGCGGCTTTCCAGGCCGGCCATTTAAAGCACAGCAGCATCACGACAAGCCAGATGATAGGCACAAGAGCCAGCAAAAATGCGGCGACGTCCATGGGTAAAAGCTCCTTGGTACCGCGAGGGCGGCATCGGGGGTGTCATAAAACTTGAACAGGATACCGCACGCTTACCGACAATTTTCTGCCGCCTGCCGAAATATTGAACAATCCGTTCAAAAACACGAGCAAACACCGCCGCGTCTATACTAGAGCGCAGCAATAGAAAGGACTCCGCCTTGAGCATCACGCCCCTCGATAGCATCCGCCGCGCCATCGCCCGCCGCAACGGCGTCACCGACCCCACCGTATCGGGCGGGGCGCACGGGCAGGGCGGACGCATCGAGAACGGCCTGTTCCCCGCATCGCACACCGCCGAGGAGCTCGCACGAATCCAAGAGCTAAGCCAGCGTAACGCCGGCGGTCCCGACAGCAACCAGGCCACACGCCGTCGCCGCGAGCGCGATCGCCAGCCCGGCCCCATCCACCGCATGGTCAATGCCTGGTGGAACCGCCTGCTCGGAGCCGTCTACGGCGGCGGCTTCTCCACGCAAGAAGCCGAGTACGAAGATCATGCCACCCGTCGCGACTACCTTTGGAATACCCTGGGCACCGCCGTATGGGGCATGGCGTTTCCTCTGCTCACCATCGTGTCCACGCAGCTCGTGGGCGCCGAGGAAGCCGGCAAGTTCTCCATTGCGTTTGTCACCGGCACGCTCATCATGATCGCGTGCAACTACGGCGTGCGCAATTTTCAGGTCTCGGACATCGACGAGAAGGCGTCCTTTGCCTCCTACCAGCTCAACCGCTGGCTTTGCGGAGCATTCGCGCTGGCCTGCGGCCTTGCATACAGCAGTGCCCGCGGCTACGACGCGCAGATGGCAACGATCGGCCTGGGCGTCTACCTGTATAAGGTGATCGACGGCGTAGCGGACGTGTACGAGGGCCGCCTGCAGCAGGCCGATAAACTCTACCTGGCCGGCATGAGCCAAACGCTGCGCTCCGTCGGCGTCATCGCGGTCTTTAGCGTGGCGCTGTTCCTTACGCGCAGCATGCCCATCGCGGCCATGGCCATGGGTGTCACCGCCATCGTCTCGCTCGTGCTGGTCACCGCGCCGCTGGCCCTGCTCGAAACCGAAAAATCGCGTCGCGTGAGCCTGCGCGAGGTCGGCCACCTGTTTGTCCAGTGCGCCCCGCTCTTTGGCGCACTGTTCCTGTTCAACCTCATCGAGAGCATGCCCAAGTTTGTGATGGAAGGCACGCTGGCCTACAAATATCAGCTGTACTTTAATGCCCTGTTCTTTCCGGCGCAGGCTATTTTGCTGAGCATTGGATTTGTCTATAAACCGCAGCTTTTGCGTCTGTCGAGCATTTGGGCGAACCCGCGCAAACGCCGCCGTTTTGACTTGATTATTATTGCCGTTATGGCGCTGATCGTGGCCATCACCGGCGTATGCGCCGCATTTATGGCCGGCCCCGGCATTCCCCTCATGAGCTTTATGTACGGCCTCAACTTTGAGCGCTACCGCACATTGGCGCTGCTGATGGTTGTCGCTGGCGGCATCACCGCGGCCATCGACTTTATCTACGCCATCATCACAGTGCTGCGCCACGCCGGCGACGTCACCAAGATCTATCTGATCTGCTTTGCCGTGAGCGTGGTGCTCCCGGTGATCTTAATCAACCTGCTGGGCCTGATGGGTGCCGTCGTAAGTTACCTGGCTATCATGGCCCTACTGCTGGTGCTGTTGATTGTCGAATACGCCCACATCCGCCAGCGCATAGAACGAGCCCGCAACCCGTACGGCGCCTAATTAGCTGCCCCGGTCACCGGAATTTGCGATGGAATCTCCCCGACTGGGGTCTCGTTGCGAACAATATGCATCACGCAAAACTAAGTGAGTAGACTTTTACCGAATCCCCGACCACGCCAGCAAAGCACAAGTCTGTGACCTGCAGTTTTATTGAGGCAAATAAGTTGGGTGCTCGGCATTTCCAAAAAAGTCTACTCACTTAGCCAGCGGGCAGCCAAATGATTATTTAATCCCCGTCCCAGAAAAATCAATTAGCGGGCAGAAGGGCAAAAGTAGTCAAAAAGGCCCCGTCCCAAATTAGCTACCCTTTGCAGCGATTATTCGCCCGGGTTGATGTTCGCATAAAACTCCGCCCCGTCGTCCAGGCGCAGGATGCCCACGCGGCCGAACTCGGAACCGGTGGCCGCCGCACAGTCGATATCGATGCGATCGGGCACGCCGGCGGTATCCTCGCCACCCAAGCGCACCATCCGCCCGCGGCCCGACTCCTCGTCGAGTCCCGCCAGGCCGCCGACCTCGCAATAACGCCCGAGCGACACCGTGGGCGTGTGGCCGCTCACCACGACCGGGCCCTTGCCCTCGGCAGAAAGCAGTCCCGTCGGAGCATCCCAGTAGCCGTGACGAATCCACAGCAAGTCATCGGACGACTGCACGGCGAGCATTTGCTGCAGAAGCTCGTTATCGACATCGACCGCTCCCCTGCCGTCGCCGCAATCGACACCATGCTCAAGCAAAAACGCACGCGCCGCCTCGGCCTGAATGCCGGCGTGCACCAGCAGGTACGGCCGCTCGGCAGTCTCGGCCACCGCATACAGCGGCAGGGCAGCAGCCCAGCGCACCAGCTCCTCGTATGCCTCAAATTCCATTTCGTTGAGCTGCCGGCGCGTGGTCCAACCGCCGTTGATGTCCCAGGTCTCGGCATCGAGCGGGTCCTGGCCAATGATCGCGTCGAGCATAATCTGCTCGTGGTTGCCCTTAAGCACGCGAGCGTTGGGCAGCGACCGCACCAAGTTGATGACACCGACCGGATCGGGACCGCGGTCGATCATGTCGCCCAGCACATACAGCGTGTCGTCGGACGTCAGCGAGATCTTGGAAAGGGCCTCGTCCAGCGCGCGCACGTGCCCGTGAGCATCAGATGTCACATAGATCGCCATGGAACGCCTTTCCCTGCATTACGGCCGAAGCCCGATGCCACGACTAAAACTTCAAGTTGAACTTAAACGTTACCCATTGTACTCCGTTGCAATAAAGCTGGAAAGTGCCACCGCTGCCAACGGTCACAAGCGGCCGCCCGCACGCCCCGAAAACACCGCGCCACCAGCACCAACGCCCCAACCAGCACCGCCCGCGCCCCCCGCCTCGTGTCGATAATGCGAACGCCCGCGGCTCGGCCCCATAAACCCACCATCTTTGGGTACAAATAACCGCAGACAACTGACCGTGCCACGCCAACCACCCAGGAGCGGACACTACCCATGAACCAGATACTTCTCTTTATCGGCCTCGTCATCATTTTGTGTCTGACCATCAAACCCGTCGGCAAAAAGCTCCCCCTCCCCACCCTGCTCATCTTTATCGCGCTCGGCATGCTGCTGGGCGTTAACGGCCCGGCGCACATCGACTTTAACGACTACGCGCTCACCGAAACCGTCTGCAGCACGGCGCTGCTGTTCATCATGTTCTACGGCGGCTTTAACACCAACATCGACCGTGCCAAACCTGTCGCCGCGCCCGCGGTACTGCTGAGCACGCTCGGCGTCGTCATCACCACTGGCATCACCGGCGCGTTTGCGCACTTCATGCTGGGCTTCGATTGGATCGGCGGCCTGCTGCTGGGGTCGGTCGTAGCATCCACTGACGCTGCCAGCGTCTTTAGCGTGCTGCGCGAGCACAACCTGTCGCTGAGGGACGGCACCGACTCGCTGCTCGAGGTCGAATCGGGCTCCAACGACCCCGTCGCCTACATGCTCACCGCGGTGCTCGCGACCCTCGCAGCGGGCGGCAATATCGACATTCCCGTGCTGCTGGCCAAGCAGATCATCCTGGGCGCGGGGCTGGGTCTTGCCATCGGCTGGACATCCAGCCGCCTGATTGAACGCGCACACGCAACGGCCGAGGGCGCGCAGACTATCTTTTTATTCGCTGTGGCGATCGTCGCCTACGCACTGCCGAGCTATCTGGGCGGCAACGGCTTTTTGGCCGTATACCTGGCCGGCATTGTGCTGGGTGCAAGCGACATCACCGGCAAGGTCGAGATGGCGCACTTCTTCGATACCCTCACCGAGATGGCCGAGATGACCATCTTCTTTTTATTGGGCCTGCTCGTCACGCCCGCACGCCTGCCGCAAATGCTGTTGCCGGGCCTGGCGCTCATGGCGTTTATGCTCTTCGTGAGCCGCCCCATCGCCGTCGGCCTGCTGTTGGCGCCCTTTAAGACCAATCCTCGCCAAGTCGCGCTCGTAAGCTGGGCGGGTCTGCGCGGCGCGGCTTCGGTCGTGTTTAGCCTCTTTGCCGTGGTGGTCGGTGTTCCCGGTGGGCACGACCTATTTGACCTGGTCTTTGTGATTGCCGTGTCGAGCATTGTAGTGCAGGGCTCGCTGCTACCGGCAGTGGCGAAAAAGCTCGACATGATCGACGCGGAAGGCGATGTGCGCCGCACGTTTAACGATTACCGCGACGAGGACGGCATGTCGTTCGTTAAGCTCAAGGTAGGCGCGGGCCATCCGTTTGCCGGGCGCTCGCTCGCCGATATTGGCAGCGTCGCCGACATGCTCGTGGTCCTGGTGCTGCGCGACGGGGCGCACCCGGTACTGCCCAACGGCGATACCGTCATCGAGGAAGGCGATCTGCTGGTAATGGCCGCCCCAACGTTTGAAGAGCGTGCCGAGGTTACGCTGCGCGAAGTCACCGTGACACCCCACGGTCGCCTGGCCGGCCAACGCCTGAGCGATGTGCCGCAAGGCAAGCATCCGTTTATTGTGGTGATGCTCAAGCGCGACGGCCAGACGATCATCCCCGACGGCAACACCCTCATATACGCCGGCGACGAAGCCGTCATCGCCACGCTCGCGTCGTAGCGGGCAGGAGGTAGCTAATTTGCGACGAAGAGATCAAGCGCCTAGAAAGCCTCATGCCTTCGCTCGCAGATTTGGATTTGCCTGAGGAGTAAAGCACCCCTCCCCCATGTAACCATCCTGTAAATCATAGCAGCGCACTCGAGTTTTACCGTGATGCGGTCGCGCCTGGCGCTCCACTGTGCTAAAGTATCCCGAACGTTCAAACGACTACGAGGGGGAACTAGAAGATGGCACGTGTGCACAACTTCTCAGCTGGCCCGGCCGCGCTGCCTACAAGCGTGCTCGCCGAGATCGCCGACGAGATGATGGACTACCGCGGTTGCGGCATGTCCGTGCTCGAGATGAGCCATCGATCTAGCATGTACCAGCAGATCATCGACGACGCCGAGGCAACCCTGCGCCGCCTGCTGAGCATCCCCGACAACTACCGTGTCCTGTTTTTGCAGGGCGGCGCCACGCTGCAGTTTGCGGGCATCCCCATGAACCTCATGCGCCGCGGCCGCGCCGGCTACGTCGTGACCGGCAACTTTGCCAACAAGGCGTACAAGGAGGCCGCCAAGTACGGCGAGGTCGTGCTGCTCGCGAGCTCCGAGGACACCAACTTCGGCCGCATCCCCGACATGGCCGACGTCAACGCGCGCATTGCCGCCGAGGCCGCGGGCGACGGGCTCGACTACGTCTACGTCTGCCAGAACAACACCATCTTTGGCACCATGTTCCACGAGCTGCCCGATTGCGGCGACGTGCCGCTGGTCGCCGATGTCTCGAGCTGCTTTTTGTCGCAGCCGCTCGACGTCGAGCGCTACGGGCTCATTTACGCCGGCGCACAGAAAAACGCCGGCGCCGCGGGCGTGACCGTGGTCATCGTGCGCGGCGACCTCATCGCCGATGGCCCCGCCTTTGCGCAGACGCCGCAGTACATGGACCTTAAGACCCAGGCCGCCAAGGGCTCCATGCTCAACACGCCCAACACCTTTGGCATCTATGTGTGCGGCAAGGTGTTCCACTGGGTCGAGGAGACCGGCGGACTCGCCGCCATGGCCGAGCGCAACTGGGCCAAGGCCAACCTGCTCTATAACCTGCTCGAGCACAGCGAGCTGTTCCATGGCACCACGCAAGCCGACAGTCGCTCCATCGCCAACGTCACTTTCCGCACCGGCGACGCCGAGCTCGATGCGACCTTTGTCGCAGGCGCGGCCGAACACCAGATTCAAAACGTCAGGGGCCATCGCCTGGTGGGCGGCATGCGCGCCAGCGTCTACAACGCCGTAACCATGGAAGACGTGCAGGCCCTGGCCTCGTACATGAAGGACTTCGAAGCACAGCATAGTTTGAGCCCGCGATCTAACTAGCCCGCAACGCGCGGGCCGACCAGCCACTTCAAACCACCTGTTTAAACCAAACCTGCTAAGGAGTTTTTCCATGCGTAAGATTAAGACCATCGACGACATCACCAAGGACGGTAAGGTCGAGTTTGGCGAGGGCTACGAGTTTGTGAGCACCGCCGAGAAGGCCGACGCCATCCTGATGCGCTCCACCGACCTGCACGGCTACGAGCTGCCCGAGGGCATCCGCGCCATCGCCCGCTGCGGCGCCGGCGTCAACAACATCCCCATCGAGGAGTACGCCAAAAAGGGCGTCGTCGTCTTTAACTCCCCCGGTGCCAACAGCAACGCCGTCAAGGAGCTCGTCCTGGGCATGCTGGTGCTTTCGAGCCGTGGCGTGGTGCAATCGATGAACTGGGTACGCGACAACGCCGACGACCCCGAGATTCAGGTCGACGCCGAAAAGGCCAAGAAGGCCTTTGTGGGCCGCGAGCTCAAGGGCAAGCGCATCGGCGTCATCGGTCTGGGCAACGTGGGCTCCAAGGTCGCCAACGCCTGTGTCGACCTGGGCATGGACGTCTACGGCTACGATCCGTTCATTTCCGTCGAGCACGCGTGGGTGCTGAGCCGCGAGGTGCAGCGCGTGGGCACGCTCGAGGACCTCTGCCGCGGCTGCGACTACCTCACCGTGCACGTGCCCAGCAAGGCCGACACCATCGGCATGATCAGCACCGAGCAGATCAACCTGCTGGCCCCGGGCGCCGTGCTGATCAACTACGCACGCGAGACCATCATTGACGAGGACGCCGTTGACGCCGCCCTGCGCGAGGGAAAGCTCAGCTGGTTTAGCTGCGACTTTGCCACGCCCAAGACCGTCAAGATGCCCAATACGTTTATCACCACGCACTCGGGCGCCGGCACCGGCGAGGCCGAGGCCAACTGCGCCGACATGGCCATCAGCGAGCTCAAGGATTACCTGGAGAACGGCAACATCGCGCACAGCGTCAACTACCCCGCCTGCAGCATGGGCAAGGCGCGCGCCGCAAGCCGCATTGCCTGCCTGCACGCCAACGTGCCCAACATGATCGGCCAAATCACGGCCATCCTGGCCAAGGACAATGCCAACGTGCAGCGTATGACCAACGAGTCCGCCGGCGAGAACGCCTACACCATGTTCGACACCGACGAGCACCTGGACAGCAGCACCATCGAGGCGCTCAAGCAGATTCCGTCGATGTATCGCGTGCGCGTGATCAAATAGCGCCGGCGCCAAGCCTGCTAGACAGGCCACGACGCCCATTCGGCCCCCGTTTTCACAAAACGGGGGCCGAATTCGTTGCTCCCGGCGGCTTGAAAAGTGCTACCCAGAACAAGTTGTTTCGGATAATCGACAGTGAGGCTCAAGTCACTAAGCACAACTGCTTTTATAAACAGCTTTAGCAGGGGTTTTAGTAGGTAAAAAACGATCTCTATATGCCAAATTTAAGTTGACTGTCCATTTTCCGAAATAACTTGTTCTGGGTAGCACTTTTAAAGCTAATTCCAAGGCGAAATTAAAGCCTTTTTTACGCCCAAGACTCTAGCCCCCGCGGCCGTTTTCCACCCGCGCGGCTACATTCCCGCCCAATCGATAAAAATCTCCTCACGAAGCCGCCGTTCGAGCTCTTGCTGCCGCGGTGTCTTGTCTTTCAACGGCATATCGAGATAGGACATGATAAGCTCCATCACTACATGGAAGGCATCGGAGTCGACCAGCTGACCATAGGTCATCAGAACGACGGGATATCCCATCGTCTGAAGGGCCGTCGTTCGATCGGAGTCCGAGATCTTGGATTCTATGGATCCGTGAATGGCTTTACCTTGGCATTCAACCAGGCACTCTCGGCTGCCGTCCTTATTTGCCAGCAAGATATCGGCGTAGCGCCTATCAAGCCCCGAAATCAGGCGGGCGCTGCGCGTCATGCGAATCTCAACATTATTGGTAAGGCGCAGCCCTTCGCCGCCGCGGAGCCTCGAAAGGCCAAACAGCATCGAAGCTTGGACCTCAAGCGGCGATGCCACAACCCCCGTAATGCATTTCACGGCACGTGTGAATGATTTAGCACCGCGGAGTCCCTGGATCTTATTGGCGAACTGCGTAAGGTCAGAGAGCTCGATCAAGGGAGGTCGTTTCCACAAGTCCGTTGGATTCCCCGAGGCATCCTTTACGTTTTCCCAGCCCGACCGTGCGTCACCCCACCGGCTCCCATATGCCTGCTCAAGCGCCAACTTTACTTGAGGTGCAATCTTGCACACGGCAAAGGTGCCGCACATCTCATACATGCACATGATCAGACGCTCGTTTGAGACCGAGGAAGCCAGGGTCAGCAGCGTAAAGAGCGGGGACGCGGCATCAAGGCCAAACTCTGTCTGCCGCACGGAGCCAAACGGCCTCTCCCCATTCCAAACATGCCTGACAATGCGATCGCCCTTACGTCCGCAGCCGCCCTGTGCCAACACGTGTAACGGGGTGCCCAGGAAATGTTTGACGAGCGGATGCTCACAAAGACGTTCCCTGCGCGGATCGTCCACAGAATCGGGCAGGTCCGGCATTATTGCCAAAACCTGTGGAGGTATCCGGTGATACCGAAAGGCAGATATGTCGCACAGCATGTCGTCCATGAAAGGTACGTACCCACCGCGTCGTTTGTAAACCCGCCCGGACGGCAAACGCGATGGCTCGGCCTGCGAACGGTAAATGCTGCTACGTGCACGTCGCGAATCTGCAGGTGACTTACAATCGGTTTGCAAAGCAAACTGATTCTGAGGTTTCATATGGTTGATGATGACGAGGGCGGCTATCGCCCCTTTGTCGTGCCCGACCACGCCAAGGTCTGGGTCGACATGCGCCTGACGCCGCCGACCGATACGGCCGCCGCGATCAACATGGTCGAGCAGGCCACTGCCACCGCCGAGGCCGCGGTTCCCGGTTGCCATGGCAGTTTCGCCGTGACGGGCGATCGCCCCGCCATCGAGCGCGACCCGAACTCTCCCCTTCTAGCTGCGCTCAAGCGCGCCGCCGATGACGTGACGGACGCGGACGTACCCGCCAGCTTCTTTACCGGCTGCACCGATACCGCCGTCATTGCCGGCAAGACGGGTAACCGCAATTGCATGAGCTACGGCCCCGGCTCGTTGGTGCTCGCGCATAAGCCCAACGAGCCGGGGCCCATGCCGATATCGTTCGCTGCCAGAACGTGCTCATCGCGCTTGTTGACAACACGCTCTGGGACGCAAGCGTCCAAGTTGGGGCATAATAAGCCGCGAACAAACCGACTCGCGCGTTAGGACCGCCCATGAAAGCACTTCCGTTTCCCTGCATCCGCCCAGCTCAGGACCGCGTGCTCGAAGCGCTGCCGCAGATGGGCGGTATCCTGAGCAGCAACGACGCCCTGCGCGACGCCATCGCCGACGGGCTTATGCTCAAAGATCCGGGCGCGGCGTATTACGCGTACGAATGCTCCGGAGAGCCGGGGCGCGTGACGGGCGTTGTGGCGATTTGCCCGGTCGGCGTGCTGGCGTGCGACGACGCGCCCTCCGCGGGTACAGCTGCAGCCGCCCGTGCAATCGCCGCGCTTAAGGTCCAGCCGCGCCCTGTAACGCTCGCCTACGAGGCCTCGCCCGTCATGGATATCATCCTCGGCGCCGCCAAAGAGGGCGCGTCGCTCTATGCCGTCACCGACCCCGCCGGCATTACGCACCGTATGTGGGAGGTCAAGCGCGAGGATGCCGTTGCCGCCATCCGAGCCATGCTCGACCAGGCACCGGAGCCGGCACAGGCCGACGACCCCGCCTATGCTGCCGCGCTAGCAGGGGCGGCGCAGCTCCTGGCGGACGAGGCCCGCACAGCCGGCACCTACACGGGCAAAGAGCCGTTCAACTTTACCGTTGCCGCGTTATTCCCCGCCGCGCAGGTCACCGGCGGCGCACCGCAAGTTCCAACGGGCCTGCTCACCCACCAGATCGCACGGTTCTAACAGGGCGTAAACGCCCAGTACAAAGACTCGGCCGCTCAACAAACAAGGGGCGGGGATACATGCGCATGCATCCCCGCCCCTTTCACATCGAGCAATGATGTCGGCGATCCGCATCGCCACGCCGCGTTACCCGCGCTGCGGACCCACTGCAGCCACCAACGGCTCAAGACCCAGCTCGCGCGCATAATCTTCCTGCGTAAAGACTTCGACCAAGTCAAACGTATCGGTCGCATCGTCAAACACGAAATGCAGCACCGAGCAGTTGCCCGGCACACGGTCGCGCTCGTCTGCCGCCGCGCCCTTCACGTGATCCATAAACTCCTTGATAGCCGAGCCATGGCTTACCGCGAGCACGCACGAATGATCCGGGCGTCGCATAAGATCGGTCAACGTCGCCACCATGCGCTCACGCACCTGCATCTGCCCCTCGCCGCCAAACTGGCGGTAGAAGTCACGCCACGGACGTTCGGGCATAAGCATCACGCGCTCGGCCTCAAAGTCGCCAAAGAACCACTCGCGCAGGCCGTCTAGGCGCTCGTAGGCGAGGCCCGGCCACAGGCTGGCGATAGTCTGCTCGGTGCGGTGCAGCGTCGAGGTGTAGGCGTGGTCGGGCTCAATGCCGCGCGCACGCAAGAACATGCCGGCGCGCGCCGCCTGGTCGCATCCCAGCTGCGTGAGAGGCGAGTCGCTCCAGCCCTGGATAATGCGCTTAAGGTTGAATATCGTCTGTCCATGACGGACCAGATACAGGTCTTTATTCATAGGGGGTCCTTTCGTTTGCTACCAACCCAAGAGCGAAAACGCCCCATCACAATAGCTAAAATGAAGCACGGCGCCGTTGTCGAGCTGTTCTCCCCCGCCGGCCACATACTCAAGAAACTCCTGGCAGGCTGAGCCGTGGGAAACGGCCAGCACGCAGTCGTGCCGAGGCCGAGCCATAATACGAGACAGCGCCGCGACCATACGTGCGCGAAGCTCACTTTCCGACTCGCCATCAAAGGCGACCGGATAATCGCCCCAGGGTTGCGCCGGCATCTCGCGGTTTGATGTGCCCTCCAACGATCCCAAATGCCACTCGCGCAGGTCATCGACCAGCTCTATGGAACGGCCCTCACCAACAATAAGCTCGGTCGTGTGGCGTGCCCGACCCAACGGAGACGAATACGCATGGTCAAAGGAGATGCCGCGCGCCTCAAACGCCGCGCGCGTCGCCAGTGCCTGCTCGCGCCCGCGCGCCGTAAGCGGCGAATCGTGCCAGCCCTGCAAAATGTTCTGCACATTGAGCTCGGTCTGCCCATGCCGCACCAAATACAGATCGGCCACATGCCCTCCCCTCGTACCACCACAAAGGGGACGGGCACCTTTGTGGTGGTTTACCGCCGGATCACGCCGCGGCGACGCTCAACTACACCAGTACGTCGGCGAGCGGGCGCTTGGGCACGTGATGCACCTGCTCCTCGTCGCGCCAATAATTGATGGAGCCATCCGGGTTGGAGTCGATCGCATCGATCACCTGCGTCTCGGCCGGAACGCCAAACGCCATGATCAGCTTGAGCTCATACTTGTCGCCGTCGAGCCCCATCGCATCGATCGCGTGGGGCGTAAAGGCCTTGAACATGCAAGCCGCCACCTCGGGCGTTGCGCTGCGCGCGGCGAGCATCATCGTCTGAGCCGCGATGCCCGTGTCAACCTCGGTGATAGGCGCGGCGGGCTTGCCGGGAACGGTGCGCTCAGCAAGAACTGCGATGTAGCCGGTCGGACGCTCGCCCTCGGCAGGGCCTGCCCAGTCCTTGAGCGCGCCGGCCCATGCAAGCTCGTCAAACACGCGAGCACAGTCCTCGGCGTCGCTCACCACATGAAAGCGTAGGCGCTGAGCGTTGGCGCCGCAGGGAGCCAGGTGCGCCAGCTCTGCCAGCTCAAGCAAAAACTCGCGCGGCACGCGCATGGACTCGTCAAAACGGCGGCATGTGCGGGCGCGACGAACCAGCGCGTCAAACGATTCCAGACCGAGCTTTTCGCAACCTTGCTTTGCCATCGACTCCACGCTCGACGGCGCCGCGGGAACAGCTTCGTTCATAGAGACCCCCAATACAAGCCAATTGTTCTTAGGAAAATCTAACCTAAAACGCAGGCAATAACGAACAGAGCCGCAATGTTCTACACCTGTTGAATAGAATGTCGCGACACAGGGAACAACGAAAACAAATCGGGACCTTTGGGTTACACTTCGCCCTCCCCGACCCATACGCCGGCGCCTTTAGGCGATACTTGTTGTAGCAACTGCGTCATACGCCGCAAAAACAACAATGACGGCAAACGCCGTGCGGAAAGGAGACCTCATGGGCATCTTTAAGAACGACGACCAGCAGTCGAATCTGTTTGGATTTGACGAGAAAAGCATGGCAGGCAAGGCAATCAAGGCCGTGCGCTGGATCTACGCCGTCACGGGCGTCATCGCGCTGCTTGCCGGCATCGCGCTGCTGTTTGCACCCGCCAAGTCCCTCGTCTTCCTGACGACCGTCCTGGGCTTCTACTTTATAATTACGGCAGCCATCAGGCTGTTCACCGCCATTTTTGAGCCGCTGCTGCCCGCCGGCTGGCGCGTCACGAGCATCATCTCCAACCTGATCATCATTCTGGGCGGCGTCATAATCCTGCGCAACCAGGCCTTCTCGACCGCGACGCTCACCACGCTCGTGGTGGTCGTGGCCGGTTTTGGCTGGATCGTCGAAGGTGTCATGTCCATTCTGGAGTCCGAGCTTTCGTCTAACCGCGCCCTTGCCATCCTGAGCGGCGCGCTCTCCATCATCGCCGGCATGTTCGTGTTTATCTATCCACTGTGGTCGGCAAAGATGCTCGTCATCTTTAGCGGCGCCGCGCTCCTGGTGTTTGGCGTGACGCTGATTATTCGCGCTATCCGCTTTGGCAAGCTGGTGCACTAGATGCCGCGGACGCTGTTTATTGATGCCGACGCCTGCCCGGTTACGCGCGAGTCGATCGACTGTGCGCGGCGAGCGGGCGTCGCCGTGGTGATTGCCGGCAACAGCACGCAGAACCTGGAGCGGCACATTCGCCGCGACGATCCGCGCGATGCCGAGCACGCGCGACGCGGCTTTTGGGTCACCACGCTCGATGTGAGCGTGGGCGCCGATAGTGCCGACTTTGCCATTGTCGAACGTCTGCAGGCGGGCGACGTGGTCGTGACGCAGGACATTGGCCTGGCGAGCATGGTGCTCGGCCGCGATGCCGCCGCCATCGGCGTGCGCGGGCGCGTGTACGACAAGGCAACCATCGACATACAGCTGTTTATTCGTCACGAAGAAAAGAAGGTGCGTCGCGCTGGCGGTCGCACCCGCGGGCCGGCAGCCTTCACCAGCGAAGACCGCGCCCGCTTTAAGCGCAACATCACCGAGCTGCTGCGCTAACCAAGGCAGATTTTTGGGATATGCCCGGAAATCTGCCTTTTTGTTTTGTGCGGTGTGAGCGCTCATGATCCGTGGCTCAACAAAAAAACGGGCTTCAAAATGCCATGCGTCGCCGCATTGTGCAGACGCCGTGCATGGCTATTTTGAAGCCCGTTTTGTTAGGCCTACTTAGAGGCCGAAGGCAGATAGGACGAGGCCCCAGCCAGCGCCGATGACGTACATCATGACCAGGAACACGGCGTTTTCGCGAGCGCTGCGGTTGGTGCGGAACAGCACCAGATAACCCACGCCGGCGGAAATGAGCGTGCCGGCGAGCATCGGCGCCAGTTGTAGCGCGCCTTCCAGATACAGCTGCGTAATGACCACGCTCGCCGAGCAGTTGGGGATCAGGCCGACAAGCGCCGAACCCAGGACGGCGAGCGTCTCGTTGCCACGCAGGAACTGCTCGATTGCGGACTCGCCAAAGGTCTCGAGCACGGCGACCAGAATCAGCGTCACCAGGAAAATGAATACCGATACCTGCACGGTATGCGAGATGGCGCTGCGGATAATCGACAGGACGGGCGCACCTTCGTGTGAGTGGGAGTGATCACGGTCATGATGGTGTTCATGCTCGCCCTCATGACCGTGATCGTGTCTGTGGTCGTGCTCGTCCTCGTCTTCATCGCAACCGCAATGGTCGCGCTCGCACAGCTCATGGATGTGATCGGCGCTCACGCCCGCCTCGGCCACCTCGTCGATAATGTCGCCACCGCTGTGGTCGTCATGCGCGCAGTTCACATGAGCCGGATTGACGGCGGTCCCCAACACGGTACGACGAATCGCCGCATGTGCGCGGGCGTTGCGACGCAGACCGCGAATGGCGGCATCCACGATAAAGCCCGTGACCAGCGCGATCAGCGCTTTCGAAGCCAAAAGCATCGCCATAGTCTGCACGGGAACCTGCTCGGCAAGTAGCAGCGGCAGCATCTCGTCGGAGGTCGAGAGAAACACCGCTACCAGGGTTCCCAGCGTCACGACGCGACCGGCGTACAGCGTTGCCGCCATGGCCGAAAAGCCGCACTGCGGCACCATGCCCAGCAACGAGCCAACGACGGGGCCGGCGGCGCCGGCACGCTTGATGGCGCCGTTAACGCGGTCGCCCGCAACATGCTCGAGCGTCTCGAGAGCCAGATATGTCACCAACAAGAACGGCACCAGCGAGAGCGTGTCCTTGCCGGCGTCGAGCAGAATATCAATCAGCAAATCCATGACGGATGGAACCTTTCGTGTCTTTCGGCAGCATTGTAAAAGTCCTAGCGGTCAACTAGGGTATTGTAATTGTCCTAGGCGCGATGCCAGTAGTTGCCCATGGTAAACTATCATCTCGCCATAACTCGACAAACCCGAGCCGCGCAACGCGGCCCGTCCAAGGAGCAGTTATATGAACGTTTCGCAAGCACTCGAATACGAGCGCCAGCCGTTTATCCCCATGTTTATCTACGGCGACCACGGCGCCATGGAATCCGAGCGTCAGAAAGGCGAAGAGGCCCTCAAGGTGCTCGAGACCGAGTACTTTACCGCCGAGGGCGACCCCGGCTTCGACTTTGCCACCGTGCGCGACCTGGCAGACCGCAACCGCGACCTGTGCGACCAGATTGGCGAGGCGCGCCTGCGCAACGTGACGCCCGCGACGCTTTCGCGCGGCCTGTCCGACGCCGACACCTGCGCCGCCATCGGCAAGATGCAAAAGCGCACCGCCGCGTCCGTCATGCGCGAGATCCGCGGCGACCGCGACGCACTCGGTGTCGCCTACGCCCGCAAGCCCATTCAGGGTACGGTGCTCGGCATCGACATCGAGACCACCGGCCGCGCACCCGAGCGCGGCTACATCATCAATGTGGGCTGGGAGATCATGGAGCTCACCAGCGACGCCGTCCCACACGACGCCGAGGCACACTACTGCGGCCTGCCCGATATCTACCGCGGCGAGGATGTGCCGCTGTCGAATATCCACCACATCACCTGGGATGACATTGACGGCAAAACGCCCTTCCGCGAGAACAAGGAGCTGCAGAAGCAGCTGCTCAAGCTTATGAAGAAGTACCCATACATGGCGCACAACGCCGCCTTTGAGGACAGTTGGTTCAAGATCCACCTGGACGGTTACGCCGAGGCACGCCGCGCGGGTAAGATTATCGTCATCGACTCGCGCCAGATCTGCCGCAGCCTGGACGCCGACGTGCGCTCGCTCCCCCGCGAGTCCGCGCCCGCTGCGCTCGAGAACTGGGCGCGCCGCCGTGGCACCCTCGCCGCCGACGCCAACGAGCAGCACCTGGGCCTCGACGACACCGACCTCATGCTCCGTACGGTTCAGGCCGAGTTCAACCTCAAGAACCTGTTTGCCAAGTAAAAGCGCCATTCACGAACAATACTTGCCGGGCCATAGCGCCCCGCGCAAAAGCGACACGCCGAGGCGTCCCTCTCAAGCGACGCAATGCGGGTCGATATCCAAGCGGATATCGACCCGTTTTTTCGGCACCGCGCACGCGGCCCCCGGCCATCGGAGCCTAGCCGCCGCACAACTAAGTACAACTAAGAACTTCGTTTGCGCATGTTCAAGCCAAATTACACATCATTTTTGACGCCGCTTTTGAATCAAAACGGCGCTGACCAGCATCAGTTGTGGAGGCCTACGTAGCCAGCGAGCTGCGACAATGTTCCAAATGGCATCTTTCTCCATCATTGGCGTCAAACTCTTGGACAGCTTTCGTTATGTCGCAACATTTTGCCTTGGCGTTTATCGCGAACCCCGCCGCCTGGTCTGCCATGCTAGCTGTATGAGTATCGTGCTTTCACATAACACGGCAAAAGCGGTCTACCAAGCCGCATACTCGGTATCCGCAATTGGCACCGAGCCCTGCAGCCCTGCCAAAATCTACGGGGCGCGCCCCAGCAAGGAACTGCTCGACTCTGCCGCCAACTGGCTCGCCAGGCACAATGTCGCCCTCGATGACGACGCCCCGCTCGATACAACGGTGTTCGAGCGCGCAAACGTGCGCAACATACCGGACTGCAAATGCCACGTGTCGTCCAAGCGCTTCTCGGGCTCGCGTTTCATCGAACTCGCTGACGACATCTATATTGTTGGCGTCGAACTCTGTGCGCTTCAGGCGGCAACCTATCTCCCCTTTCGCGAACTTGTGGAGTACTACTTCGAACTGTGTGGCGCCTATTCCCTTGGGCGCGATGCCTCGACAGCCTACACCGAGCGCTTCGCGCTCACCTCGACCTCGAGTCTCAAGCACTTTTTTAACTCCCTCACCGACTGCAAGGGGCTTGAGCTTGCCCGAAAAGCCATCCGGTGCGTGCGGGACGGATGCCGCTCGCCGATGGAAACGGCGTTTGTTATGATGCTCACGTTACCCAGACGCGAGGGCGGGCTGGGCATTAGCGAGATCGAGACCGACTACGAAGTAAAGGTCACAGCTGCCGCAAAAGACCTCACGCGGCGCGAAAAGTTCTATATGGATGCATATCTTAAGCGGTCCCAAACCGACATCGAATACAACGGATTTCAGCACGATGCCGAAGAAGACCGCGCCATTGACGAAGAGCGCAAGAACGCGCTGGCGTCCATGGGCTACGGAATCATTACCGTCAGTCGCTATTCCTTTATGCACGCCAGCGCCTTCGCCAGGGTCATGGAGGCGATCCAGCGAAAGGAGGGCATTCGCCCATCGCGCCTACCCAAAGATTTTGCAATTAAGCAAGAAGAGCTGCGACGATTTGTGCTCAGGAGATTTATCGAGGAAAAGAAGCGTATTGATGAGCTCCTCTGTCAAGATGCAGAGCAGCGTAGTGTACTTGAGCTCGAACACGCCGTGCTCGAAGGCATCTCGCTGAACGACCCGACAATCAACGATGCCCCAGCCATCGACGACATGCAAGTCATCGAGTTGGATTGCCCGGAGTTCGCTCAAACAAGCACTTCCACGCCCGAAGGCAGGGTGTACGGGGCCAGAACAGAGGCGGACTGACGGGGTGGGTACCCAGGCGACGTGCAAAAACGGGAGTTTTCAGCAAAGCCGGGTATCCAAGGAGCTTCGAATTGATCTATTTTGCACCGATGCCGCTGATTTTGATGTATGTTAGGCAACAACTGGGGAACATCAGTCGGCACTTACACTCCAGTAAAGCCCTGCGGCGGCAAATGCCGCCGCATTATGCAATAAATAACCCCTCGTCAATGCTGAAAACTCCCGTTTTTGCACGTCGCTAAGGTACCCACGTTGGCATCGGCGGCCTTATCCGCGATCATCGATGCCTTTAGCCGCCACCAGGGCCATTCGATAGCAAAATATTTCGTGAATTATATTGACATATGAACATGCGCTCATATACTCGGAAGTAAGTTATATGAGCGCATGTTCATATGAAAGGATATTGCAATGAGCGATCACGCTGATGAAATAAAGTCCAGCATCGACACCACCATCGTGCCCGACATCCCCAC
>JAXJCX010000045.1:0-4910 GCA_036302225.1 Collinsella sp.
ACTGGTTGCTTAGGTTCTCAGCCACGTTTCCTCCCATTCCTCCTTCTATGCACGTAACATGCGGTATTCATTATAGGCGCTTGAGAAATACTTTCGACACTGATTGCGCTTTACCACACAAAAGTATTTTCTGCATTGCAAGGGTTTTTGCCCCAAATGGTCGTATTTCTCGGTGGGCGGCATATGCAAACGAGGGCATTCCGCATAAATGCGAAACACCCCCGTAACAATAGCTCGTCGCGAGCGGGACATGTTAGCGGGTCCGCAGCTCAAAAATCATGCGCTACAGACGCTCGCGAACCGCCTCGACGACGTTGGCCAGATCGACGAGAACCTCGTCATGGCTCTGCATGTCGCGCACCTTGACCTTGCCGGCGGCAAGCTCGTCGCCGCCCAGGACCAGGATGAGCTTGGCGCCTACCTTATCGGCCTGCTTAAACTGGGCCTTGAGCGAACGGCCCTGATAGTCGGCCTCGGTCACAATCCCTGCGGCGCGAAGCTGCTGCGTAATGGTAAAGACGTTCTGACGCAGCTCCTTGCCGGCATTGGCGACGTAGACGCACGGGACCTCCTCGGCACCCAGATCGCTGCCAAAGGCCTGCAGGGCCAGCAGGGCGCGCTCAAAACCGACGGCAAAGCCGACGCCCGCCGTGGGCTTGCCACCCTCAAGCTCGACCAGGCCGTCGTAGCGGCCGCCGCCACCGATGGAACCGACGCCGGCGCCGGGAGCCTCGACCTCAAAGACAGTGCGGGTGTAGTAGTCCAGACCACGCACCAGGGTGGGATCCTCGACATACTCGATACCGGCGACATCCAGATAGCGCTTGACCTGCTCGTAGTGCTCGCGGCACTCGTCGCACAGGTTATCGCCCATCAGCGGCGCGTCGGCCATGATCTCGCGGCAGTGGTCGTTCTTGCAGTCGAAGGCGCGCAGCGGGTTGAGCTCGGCGCGCTCGCGGCACTCATCGCACATCTCGTCTGCGTGATCGAGGATGAACTGCTTGACCTGCTCGCGGTAAGCCGGACGGCACTGGGCGTCACCCATCGAGTTGATGAGCAGACGAAGCTTGGAAAGGTCGAAGCCCAGGCGCTTGTAGAACTCCATGAGCATGATGATGCACTCGGCGTCTGCCGCCGGATCGGGAGCGCCGAGCCACTCGATGCCCACCTGGTGGAACTGGCGCAGGCGGCCCTTCTGGGGACGCTCGCCGCGGAACATGGCCTCGGCGTAGTACGCCTTAAACGGCGTGGAGCCCTGGGGCACCAGGTTGTTCTCGACGACGGCGCGCACCACGCCGGCCGTGCCCTCGGGGCGAAGTGCCAGGCGCTGCTTGGGCTTGAGTTTGGTGTCGGTGCCCTCGGTAAAGACGCGCTCCAGGTTGGCACCGCTGAACACGCGGAACATTTCCTTGCGTACGACGTCGGTCGACTGGCCGATACCGTGGACAAACACGTCCACCTGCTCGATCGCGGGTGTCTCGATGGGTTTAAAACCAAACGGCTCGAACACGCCGGCCGCAATCTGCTGCATCTTTTGCCAGGCGCGCATCTCGGCGCCGATAAGGTCGCGGGTTCCCTCCGCCTTCTGTGCCTGCATGGGCAAACACCTTTCTTTTGTATCGCGTCATAGGTAGTGGTCATTATACGGCACAAAGCAGCAACGCGGCGGCGCGTCTGGCCGAACGAGGGTATGGGGGCTCGTTCGGCCAGACGCGCCGCCGCTGTTTGTGATCCCTTTTCCTCCGTCCCCTTCGGGTCACATGATCCGCTGGGGACGGAGGAAAACGGATCATTCGTAGGCCCGTGGCCGCCTTGGAAACCGAATGATGGTACGAGCATCCATTCGGCTTCCAAGGCGGCCACGGACAGAACAGGGCAAACAGAAAAAGCGACGGACGTCTACTCCCCCGCCACGCTCGCGCGCAGCTTGGCGGCGATGGGCTCGGATGCCAGCAGGAACACGAGCATGACCACGGAGCACGCCAAGCAGACAATCCAGGTGCTCACAAAGGAGCCCGTGGCGTCGAACAGCACGCCCGAGACGATGGCGCCCACGGTGCCGCCGACCATCTCGAGCGAGGTAATGGTGCCCGTGACCTTGCCGAGGTCGGCCATGCCAAACTGCTTGGACGCAGCAATGGTAGGCGTGATGGTGCCCATGCACGTTCCGATACCAAAGCTCACGGCGGCCACAATAGGACCAAGATCGGTCGCGGGGAAGCACAGAGCAACGCAAGCGATAATGCACGCAACGGATCCCAGCACGTTGCCAAAGCGCAGGCCAAAGCGATCGTAGATGGCGCCGAGCGAAATCTTGGCGATAACGACGGTGACCATATAGGCCGAAAGCACCGTGCCCGCCCACATGGGATCGTGACCGCCCGTGACGATCTTGGCACCGTTGACGGTAACACTCGTCATGTTGGTGACCTGGTTGGGCAAGATGGCGCCGTTAACGAGGCCCATAAAGAGGAAGGCGACGACAAGCAGCCAAAACGCCGGGCTCTTTTTGATGCGAGACCAGCCAACGTTAACCTCGGGCGCCGTGTGCTCGTCCTTGTCGCCGGCCGTCGAGACGGACGGATCGCCCGGGTTCTCGCCGAGCGGCTTAAGGCCGATCTCGGAAGGCTTGGTGCGGAAGGAATAGGCCGTGATGGGCAGCGCCGCCACCATGCAGATAGCCGCGAGCACCAGGAAGGCGGAACGCCAGCCAACGCTCACGATGAGCGAGCTCACGATGGGAGACAGAATGGCCCCGCCAAAGCCCGAGCCCGAAAGCGCGATGGAGATGGCAAGGCCTCGCTTGGCCGTAAACCAGTTGGCGGTCACAAGGCTAATGAGCAGGCGGGTCGAGGCGACGGCAAAGCAGCCCGAGACGGCAAAGAGCACGTAGACCTGCCACAGCTCACCGACAAAGCTCATGCCGGCAAGAACGGCAGAGGTGGCGATAACAGTGAGGGAACCCAAAACGCGACTGCTCACTTTATCGGCCACATGACCGATCACAAGTGAGCCGATAACGCTCACCACGGTGGAGATGGCGTTGGAGATGTTGTACTGTGCAAGAGAAATGCCCAAGTCGCTGACGATGAGCGGCTGGAACAGGCTCATGCAGTTAACGAAAATCGTGTAGCACGTGGCCATGACGACAAAGCCGGAGGCCACGACGAGCCAACCGGGGAAGAATTTATACTGCCGGGACATACTGCTCCTTTTAAACAAACGAATAGCCTGCGCCGGGCGCCGGTAGTGCCCAAGATTGCCTTGAAAGACAAGGGCATAGGCCTTATGGACATGCCCGCAGGCTTGAAAGCAAGGTTGGGTGTTACCGGTGGTCGGCGATATAGCCCAAAGCGACCGCCGCGTAAGCCGCGGCGCCGAGCGGCAGCTCGGCATCGCTAAAGCGTGCCTTGGGATGGTGTTGGGCAAAGTGCTCGTCCGTATCGGTTACAGCGGCGCCCACGGTAAAGTACGCACTCGGGATCTCGCTCGAGATAAGCGCAAAGTCCTCGCTCGCCATGGCATGGAACAGCGGCAGGAAGGCGGCCTTGGGCAGCGTCGCACCCACATAGCCAAGCGAAGCCTGGGTCATGTCGTCATCGAGGACGAGCGGGGGAACATCTGAGAGCGTCTCGATGGTCGCCGGCGTGCGATACGTCGTGGCAACACCTTTGACGACCTCCGCGATGCGGGTCTTGAGGTGCTCCATGAGCTCGACGTCGAAGCCGCGCAGCGTGCCTTCCAGTACGCAGGTATCTGGAATGACGTTGGCCGCTTGGCCACCGGCAAACTTACCCACGGTCAGTGCGACCTCCTTGGCCGCCGGCACTTCGCGAGCGATGAGCTCCTGAAGTGCCAGGTGCACATGCACACCGGCCGTTATGGGGTCGATGCAGATCTCGGGGCTGGAACCGTGGCCACCCTTGCCCTGCAGCGTGATGCGGAAACCGTACACGCCCGAGAGCGCCGGGCTGCCGTAGAGCACCAGGCCAAGCGGCGACTGGCTATTAACGTGCATGGCAAAGGCAGCCTGGGGACGCGGGTTCTCGAGCAAGCCGTCGGCGATGGCAGCGCGCGCTCCCTCAAAGGTCTCCTCACCCGGCTGAAACAACAGTTTGACGGTGGCATTGGCGTCGACGAGCTCGCCCTCGCGGGCCTTGAGCAGGCGCGCCGCACCAAGCAGCGCTGTCGCGTGCATATCGTGACCGCAAGCATGCATGCAGCCATTGGTGGATGCAAAGGGCTCGCCGGATTCCTCGACAACGGGCAGGGCGTCCATGTCGCCACGCAACATAACGACCGTTCCGGCCTGTTCGTCCGTGCAGACGCCATTGCCTTGGGCCGCGGTGGCACCGGCACCGACAAGGCCCACAACACAGGAGCCGTCGACGAGCGTGGCAAATGGAATGTCCATCTCGGTCAGGCGCGCTTGGATATACGCAGAGGTCTGCGGGAGGCTATTACCCAGCTCGGGCATCTGGTGTAAATCGTGTCGCCACGCAGCGAGCTCGCCTGCAAAAGCCTGAGCCTCTGCAACAAGACCGTCACCGATAGCGGCCTGCGCCGCCGCGGTGGCCTTGGGCGCTGATTGCGGTTGAAGATCGGACAGTGCTGGTGCCATAGATGCCCTCCAGTAACGTTTTTGCAGCAAGCACTTTGATAGCGTAAAGTGCAAGGTACCACTTTAAGGGCGACGCATAAAAAATGCCGCCCCGGGAGGCGGCGCAACAAATTGTTTACAATTGCGGGCGCGGCTTTCGACGCAAAAAATCGAAATGCGTCTCGCTCAAGATAATCGAAAGAAAGATGAGCGCGAAGCCGGCGAGCAGGCGCGAGGTGAGCGCCTCCCCCATCAGCAGCACCGAGAACAGCACACCCGAAGGCGACTCCATCGAAAGGAGCAGCGAGCC
>JAXJCX010000046.1:0-10846 GCA_036302225.1 Collinsella sp.
ATCCATCATATAATGGAGCGACGCAACCAGAGAGGTCACCCATGGAATTTTACGCAAGCTGCCCCGAGGGCTTTGAGTCCGCACTCGCCGATGAGCTTAAACGCCTCGGGCTTTCGCATGTTCGCCGGCTGAAGGGCCGCGCTACATTTGAGGGCGAGCTCGAAGAAGGCTACCGCGCCTGTCTGTGGTCGCGCCTGGCGAGCCGTGTGTTCGTGGTACTCGGGCGCTTTGAGGCGCAGGATGCCGATGAACTGTACGACAGCGTTTACGACATCGCCTGGGAGACCGTCATCCGCCCCGGCGCCACCATCGCCATCACCGCCCGCGGCGTGACCGAGCAGCTGCGCAACACGCGCTTCTCGGCCCTGCGCGCCAAGGACGCATTGTGCGACCGCTTGGCCGAAACCACGGGCCGTCGCGCCGATGTCAACGCCACCGATCCCGATGTTCACCTGCTGCTTTCGCTGCGTCAGCGCCGCGCGAGCATCAGCCTGGACCTTTCGGGCGATCCGCTGTTCAAGCGTCTGCCGCCCGCAGCGACCCGCGCCGGCGAGGGTACGCACGTGCTGCGCCCCGACTACGCCGCCCTGGTGCTGGCGCAGGTCGGCTGGACCGCACTGTGCGAGCGCGAGTTAACGGCTGACGATTACGAGAATGAAGCCCTTCCCACGCTGATCGATGCCTCGTGCGCCGGCGGCGGTCTGCTGCTGGAGGCCGTGAACATTCTGACCAACCGCGCCCCGGGCGCCGCACGCGAGCGCTGGGGCTTTGAGGGCTGGCAGCTACACGACGCCGCCCTGTGGGAGCAGCTGCTTGCCGAGGCGCGCGAGCGCGAGACGGCAGCGCGCGAGCGCCAGGCGCGCATCGTGGCCGTAGACATCGACCCCGCCGCCCGCAAGACTGCCGAGCGCATGGTCAAGTGCGCCGGCTACAAGCGTTTTGTCGACTTTTGCGCCGCCAAGTCCGCCACCGTGCTGGACCATGCTGGCGCCGTCGCCGGAGCCGCCGTAGTCGCAGACACCACCGAGACACCGCTTTCACTCATGCACGACGCCATGACGCTGGTCGGCGAGCTGCGCCGCGCGCCCGAGCTCGCTTCGGCACCGGTCGCCGCGCTCACCCGCGACGGATTGCTGGCCCGCGCGCTCCACGCCGAGCCCAAGCGCTCGATCGCCGTCATGCCCAACAACGAGGAGGCGGCTATTGAGATTTGGCCCTCGCTCGACCACGCCGCCGCGGCATTTGAAGCAGCGATCAGCGCAGATGCCGAGGAACAGACCGCAGACGCTCATGACGAAGCCGCCGATACTCCCACGCCCGAACCTGCCGCCACGCTCGACTTGGGCGACGGCAAGCCGCTGCCCGTGCTCATCCCGGAGTCCGAGCAGTTCGCCAACCGCCTGCGCAAGAATGCCCGTCTGCGCCGCAAGTGGGCCAAGCGCGAGGGCGTGAGCTGCTATCGCGTCTACGATGCCGACCTGCCCGACTACTCCGCTGCCATCGACCTGTACGAGGGTTGCCCGCAGACGCCGGGCCGCTGGCTCGTCATCGCCGAATACGCCGCGCCCAAGACCATCGACCCCGCGCTGGCCCAGGCCCGCATGCTCGACATCTTGGCCATCTCGCCGCGCATCCTTGATGTTCCGGCCGAGCACGTGCACGCCAAGGCCCGCATGCGTTCGCGTGGCGGCTCGCAGTACGGCAAGCAGGGCGCCGGCAAGGGCGGATCGGGCGAGCGCGCCAACATCGCGCGCCGGCGTCTGCCGCTCATCGAAGAAGGCGGGCTCACCTTTGCCGTCAACTTTGACGACTACCTGGATGTGGGCATCTTCCTGGATCACCGCGTCACCCGCAACCTGGTGCGCGAACACGCCAAACAGGCACGCCGCTTCCTCAATCTGTTCGCCTATACCGGCACCGCCACCTGCTATGCGGCCGACGGCGGCGTCGAGGAAACCGTGACAGTCGACCTTTCCAACACCTACCTGGACTGGGCCGAGCGCAATATGCGCCAGAACGGCTTTGTTGGTCCGCAGCATCATTTTGTGCGCGACGACGTGCTCGCCTGGATTCGCGACCAGCGCCAGACGCGCAACCGCTGGGACTTGATCTTTGTCGACCCGCCCACGTTCTCGAACTCGTCCAAGATGGGCCGCCGCACCTGGGATGTCCAGCGCGACCATGTTGAGCTTTTGGCCGGCGTATCTCGCCTGCTTGCACAGGGCGGACATGCCATCTTTAGCTGCAACCTGCGCGGCTTCCGCCCCGAAACGCGCAAGCTCGCACGCGCGGGCGTGGTGCTGGAGGACATTACGGCACAGACCATCCCCGAGGATTTCGCGCGCAACCAGAAGGTGCACCATTGCTATATCGTGCGCCGCCTGCCCATCGAGGACGCCATGGCCGAAGTCGGCTTTAGCGCCGAGGAGATTGCCGAGCGAACCGAGGAGCTGCGCAACCCCGAGGCGCGCAAGCCTCGCGCAACGGCGCCCGCGCACGCGCAGACCGGAAACGGCAAGCCCAACTTTGTCGGCAAGCCCTCCCCCGCCGGCAAGCCCAAAAAGAAAAAGTTTTACGCCAGCAAGCCCAAGGGCAAATAAACAAAGTTGCGGTGGAATACGGACTGTTTTGCCTGGAATTAGGCAAATTTAGACCGTATTTCACCGCAACTCATATTGGGATGGCGGATGCCGACCTATCCCTGGATGACCAATCGGTAACCAATACCCACGTGCGTCTGGATATAGCGCGGATGCGCGGGGTCGGACTCGATCTTCTTGCGCAGCGTGCCCATAAAGACACGCAGGCTCGCCAGGTCGCTCTTGGTCGCCGTGCCCCAAATCTCGTGCAGGATAAACTGGTGCGTCAGTACCTTGTCGGCGTTATGCGCCAGCAGGCACAGGAGCTTATACTCGATCGGAGTCAGATGCAGTTCCTCGCCATCCATCGTGGCGATGCCGGCATCAAAATCGATATGCAGCTCACCGGTATCGAACGAGCCCTCGGAGACAACGCCGCCCGTCTGCGCATACGAAAGGCGCCTGAGCGTCGTGCGAATGCGCGCGAGCAGTTCCTCGACCGAAAACGGCTTGGTCAGATAGTCGTCGGCACCGGCATCGAGCGCGCGGATTTTGTCCGCATCCTCGCTGCGCGCCGAGACCACGATAATCGGCATGCCCGACCATGCGCGCACCGACTCCACCACCTTGACGCCGTCCATATCGGGCAGGCCCAGATCGAGCAGCACAATGCTCGGCGCCTGCGATGAGGCGGCGGCGATGGCGGCATGGGCGGTCTCCACAGCCATATGGCGCAAGCCGTGCGCCTCGAGCGCGGCAACAATAAGATTGCGAACGGCGGGGTCGTCCTCAACGACCAAGATGAGCGGTTTTACGGCAGAGTTCGGCACAGCGCTACTCCTTATCAAACGAAACGTCGGCGGCGGGAAGTTCAATCGTAAAGACCGAACCGTGCGGGTCCGCCGCGGCAACCTCTATGCTACCGCCATGCGCCAACGCAATGGAACGGCAGAGCGAAAGACCCAGGCCAACGCTGCGGTGGCTGTCGGCCAGACCATGGTTGGCGGTATAGAACGACTCAAAGATCCGCTCGCGGTCCTCGGATGCGATGCCCGGACCATCATCGGCCACCGAGCACGCCACGCGTCCATCGTCGACGCTAATCGAAATCATGATATGCGAGCCCGCGGGCGTATAGGTGATGGCGTTGTTCACCAGATTGACCACCAGCTGCACCATCAGGCGCGCATCGACGTTGACGAGCGCCGGCTCATCGCACGCCACCACCTTAAGGTCGTGCTCGCGCACGGCAGGGTTCACGTGGCGCAGCGCCTCCTCGACGATATCGTCCATGAGCTCGAGCGTAGTCGACAGACGCATACCGCCGCCCTCGAGCTTGGTGATGGCGAGCAGATTCTCGACGGTGGCGTTGAGCCACAGCGCATCCGAGCGAATGGATAGAAGCAGGCCGCGGCGCGTCTGGGCATCGAGCACGGCGGTGCCGGTCGAGCCCTGGTCGAGCAGCACGTCGGCATTACCCGAAATACTGGTAAGCGGTGTGCGCAGGTCGTGCGAGATGGAGCGCAGCAGGTTGGCGCGCAGCTGCTCATTTTTGGCAAGCACCGCCGCCTCCTCGCGGGCCTCCATGGCGCGGGCGCGATCGAGCGCCAGCTCGCCTTCGCTCACGATGGCATCGGCAAGTGTCCGTTCCTCGTGCGTTAGCACGTCGGGTTCGGCAACGATAGCCAGCACGCCCACCACCGAGGCGGGGTCGCCCGAGCGCGCGAAACCGTCGCCTGTGCGAACCGTCAGGTAGATGCCATAAAACGCCGAGCCGCCAAACGTGGCGTCGAGCGGCGTTCCCACATAGGCGGACGCCGAGAGCCGCGGCGGCATCTGCGGCGCCAGTTCGTGCACCGGTGCGGCATCGCCCACGGCCGTGTATGTCGCACGCGGCAGCAGGTCATCGCCCTCGGCATCGGCGCTGTACCACACGACCGGACAGCCCGAAAGACGCGCCAGCTGCGTTGCCATGGCGTGAACGATCTGCTGCTCGTCGGCGCACCGCTGCAGCATGCGGTTGGTCTCGAGCACCATATGCGTGCGGCGGTCGCTGGCGGCAGCCTGTGCCAAGGCGCGGCGCAGGGCCAACGCAATCGAGCTCGACACAAGCGAGACCACGAACATGATGAAGAACATGCCGGGATAGCCGCGGTCGATAAGCGACAGCGAGTAGCGCGGGTCGACAAACAAGAAGTTGTAGAGCGCCACGGCGGCAGCCGAGCTCAGCAAGCAATACAGGCGACTCCAGGTAAAGAATGCGCACAGCTGAACGGCGAACACATAGACGATCATGATGCTCGGCGCGAGACCCGGATGGTCGAGCAGCGCGCCCACAATCGTCGCCGCGACCAGCAGCCCCACCGATACGCAGGCGTCATACAGAGGAGTGCGGCGCGTCAGCGTTGTGCGCCGCCACCAAAAGCTATCGGCAATATCGCCGTCCGTACGGACGTCCATCAGTGCCCCGCCCCTCTCTCAAAAACAAAAACCACCACAAAGGGACAGGCACCCTTGTGGTGGTTTCCCTTGTGGTGGTTCCAAGTGTATAGCCTTTGCAACCGGCGGTCGCTAGACAAACAGCACGTGCGCGAGCAGGGCACACACGCACACCGCTCCAAATACCAGTGCCACGATCGAGATCACGCGGTCGGCCATGTCCATGTTGGCACGATTCGTAAAGAACCGATCTTCGGCGGCGTCGACGCGCGCCTCACGCACCATTTCGACCACCGCCTCACGGCCATCGAGCGCCTTTGTATCCATGTTTACCTCCCCGGCCTCATGCTTATCCATCAAAAACCAACTCCGTGTAGCCGCCGACGTCTACGGCCGCTCGTTGGGGGCCAGGCGCTGCATCTTGTTCACGGCCTTGAACTTGGTGAACAGCGGCACGTACTCAAAGCTCACGTTGGAGTTCTCCAGGCCGTACCAGCGTGCAGGCGTGCCGGCGGCGCGGCGGATAATGTACTTGAGCGTGATGGCCGTACGCTCGCTCGGCTCCACATCGCTTTCAGGCGCCAGAAGCTTACGAATCAGGACGAACTTGAACGTGCCGATGTTACCCGGATCCTTGTAGACCGAGTAGTCATGCGTCTGCGGCGGCAGCTCGCCGGTGGCAGCCAGGTCCTGAACAACCTGACGCAGGTAGGCATTGACGCGCTGGTTGATCTTGTAGCCCAGGTACAGATGCACACGGAACACGTAGTCGGTGCCGAACGTCTCGACCGAATAGGCAAAGGTGTGCGGTTCGTCCATGGTCTCGACATTCACGAACCACCAGGCGCGGGCACGCTTGGGATGCTTGTCCAAGATCGAATAGACGATATCGCGGTCGATGTAGTCGGTATGGGTGTCCTTGGTCAGGTACACGACGTTGTCGCTCATGCGCTCGTAACGGTCGTCGTCGCGCAGGCGCTTGAGCTGCGGCAGGTAGCTGCGCAGCGGCAGCAGCGTAAACTGGCGCTGCTCGACCGCCGTGCCGTTGTACCAGCACACCATAATGCCCATGATGAGTGCAGCCATGAGGATGGTGAAGTAGCCGCCGTGGAAGAACTTGGTGAGCGAGCTCACGAAGAAGAAGCCTTCGAGCAAAAGGAAGAAGGCCGCGAAGATCCACGGAGCAACCTTGAGCTTGCGCTCCTCGTGCAGGTAGAAGAAGAGCAGCAGCGTGGTGCACATCATAGTCAGCGTAATGGCAAGGCCGTAGGCGGCTTCCATATGCGCCGAGTTCTGGAACAGCAGCACCACGATGACGCAGCCGACAAGCATGACGTTGTTGACCATGGGGATGTAGAGCTGGCCCTTGGTCTCGGCAGGGTAGAAGACCTGCATGTGCGGCATGAGGTCCAGACGGCTGGCCTCGGACACCAGCGAGAATGCGCCGGTGATGAGCGCCTGCGAGGCAATGATGGCCGCGACGGTGGAAAGGCCGACGGCAAACGGGCGCAGGCCCGGGGCGAGCATCTGGTAGAACGGGTTGAGGTCGGCAATGCCCATGAGCTCGGGGTTGGCAGCGTTGTTCATAAGCCAAGCGCCCTGGCCCATATAGGAAAGCAGCAGGCAGCACTTAACGAACGGCCAGGTGGCGTAGATGTTGCCGCGGCCGACGTGGCCCATGTCGGAGTAGAGCGCCTCGGCACCGGTGGTGGCGAGGAAGCAGCTGCCCAGAATCATGATGCCCGCGTGGTTGTTGGGGCTCAGCAAAAAGGCGATGCCGCGCACCGGGTTGAGGCACAGCAGCACGGCGGGGTGCTGGAAGACAAAGAACAGACCCGTGCCGCCCAGGAACAGGAACCACAGCGTCATGATGGGGCCAAAGGCGTGACCGATCTTGGCCGTACCGATGCGCTGCACCAAGAAGAGCACGATGATGATGGCGAGCGTAATGGCGACGACGCGGCCCTGGTCATCGCCCAGCACGGCATGGACCGCCGGGATGGTGCGCAGGCCCTCGATGGCCGTGGTAACGGTAACGGCTGGCGTCAGGATGCCGTCGGCGAGCAGCGCGGCGCCACCCAGCATGGCGGGGATGATAAGCCACTTGCCGCAGCGCTTGACCAGGCTGTACAGGGCAAAGATGCCGCCCTCACCATGGTTATCGGCGCGCAGCGAGATGAGCACATACTTGATGGTGGTCAGCAGCGTGACCGTCCACACGACAAGGGAGAGCGCGCCGAGCACGAACTCCTCCGTCACGCTTCCGATGCCGCCGTTGCCGGCAACGAGCGCCTTGGTTACATACATAGGACTGGTGCCGATATCGCCGTACACCACGCCCAGCGTGACGAGCATCGCCGAGATGCTCACAGGAATCGCAGCGTGCGAAGCTGCCTCCTTGGCCTTTTGTTCCATAAGCCGGTTTCCTCCCAACTTTAATGTTCGAAGGAATTATAGGTAATCGGCCCATGTTTGAATGGCACTGTTTTCCCAGCTAGATAAACATTTATACGGCCTTTAAGCCACCTCGGCGATATGGAATGTGACAAAGGGACTGTCCCTTTGTCACATTCGTCATTTTCCAAGCCAGTTTTTGAACCACCACTCCATGGAGCGGCTCATCTCGGCCATAAAGGGACTCGTGTGCTTGCGGGTATAGATGTCCACGACGCGCTCCCCCACCTCGCGGGCATGCGGACGGAACATCGCGTCCATCTCGGCCACCTGCGCGTCCATGGTCGCAACATCGGCGCGGCAGTAGCGCTCCTCGTGCACCAGGTTCACCACGGGGTGCGCGATTGCCGGGCGCTCCTTACGGGGCGTGCCGATGATGAGCATCGACAGCGGCATGGTATAGGGCGGCAGATCGAGCAGCTCGGCAACTTCCTCGGCATTCTCGACGATATCACCGATGTAGCAGCTCCCCAGCCCCAGGGCCTCGGCGGCAACCACGGCGTTTTGCGCGGCGATCACGGCGTCCTGGGCCGCGATGGCAAAGTCGCCCAAACCCGGCGCGCGGCGGGGCGCCTTGCCCGTGCGCTCGACAAACTCGGGCTCAAAGCAGCCCACGTGCTCAAACAGATCGATCCACTTGGCATAATCGACCACAAATATAAGTGCCCAGGGCGCCTTGGCGATCATGGGCTGGTAGTCGCACAGATCGGTCAGACGGTCCAGCGTAGCCTGCTCGCGAATGCTCACGATGGAATACATCATCATGGCGCCCGCCGACGGCGCGCGACTCGCCGCATGCAAAATCGCCGCACGCTGCTCGTCGGTCACCGCTACGGGACGGTCGTCGTCATCACGCGCAAAGGCACGCGTGGAGGAACGGTGCTCCAACGTGTCCAGCACCGCATTGCCCGTCGTCTCGACCGGATAACCGTTCGTATCCACAGCCTTGGTGCAAACCTGCTCGTTCATCGCCTCATCCTCGCTAATTCTTTAAGAAGCCTTTACGTTTCCGTGTAATTCCCGTCCATTATCGCGCAGGTCGCCACTACATTGCGCCACACCGTCACACGTGCGCGTTAATATGGCTGGTTGTTGTGCGCAGACACCAATTGCAGCGCATATCTTGGTAACAATCGGGTAAACCCCCGCTTTCGTACGTTTTAGTTTGTGAGGAGTCTCAGCATGTTCGCTGCCGCCATCTCGCTCGTCGGTCTTGCGGCGACCGTCTACCTTGTCTTGCGCGAGGCCAAGGCCATTCGCGCTCAGTCGGGCACCGTTGCCAAGGGCGCCTTCGCCTGGAGCGTCGCCTTTGGCCTGTTCCAGCTCTTTTTGACCGTCTGGGGCGCTATTGGCCTCGTCGCGCAGAACGAGCCGCTCGCCTTCGTGATGCTCATCCTGACCAACGCCATCCTCACCGGCTGCGCTTGGGCCAGCATCGCCCGCGACCGCATCGCCCCGCGCGTCTTTGCGTTCGCCGGGCCCGACGCCCCCGCCCCCACCGGCAAGCTCGCCCGCCTGCGCGGCGCCTTTGTGGGTAAACCGCTCGTCGCCGCCGTCCTGTGCCTGCTGCTCGCCGGCGTCTTTGCGCTGCTGGGCATGGAGGTCTCGTCCAACCACGACTTTACCTGGGTCTACCCCCTGTGCATCCTGCTCGAGTGGGCCATCATCACCACGCTCATGGTCGGCCTGTTCTTCCTGTTCCAGCGCCACGGCGCAGCCCCCGCGGTCTTGGCCTTTGCCCTCTTTGTCCTGGGCATTGCCGAGTTCTTCGTCATCACGTTTAAATCCATGCCCATCCAGCCGGGCGACCTTTCGGCCATCTCCACCGCCGCCGCGGTCGCCGGCACCGGCTACACCTTCTCGATCTCGCTGTTCTGCGTGCTGTCCATGGGCTTTACCGCCATCGCCATGCTGCTGTGCGAGTACGCCGGCCTGGTGGCACCGCACCGTCAGAAGGGCGCCGCCAACGCCAAGCGTATGCTGCTCACCAACCTGCTCGTCGCCGTGCTGTGCCTGGGCGGTGTGACCGCACACGTCACGCTCATCGACTACTACAACACCCTCGGCATCACCGTCTACACCTGGCGCCCGCTCGAGAGCTACTGGCGCGAGGGCTACCTGCCCGCTTTCATTAGCGCAGCGCAGTCCATCAAGCCGCCCAAACCCGCCGACTACTCCGTCGACGATGCCAAGGCCACGCTCAAAAAGTACGCCAAGGCCTATGACAAATCCGACGCGGCTAAGAGCGATGAGCGCGCCGCCGCAAAGGAGCAGTTCGACAGCGAGAAGCCCACGGTCATCGCCATCATGAACGAGACCTTCTCAGACCTTTCGATCTACCAGAACATGCGCGCCGGCTACGAGGGCCCGCAGTACTTTAAGAACCTGTCCAACTGCCTCAGCCGCGGTAAGCTCTACGTGAGTGCCTACGGCGGCGGCACCGCCAATACCGAGTTTGAGTTTATGACCGGCAACTCCATGGCCAACCTGGGCTCGGGCGTGTACCCCTACACCATCTACAACATGGAGACGACCGGGAACCTGGCAGAGCAGTTCAAGTCGCTCGGATATTCCACCACGGCCATGCACCCCAACCACGCAACCAACTGGAACCGCGAGAACGTGTACAAGGACTTTGGCTTTGACCAGTTCCTGTCTATCAACGACTTCCAGGGAGCCGACACCCTGCGCGGTATGGTGACCGACCAGGCGACCTACGACAAGATTCTTGAGCTGCTCGACCAGAACGCCGATCCGCAGTTTATCTTCGACGTGACCATGCAGAACCACTCGGGCTACGACACGGGCCTGCTGCCGGTCGACAAGCAGATGCACCTGAACATCGACACGACCGACCTGGACACCAAGACCGTCGAGGACGGCACGCTCTCCGATGTCGACGAGTATGTCTCGTGCATCGAGCAGTCCGACCAGGCGCTTCGCTACTTCCTCAACGCCCTGAGCAAGCTCGACCGTAAGGTAGTCGTGGTGTTCTGGGGCGACCACCAGCCGTTCTTCCCGTCCAAGTTCAACGACAAGTGGTTTACCGGCGAGGACGATGCCACGCACCAGGAACGTCTGTGGCAGACCGACTACATCATCTGGGCCAACTACGACGTTGCCGGCTGCGACCAGACGAGCGAGGTCGACGACCTGTCCACCAACTACCTGTCCACCCAGCTGATGCAGCTGATCGGTGCCCCGCTTTCCGACTATCAGAAGGCGCACATGACGCTGCGCGAGTCGCTGCCCGCCATCAACTCGGTGGGCTACGAGGACGCCAGCCTGCGCTGGGCGCTCTCCTCCAACGTCACCGGTGACGACGCCGCCGCGGCAGCCGCCACCAAGGCGCGCGAGGATTACGCCAAGATGCA
>JAXJCX010000047.1:0-6550 GCA_036302225.1 Collinsella sp.
AACAAGATCGCTCTATGGGACAAACAAACCTGATTAATTTGCCCCACGGGCTTGCTCACTGGGCGAATTGGCTGCGGTAGAGTTCGGCGTAGAAGCCGCCTGTCGCTAGCAGCTCGTCGTGCGTGCCGCGCTCGATAATCTGGCCGTCGCGCATGACCAGAATGCAATCGGCGTTGCGGATGGTGCTCAGGCGGTGCGCCACGACAAAGCTTGTGCGGCCGGCCATGAGCTCGTCGAATGCCGCCTGAACCTGCAGCTCGGTGCGGGTATCGATGCTCGAGGTCGCCTCGTCCAGCAGCAGAATCGCCGGGTCGGTGAGCATGACGCGCGCGATGCACAGCAGCTGCTTTTGGCCCTGACTAAACGTGCCGCCGTCCTCGCCAATCACCGTGTCGTAGCCGCCTGGCAGCTGCACGATAAACTTGTGCGCGTGCGCGCGCTTGGCGGCTTCGATAACCTGTTCACGCGTGGCATCCGGGCAACCGTAAGCGATGTTGTCCGCCACCGTGCCCTCGAACAGCCACGTATCCTGCAGCACCATGCCAAAGGCGCGGCGCAGGCTTGCACGCGTGTAGTCACGCGAAGACCGGCCATCGACCATGATGCGGCCGGCATCGATATCGTAAAAACGCAGCAGCAGATTGATGAGCGTTGTCTTTCCGCAGCCCGTGGGACCGACCAGGGCAAAGCGCATGCCGGGCTTAGCCTCGATGCAGATGTCTTGCAGCAGTTTGCGGTCGGGCACGTAGCTAAAGTCCACATGCTCAAGGGTCACCTCACCCTGCGGGGTGGCAAGTTCCACGGCATCCGCCGCATCGGGCTCCTGCTCGCGTGCATCGAGCAGCGCGAACATGCGACGCGCCGAGGCGTACGCGGTCTGGATCTGCGTAATGACGTTGGTAACCTCGTTGAACGGCTTGGTGTACTGGTTGGCATAGGACAGGAAAATCTGCACGCCGCCCACCGTAAGCGCCGCCGGCACGCCCGTGATCACGCCCACGCAGCCGATCACAGCGACCACGGCATAGATGATGTTATTGATAAAGCGCGTGCCGGGGTTAGAGAGCGAACCCATAAACTGCGCGCGCTCACCTGCCGCGTAGAGCTCAGCGTTGAGAGCATCGAAGCGCTGCTGGGCATTGGAACCATAGGCAAACGCGTCCACGAGCTTCTGCTCGCCCACGTATTCCTCGATATGGCCGCCAAGCTGACCCTGAATGCGTTGCTGCGCCGTAAAGCTCTTGTTGGAGAGTTTGGCGATGGCACCGGCTGCAAAAATGGAAAGCGGCGTGACGAGCACCACCACAAGTGTCATGGTCAGGTTGATGGAGAGCATAAACGCGAGCGTGCCAACGATGGTGATAACGCCGGTGAAAAGCTGGGTAAAGCCCTGCAGCAGACCGTCGCCCACCTGGTCGACGTCGTTGACCACACGGCTCATAAGGTCGCCGTGGGCATGGCTGTCGATAAAGCTGAGCGGCATGCGGCTGAGCTTGTCGCTTGCCTCCACGCGCATGTCGCGCACCGTCTCGTAGGACAGACGGTTGACGCAATAGCCCTGCAGCCACTGAAAGGCCGCAGCACCTACGACGACAATCGCGAGTTTGGTGACAAGCGGCAGCAGCGCATCGAAATCCACCTGCCCGGCGGCGACGATAAGATCGATGCCCTCGCCAATGAGGATGGGTGTGTAGAGCTGCAGAATCACCGAGACGGCAGCACTCACAAACGACGCCGTAAACGAAATGCGGTGCGGACGGACGTAGCCCAGCAGGCGGCGAGTTACCGCGCCCACGGGGTAGCGCTCGGGGTCGCCGGGCTGGCGCGGACCGTCACCCAGGTCGTTGAGGTTATCGTTGCCGGACACGTTGGCCGTCATCGTGGCGACCGAGCCGGAAGAGGTGTACGGATTCATTTAGCAGCCCTCCTTTGCGCAGACGGATGCGGGGGCGGTCGGAGCGGACGCGGGCGTCGTGCTCCCCTGCTGGCCCTCGAGCTCCTCGCGGCGCAGCTGCGACTGGCAAATCTCGCGATAGAGCTGACAGGCCGCGTACAGCTCATCGTGCGTGCCCAGGCCCGCGACCGAGCCGTGATTGAGCACGCAGATCATGTCGGCGTCGCGCACGGTCGAGACGCGCTGGCTCACAATCACCGCGGTCAGCGGCAGCCCGCCCTCGGCGGCACCGCGCATGCTGCGCTCGCGAATGGCGTGGCGAAGCGCGGCATCGGTCTTAAAGTCGAGCGCCGAGGCAGAATCGTCCATGATCAGAACCTGCGGCGAGCCCACTAAGGCGCGCGCGATAGTCAGACGCTGACGCTGGCCGCCGCTAAAGTTCTTGCCGCCCGCCTCGACCGGGGCATCTAAGCCCTGGGGCTTGTTGCGCACGAACTCGCTGGCCTGCGCCATATCGAGCGCCGCCCAGAGCTCCTCGTCGGTTGCCGCCTCGTTGCGCCAGGTCAGGTTACTGCGGATGGTGCCGCTCACGAGCGACGCGCGCTGCGGAACAGTCGCGACCACACGGCGCAACTGGTCGAGCGGCCAGGTGCGCACGTCGGCGCCCATCACGCTCACGCTGCCGGCACTCGCATCGTATAGGCGCGGAATAAGCGAGACGAGCGTGGACTTGCCGCTGCCCGTGCCGCCAATAATGCCGAGCGTCTTGCCCAGTGGGAGTTCCAGCGTCACATCGTTGACAGCATTGGCCGCGCCGGCGCCAAACGAGAAGCTCGCATGGCTCAAGCTCAGCGCAGGAACGGGAGCGACATTGCCCGGCTTGGGCAGCGCGACCGGCTGGTTGCCCTCGTCGGTGATGCTCGGCACGCAATTGAGCACCTCGTTGAGACGCGACGCACTGGCGCTCGCCTTGGTAAAGACCACGACCAGGTTGGCGACATACACGATGGAGGTCAGGGTCTGCGTCATGTAGTTGACGAACGCCATGACCTGGCCCTGCGTGAGCTCGCCCACGTTGACCTGAATGCCGCCCACCCACAGGATGGCGCACACGCCCAGGTTCATCACCAGAAACGTTACGGGGTTAAGGATCGACGAGAGCTTGCCCACCGCAATTGCGACACACGCCTGGCCATCGGCCGCCTGGGCAAAACGCTCACGCTCGTGACCCTCGCGCACAAACGCCCGGACCACGCGGGCGCCCGAAAGACCCTCGCGGCAAATAAGCGCGATGCGATCGAGCTTTGCCTGCAGCTGCTTGTAGTACGGGATGCAGCGCGCCATGACAAACCAAAACACCAGGCCGATAGCGGGCGTGCAAATCAAAAAGATCATGCCGAGCTTAAGGTCGATGGCAAGGGCCGCGACCATGGAGCCCACCGCCAGGAAAGGCCAGCGGATGAGCATGCGCACGCCCAGCGCCACGGCGAGCTGCACCTGGTTGACGTCGTTGGTAATACGCGTAATGAGCGACGGCGTGCCAAAGCGATCGAGTTCGGCATAGCTCAGCTTGTTGATGTGCTGGTAGAGTGCGCCGCGAATGTCAGTACCCATGCCCTGCGAGGTGAGCGCCGCCATCTTTTGGCAGACGAGCGTAAACGAGATGCCGATCACGGCCATGGCGGCGAGCACCATGCCGTAGTGGACGACGGCACTCACGTCGTGCGCACCGATACCTTTATCAATCATCTGGGCAATCACCAGCGGCGTCAGCAGGTCAAAGATCACTTCAATCAACTTGCACGCAGGACCAATCACCATATACCGGCAATACTTACCGCCAAAACGCCTGAGCAGCTCAACCATGTGTAGGCGCTCCCTATCATCATTTCGATTCAATCTGATTCATGATAGTACGGAGAGCCCTGGAGATGCGTAAGCAACTCGTTACAGGTGTTAAGGCGAAGCAGGCACGAAGACCACTAGTGCCCAAGGCATGTATCCGCCGCTGTTTTGGCAAAGCCAGCGAGCGGCGCTAAGCACGAGATTCAATTCTTCAGATAAATGCGCCCTCTACGGGTGATTTTTGGACGATGCGGTTCCGGTGCCGGCGGGCTGTTTGGTAGTCGAGCGATCCCGCAGGCGAAGCCGAGGACCAGCGAGACACCAAGCGCCCTGCCGGCACTCGCGGGTAGCCGCGGCACCAAAAAACGCCTGCGCACTCGATGGATTCGGATGCCCGACAGAGGCTCCTTATGGCTGCTTCCTTCCGGACCTGACCAGATTCGGAACATGTCGTCATCCGAACCCATCGAACGCGCTAGGCGCTCGATATATCTTACCCGCTCCCGCCCGATGGGGCAAGGTAGCTAATTTGGGACGAGGCTAATTTGACTACTCGGGCAATCAGATCGACAAGTAGTCAAATAAGGCCCATCCCAATTAGACTGGTCTGACGCCGTGCCACGAAAGGGGCCTATCTACTACGTTTAAGCCGAGGGGGTCAACCATAGCCGGCTTTTCCGAAAATCGACAAGCCGTCTACCTGCGGTTTTATTTTCGCATATTCCGGGATGGTCGAGGGTGCTCGGCTAAACGTAGTAGATGGCCGCATTTCGTGGCAAGCGGTCCGGCTCGAGACCCAAGGCAGTCAGCCTCGGATAGCCATTCTCGAAGTTGCGGTGGAATACGGACTGAATTGGCACCTTAAAGGCAAAAACACTCCGTATTTCACCGCAACTTATCGAGGGGATGGGTTTTAGATACGGCCAAGGTCGAAGGATCGGACGGCTGCTTCACCGGCGCAGATGAGGTTGGTTGTGGCTTCTTGGGGATCGAGTGCCAGCTCAAGGCCCATGGGCTTGCGGCAGACCGGCAAAACCAGGTCGACGCCCTGCCCATACACCGCATCTAGGTTGTCAGCGCGACCGCCCACGACGGCGACCACCGGCTTGCCATAGCGCTTGGCACGACGGGCCACGCCCACCGGCGCCTTGCCGGCAGCGGATTGCTCGTCCATGTTGCCCTCGCCTGTAATGACCAGGTCGACATCGCGCACGCGCTCGTCAAACCCAATCAGATCAAGCACCGTCTCCACGCCCGAGCGCAACTCGGCACCAAGCGCCAGCAACGCCGCGCCCAGACCGCCGGCGGCACCAGCGCCAGGCACGCCGAGCACCGAGCCAAACGTCCGTGCACCCTCGGGCACGCGCAGCAACCCCTGAGCCCGCGCCCCAGCAATCGCTGCATCGAGCAGGCGACCATAGCCGACCATCCAGCTGTCGTACTTGCCCAAGGCCTCGGCATCCCCCGTCGGCAGACCCTTCTGTCCACCGAACACTGCCAACGCACCGCGACGCCCCACGAGCGGGTTCTCGACATCGGAAAGCACCACGACGTGCGCGCCATTCAGCGCCCGAAGTGCTGGTTCCAAATCGATACTCACCACGTGTTCGAGACCCGCAAGACCAGGGGCGATATCGCAGCCCTGATCATCAACCACACGCGCGCCCAGCGCCTGCAGCATGCCGGCACCACCATCGTTGGTGGCACTACCGCCCAAGCCAATATAGATAGTCTTTGCCCCAGCACGGACCGCGCGAAGCATGAGCTCGCCCACGCCATAGGTTGTGGCCGCCAACGCCGCCGACTCCGTACAGGGCGAAAACCCGATGCCCGCCGCTTCGGCCATCTCAATAACAGCCGACTCGTGTTCGCCGTCCACCAGCATCCGGGCAGACACGCGGTCGCCCAAGGGGCCTGTAACCTCGCAGGTTAAGAGCTCGCCACCGCGCGCGGCGATGGCATCGAGCGTTCCCTCGCCACCATCTGCCAGCGGCAATGCGCGCACCTCGGCATCGGGCCACACACGGCGCACGCCTTCGGCAACCGCCGCCTCCGCCTGTGTGCTCGAAACGCTACCCTTAAAGGAGTCGATTGCCAGCAGCACACGGCGGGGCCGGCGGCACGCGGCACCAAAATCGACCGCCTCAACGGCAATATCTTCGGCACACGCGAGCGCCTCGGCATGAACGGCATGCGCCTCAAGATCGACCCCACAACCGCAGCCAGCACCATTGGCGCCACGCAGCCCACTAAAATAGTCGCTCAACACCTCACGGCACTCATCCGCCAGCACGCCGACGGTCACATTAAACCGATGGTTTAGGCGCGAATCGGCATTCAGGTCATACAGGGAGCCCAGCGCGCCCGCCTTGGCATCAGCCGCGCCATACACGCAGCGTCCCACGCGCGCGTTGACCATAAGCCCCGCACACATGCAGCAAGGCTCAAGCGTTACATAGACCGTGCAATCGGAAAGGCGCCAGCGTCCAAGCGCCTGAGCGGCGGCGCACAGGGCCGAAAACTCGGCATGAGCCGAAGGGTCCTGGTCGAGCTCGCGGCGATTATGCGCCCTCGCGACAATCTCGCCCGCGCGTACCACCACGGCACCAATCGGTACCTCGCCCACCGCAGCAGCGGCGCGAGCCTCCGCCAGCGCCTCGCGCATGAACTTCTCGTCGATTTCGGTGATCGTCATCGTTCGCCTTCCCTGTTGCAAATTCAAAACGATGCTATCATTACGACTCACGGAGAGATGGCAGAGCGGTTGAATGCGGCGGTCTTGAAAACCGTTGAGCGCGAGAGCGTTCCGGG
>JAXJCX010000048.1:0-2515 GCA_036302225.1 Collinsella sp.
GTACTCGCCTTTTCGCCCGCGCACCACCGGTGCCAGCACAAACGCGCGGCGGCCCTCCCCCGCCGCCAAGACCTTGTCGGCAACCTGGTCGGTCGTCTGGCGCTCAATGACGCGGCCGCATTCGGGACAGTGCGGGGTGCCCACACGGGCGAACAGCAGGCGCAGATAGTCATAAATCTCGGTTACGGTGCCAACCGTCGAGCGAGGGTTTTTAGACGTCGTCTTTTGGTCGATCGACACCGCCGGCGAAAGGCCGTCGATTGAATCCAAGTCGGGTTTGTCCATCTGGCCCAAGAACTGGCGCGCATAGCTCGAAAGGCTCTCGACGTATCGACGCTGGCCCTCGGCATAGATAGTGTCAAATGCCAGCGAGCTCTTGCCCGAGCCAGAAAGACCGGTAATGACCACGAGTTGGTCACGCGGAATGGAAACATCGATATCGCGGAGGTTGTGCTCACGAGCGCCGCGAATAACGATAGAAGAATCAGACATGGAAGCTCCTTGCCTCCTATTGCATCGAATCATACTGCCGATGAGTTTAGCGCACTCGACGCGCACAGATGTTCGTAATACAAGATTCGCAGACCTTTAGCTTTGCGTATCGGGTGCTTTGTTTCTCGAAATACCGTGGAGAGGTTACAGTAATCTAATACTGAACTTAGTTTGCTGTAACAGAGGAACGTCCATGACCGAAGATATCCCCCTTGAAATCACTTCGAGCGACATGGCCAATCTGCCCATATTCATCGCCGTCCTTATCGTGGCCACCGTCGTCGTGCGCGTGTATTTTTCAATCAAACACAATGAAAAGCCGCCCATTGCCCGCGTCTTTTGGTGCGCGACGCTCCTCATCCCGCTCGGCGTGGTAGCTGCATGGATTACGAATCAATTGCTCGTAAATGAGGACAGTTCCCTATGGGTCCTTTCTTATTCGGCGCTCGGTGCTGCCGCCGTCATACTTCTTGTCGAACCCTTGGTTTCGGGACTTATCGACCAAACCGATCTTGCGACGGGAACGGTTGCCTGTATTTGCCGTGACATCCTTGTCATCGCCGCTGTTTCAGCGCTCTCGTTCGTTTCACTCGAAATTGCCTGTAACGAAACGTTCTATCGCATTCCCGCCAACTCATTCGGGTTTTCCGTCGGGCTGCTCGCGACGGTTCTGCTCTCCCTTTATTTGCTGGGACAGCGTCATGGAGGCGTCATGGCCCTCGTGCCCGTCGCCTGTTGCATCCTTGGCATTGCCGAGCACTTCGTCATAACGTTTAAAGGCGAAGCCATCCTGCCAAGCGATATCTTGGCCCTTGGCACCGCAATGGAAGTGAGCGAGGGATACGAGTTTACCTTTACCGCCGGAATCGTAACCTCTCTCGCCCTGCTGGAGATTTCCCTGGGGCTTCTTTCGCTTATCCGACCGCGAAAGCTCCGTACGCCCACCCATGTCTTCCCCGCAATCGCCGCTAACCTCTGCGCTTTTCTGCTAGTGACCGTTGTGGGGCTCTCAGGCTTTTCCAGCATCGACTTGGAGCAGGCGCTGGATTTTGGATTTGACCGTTGGCAGCCCATCACCACATATACGTCTCAGGGTTTTATCACTTCGTTCACCGAAATGGTCAACGAGTTGCCCATTGAGAAGCCCGAAGGCTATACGCCCGATGAGGCGCAGAGCATCGAGCAGGAGCTCGCCGCCGCCTACGACAGCACGTATGGCTCGAGCGAGCAGCGCGCGGCTGCCGTTGCCCAGTTCAATGAAATCAAGCCGACGATTGTTGCCGTCATGAACGAGAGTTTTAGCGACCTTTCGTGCTTTGAGCAGCTCCAGGCGGCCGGGTACACCGGCCCCGCATTCTACAACTCGCTTCCCGACACACTTGTTCGCGGCACCATGCTCGCTTCGGTCACCGGTGGCGGAACGGCAAACTCCGAATTCGAATTTTTGACCGGAGCGACAACGGCCTTTGTCGGATTAGGCAAGATCCCCTATCAGCTGTATCAGATGAATGGCGTCAACAGCCTGGCAAAGGACCTTAAAGAGCTTGGGTATACCGCTACCGCTATGCACCCGCAAAACCCCGTCAACTACCATCGAGATAAGATCTATCAGCAGCTGGGCTTTGGAGACTTTCTTTCAATCGGCGATTTCGAAGGTGCGCCCTGTTACCATGCCGGCGTATGCGACTACGCCACCTACGACAAGATACTCGACCTGCTTAGAACCGACGAAGCGCCGCAGTTCATCTTTGACGTCACGATGCAAAATCACGGCGGCTACGACTATGGCACCGTTCCCGCCGAAGAGCTGACAAACTATTGGGTCGAGGGAGCCAGCGAGGGCGCCAATAGCGCGCTCAACACCTATCTCACCTGCATCAACGCATCCGACCGGGACCTCGAGTACTTTATCAACGAGCTCCGCAATATCGGCAGACCGGTTGTTCTTGTCTTTTTTGGCGACCATCAGCCGAGCGCCGCAACGACTCTCAACGACGAGCTGTACCCTCAGGAAGATACGGCA
>JAXJCX010000049.1:0-1942 GCA_036302225.1 Collinsella sp.
CTCGACTCGGATTCCTTGCGGCCTGAACAATCGCAAGTGTCCGGCGAGGGGGCGGCTTTGTAAAGCCGTTTGGCCCCACCCGCATAGCGGGTGGTTTCTGATGCGGCGCGCTGCGCGCCCCGCACAGGCTAAAGCCCGTAAACAAAAGGGCGGCCGAGAACGTGTCTCGGCCGCCCTTCGGCGGTATTCCCCGGTATATACAGCTGTTTTAGCTACTCGGACTGCCCGCCCTTTTTGACGTGCTTGGAAGGAGCGCTCAAGAAACGGCCCGTCAAATAGTTCACCGGGCCGGAAATATCAATCCCCAGCAGCACGTGACCCAGCCATAGGAACGCCACGAGCACCAGTAGAGGAATCACACACGAGGTCACGATCATCACGATGACGCCTTCAATCAGATCGGTCACCTGCTGCACGATCTCGTCGGTCATCTGCTTGGCGCCGCTGGTCACCGACGTAACAAGGCTCGATGCCCCATCAGCCAACTGTTCGAGCACGTTTTTGGACTCCGTGGCCTCGGATTTTTTCTTGTTCGATTTTGAGCTGGTCTCGGCTGACTTGTCCGTGGTGTCGGCCGCGTCCGCAGCGTCCGCAGCCTTTTGCTCAGCTTGCTCAATACTTACGCGATACGTTTCGTCGACCTTTTGCGACACCCATACGCTTGCAGGCACCAACGCCATGCTGATCATGGCGACCACCAGCACACGCGTCGCCACACGGCGCAGGACAGCGCTCGTGCTCCAGCGCCCGTGAATGCCGAGCGACACCGCAAAGAGCACCAACGCAAACGGGATTAAGATGCCCAAGCCAACCGACCACAAAATAGTTAGCAGGTATTTCTCGAGGTAGAGCACGGCAAGCACGATACCAAGGTTGCCTGAAAGCTGCGCGAGCTGCTCGGCAACTGGCGTTCCCGTATCGCCCGGCAGCGCAGTGATACCCGCAGATAGGGCGACGCACGAGGTCGTGAGCGCCAAAACATTGCCCTTCTTTTGATCGATGACCTCGATGGTGGAGTCCCAGGTCTTGGTATCGGCAAAATGCGGACGAACTACAAAGCCCGACAACAGCGCCAGTACCACGAGCGCAACGATAAAGCCAATCTGCAGCTTTTTGTTTGCGCACACGACATCGGACAGGCTGGGCTGCAGCTCGGTTACCGTCGTGTGCTCGGTTATCTGGACAGGACGCCCATGAGCCATCTCGTGCGCGTCTCCCTTTTGAATCAATCCGTTGCCCGGCATTTGGATACCTCCTTATTCCGGCCTGTATTGCGGATGGAAGTATACCCACCCAGCGAAAAACCGAACGGGAGGGCGTGCAGAAGCTCCATAACGCTGCTAGTCGAACAGTGCCATTTCAAAACTATGCTGGTTTACTACGATAAAACCGATAGGACCGACCACATTTGCTATTAGCAGAAAATGGCAAGCTTTCTACCTGCGGCTTTGATAACGCTGTTCTTTCCATAGTTGAAAGAATACGATTCATCGTAGTAAACCGGCATAGTTTTGTAACCGACGGGTCGAGTCGGCACCGCAACAAACCTAATAACCCGTTTTCTTCCATCCTCAAAGGATCAAATGCATGGCAGGAGTGTCCCTAACTGCCGGCAGATAAGGAACGTCCCCAAGTACCGGGTAAAAAGAAAAAGCCCTGTCGCGAGTTTGCGGCAGAGCTTTTGGAAGGGGACTTGGTTGTGCGGGCTCGTTAGGCGAGCTTGGCCTCGAGCTCAGCGATGCGCTTGTAGGCATCGATGGTAAAGCGGGCCTGCTTCTCCAGGATCATAGTGGTCATGAGGGTGTCCTGAGCGTGAGCCATGATGAAGGTCATCTCCATCTCGCCACCGCCGGCCTCCTGCGAAAGCAGCTTGGTCTGCGTGTCGTGGGCACCGATGAGCGCATCGCTGGCATCCTTGTGCAGCTGCTCGGCCTTCTCAAAG
>JAXJCX010000050.1:0-2587 GCA_036302225.1 Collinsella sp.
GATCGAGGTTAAATCGGGCTCCTATTACCACGCGCACGCTGCGCTCGGTCATGTGCTTGATACGGCTGAATATGGCGTAAGGCTCGGGATTGTTTTCTCGAGAGGCAACGTTGAGCGCAACGGAGCGGTTCTCTATTTGCCGCTATATGCGACCTGGGCCCTTTCGGATGTTTTGGGCGACTCCTGCGCCGAGGGGATAAAGCTGGAGGTCAAGCCGGTCTAGGGCCAGTCCCGGATGTGATAAAGGCGTGGCCCGCGACCTCGATTGCCTACAGCTGCTCGAGCATAGCGGTGCAGCCGTCGAGTACGTCGCGGTAGGTGGCATCGAAATTGCCGGTGTACCAGGGGTCGGCCACGTCGCCGGGGCGCTCGGTCCAATCGAGCATGCGCGTAATCTTGCCGTCGGGGTCGTCGCCAAAGATGCGACGCAGGCCACGCGCGTTCTCGTCGTCCATATAGACAATGTGGTCCCAGTCGCCATACTCCGCGCGACGCACCTGACGTGCACGATGTGCGACGACGGGAATCCCGACCTCGCGCAGCTTGGCAACGGTACCGTGGTGTGGCGGGTTGCCGATCTCCTCGGTCGAGGTCGCAGCGGAGTCAATGACAAACTCGCCCGCGCGCCCGGCGCGCCGCACCAGCTCGGTAAACACCGACTCAGCCATCGTCGAGCGACAGATGTTCCCATGGCAGATAAACAGTACACGTTGCATGAGCGGTTTCCTTTCTAGGCGGTCGTGCAGGGCTTACAGACTGCTCTTGAGGCAGTTTGCTTCAATAAAGCCCGCTGCGTACAAGGGGAGGTGGCGTAGCTCGCGCCCGTCATCGGTTTCGCTGCGGAAAAAATTGTTCTCGGACAAAATGTAGGCATATGGCGATCGGGCTTTGTCCATGAACGACCCGAGGGTTCTCGCGCGCACGTTGCGTGCGGACTTTACCTCGACGGGCACGATTTCCATACGGTCGGTCTGAAGTAGAAAATCGAGCTCGCCGGTCGTCTTCCAAGACGACGGCGGCACCCAGTAATACGTCTGCAAGCTGTTACCCGAAAATGCTTGCATGACCGAGTTTTCCGCCAGGGCGCCTCGGAAGTCGGAAGATAGCGCTATGGCGGAATCTTCTTTGAGGTCGAGCCAGAGCCTCGGGTTGATGCCGAGTTTGTAGAACATGAGGCCGGTATCGAGAAGATAGACCTTAAAGAAACTTCCATCTTCGTCGTCGAAGGGAACGAGGGGAGGCTCGATGCCTTCGGTCAGGTTGTTGACCGATATGATACCGGCGCCTTCGAGCCAGTCGAGCGGCTCGATAAGCTTGGCGCGACGGCCTCCGCGTTCGACCTCGGAGTACTTGAATTTTTTTGTGGACGATCTCAGCAGCTGGGACGGAATGGAGCGCCAGACCTTGCGTGCCGCCACGCCGCTGATCCCGTTTTCGGGGTCGGTCATATCGGCGGTATAGGTCTCGTTGATTTCGCGCTGCTCGACGCGCGCATCCTCGATGGATAACGTCTTGCGATATGCGTTGACGGCGGCGGGCATGCCGCCCACGATCTGGTATCGATGAAACAGGCTGAGCGCGGCTTGGTGCGCGGCGTAGGTCTCGAGCGTGCCGGCGTGGGTACGAATGGCATCGGCCATCTGCTCCTCATCGAGCGCCCAGAGAAACTCCTCGAACGACATAGGATGCATGGTCTCTTGACGAACGCCGCTGGGAAAAGGCAGCTTACGTTTGCGCGTGGCGACGCCGAGCTGACTGCCGGTCGCGCATATGCGCCAGCCCGAACCCGAAAAAAAGCGAAGCGAGTTGAGCGCCCGTTCGCAGAGCTGCACCTCGTCAAACAGGATGAAGGTGGTTTCTTTGCGAATGGGGGCGCGTTTATAGTCTGAAATCCGCGCCACGATGGTGTCAACGTCGTCGGTGGGACAATCGAACAGCGGAGCGATCAGCTCAAGATCGGTCTGAAAGTCGAGTTTGACAAACGCATCGCCGGCGATTCGCCTGCCGATTTCCTCGGCAGCGTACGTTTTGCCTACGCGTCGCGCACCACGGATGAGGAGGGGGCGTGAGGCGTCCTTTGTCGCCCATGATTCGATAACGGACTCGATTGATCTGCGCATGGGGCCGCCTTTCCAATTTCGTGTACTTCAGATACATAGTTTAGTACGATTTCATGTACTTGAAATACACGAAATAATAGAAAAGCGTGTATCTCAAATACACGAAATTGCACTGCTGAAGCTTCCAGGCGGATAAACATACTCATATTGGGCGGTTTTCACCGGTTACTCGCCACCTTGGGCTATGTTTGCCCCTATGCCCGTATTGAGGGCCGTGCTGATTGACGACGGCGCTCCCAGCGAGCCAGCTTAATCGTCACCAGCGTGAGGGCCCAGGCCACAAGCGAGAACGCGGCGCCCACTGCGCCCACGTACGCAATGCCAACGCTGCTTACCACGGCGCCGCCCACTGCGGTGCCAAACGAGATGCCGACGTTAAACGCCATGGGCTCAACCGAACTTGCGAGTACCATCGACTTGGGATGGCGGCTGCGTGCCACGTCCATAAAGTGCGTGATGCATGAGAC
>JAXJCX010000051.1:0-5739 GCA_036302225.1 Collinsella sp.
GGGACAGGGTGCCTTACGCCGCCTAGCCGAAGCGCACCGAACAGATTGGAGCCCACCGGCCGAATGGCCTGGCGTCAGCATGCCGCGATTCAGTCGCGCGGGCAGCATTTCCCAGTTGACAAAACTATAGGAACACCCCCCAACAGCAACAAGCCCCTCCCATCCAAATTCAGATATATATGTTGGGTTGCTTGTTCGAACACAGCCAAAATTGCCCAGGGCTCGGTAAGGGTTAACTTTCCAACGCACTCCGCAGGACGCAAAAAGGCTCGCCGCACGAAGTGCGCAGCGAGCCTTTTTGCATGTCCGAGGACGCGTTGGAAAGTTAACCCTTACCGAGCCCGGACCTTATAGAGCCGTCTTTAGCCTAGAACATGCCCAAGAAACCATGCACAAACAGCGCGGCCAGAGCGGCACCGACAAACGGAGCGATGCCAGGAACGAGCAGGCCGTACTTCCAGTTGTTGTCAGCCTTGTTCTTGATCGGCAGCACCTGATAGGCCATGCGAGGACCAAGGTCACGAGCCTGGTTCATGGCGAAGCCGGTGATGCCGCCCATGCCCATGCCAACGGCCCAAACGATCAGGCCGACGCAGATGGCGAGCATCAGAACGTTCTCGCCGGCGCGGTTAGCGGCAGCGAGGATGGCGCTGATGAACACAAAGGTGCAGATAGCCTCGCAGAAGAAGTTACGGGCGTAGTTCGTACCCTCGGTGGTGGGGTTGGTCGAGAAGATGTTGCGCTGGGCAATGGGGTCGACGACGCCATCGGAAGCCTTGAACTCATCGGCATACATCAACCACGCGATCACGGCGCCCGCAAAGCCGCCGAGCATATCGGCAATCATGAAGGGAATGCAGCTGCTCCACGGCACCAGGCCTACGATGCACTGGGCAAGCACCATGGCGGGGTTCATGCACACGGCGCCGCCAAAGACAAACAGGCAGACCGAGATGCCAAAAGACCAGGTGGTGATGGCAAACATGTGGCCGGAGCCCTGATACTTGGTGCCCTTGAGCACGGTATCGCAGTGCACGCCCACGCCAAAGATGATCATGAGGGCCGTTGCGCCGAATTCACAGAGGAGTTTGGTAAGCATAAAACCTTATCTTTCTTGTCGGTTACAAACGATTCGTTTAGGCCGCGCACTAGTGCTGCGCGACGACAACGCCCAGGCCATCGGGAATGACGGCCACCTTGGCATCGGCACCCTTCATCTCAAAGGCGAGCTTGAGCGCCTCCTCGAGGGTGTTGACCGGCGTCATGTGCATATCCTTGATCATCTGGTGATCGCACAGGTCGGTGACCATGATCACAGGGTGATGCGCCAGGATGCGGGCAAAGATCTGGCTCGTCCACTGATCGGGCAGGGTCTCATCCTTGGGACGATCGATGCAGGCGCGCTCAAACTCCGCCGGGTCGTTGTCGGCGATGTTGTGATGGAAGCCCTCGCCGCCGTGACCGTCGGCACAACCGGCGACATCGATGATCACGCCACCCTCGGGAAGCGTGGCCTCGGCAGAGCACATGCCCTTCACGGCCTGGTAGATGTTCTGGTCGAGCGGGTAGCCGCCGTTGGTGGTGATGGCAATCTCGCACTCGACGGGCTCAACGCCGGCAAGGCTCTTTACGAACTCGCAGCCAGCCTCATGTGCCTTGTGAATGTCGCCGGCAAAAGAGCCGATGACCTCGTGCTTGCCGTTAAGCACCACGTTGAGCACAAAGGCAAGGTGAGCCATCTCGGCGGCAGCAAACATGTCCTCGCTCACATGGTTATGGCACAGGTTGCCGGCACGCGAGTGAGAATCGTTCACAAACTGACCGTTGTGGTTGTACATGATGGTCTTGTAGCTGGCGATACCAGGCAGCACGGACTTGCGGCTGCCAGAGAAACCGGCAAAGAAGTGCGGCTCAATAAAGCCCTCGGCAAGCAGCAGATCGCAATCGGCCGCAATCTTGTTGATGATGCACTCGCCACCAGAAGGCAAGGTACCGATCTTTTTCATCATGCTGTCGTCAGTCGCGACGTGCATAACGATTTCCTCGTTGGCAACGATCTCCTCGCCATACTTGTTGACGAGCTCCTCATGCGTCGACGGACGGTGCATACCCGTAGCAACCAAAATACGAACTCGAGCCTCGGGCGCAGCGGAATGGATGTGATGCAGCAGAATAGGCATCGTCACACGCGAGGGAACGGGACGCGTATGATCGGAGCTAATAATGACAATATCCTTCTTGCCAGCACAAAGCTCCTCGAGCGAAGGCGAGCCATAAGGGTTGGCAAGCGACTCCTCTACCAGCTCTTCCTGCGATTTCGTAGTCTTAAACTCGTTTTGATGACCTTCCATCACACCCGCGAAGTTCTTATCCTCGAGCTCCAGATGCAACGTCTTGTGGTCAAACGGCAGTTCACATTCAAACAATGACGAGCGCCCTCTTCCTTTCAACTGACACACTAGATAAACCGTTGGAAGGATACGCCGCTCACCGAAAAACACCACCGTCCACCGACTCATTAACACAACGTTCATATTTGACCCACAACAAAACGGACGCGACCTCAAACGGGACCGCGGCCGTCACAGCTGTAAGGTGCGAAGCGCCCAATGCATCATTCTTCTCCTCAGCTTTAATCCCTGAAGACCGAGGACGAAGGGACCCCCTCGGGGTTTCCCCTGAACGCATTCCGCAGCACGAAGCCCCCTTATCCGCAGCTCCGAAGGAGCAGGATAAGGGGGCTTCAAGTGCGAGGACGCGTTCAGGGGAAACCCCGAGGGGGTCCCGGTGAGAGCCACAGGGCTATCGATTACCCCGTGTTCTGCAGTCCTGCCGAGACGCCGGTCACAGTCGAAAGAATCAGGCTCATGTACTCGGCCTTCTTCTCCTCGGCCATCTCGTCCTGGTTCATACGCACCTCGCGGAGGGCGCGGACCTGGGCAATGGACAGGGCGTCGACATAGGGGTTACGCACGCGGACGGCGCAGCCGAGCACGCGACGACGCTGCAGCGGCCATTCATCACCGACGATGGCAAGGACCCACTTACGCGTGAGCTGCATCTCGGTAAAGACCTTCTCGGACAGATCCTGGCGATCGCCCAGGTGCAGATACATCTTGGCGATGCGCTGATCGGTCTTGGCGATCGACATCTCAATATTGTCGATAAAGGTGCGGAAGAACGGCCACTCTTGGTAGGCAGCCTTGAGCTGGTCAAGATCGCCAAGCTGCTCGCAGGCGGTGCCCAGGCCGTACCAAGCGGCCAGGTTAATGCGCGCCTGGCTCCAGCTGAAGATCCACGGAATGGTACGCAGGTCGTCGAGTGACTTCGCACCCAGACCGCGCTTGGCCGGACGCGAGCCGATCGGCAGCAGACCGACCTCGGTCAGCGGCGTCACGGTCGAGAACCACGGTGTAAAGTCCTCGGTGTTCAGCAGGTCCAGATAGCGCTCGTGGCTTGCGGTGTTGAGCTTCTCGGCCATATCCCAGAACTTCTGCGTGGTCTCGGTGTTGGTCTTCTCGACACTCGGGGCCGACTGCAAAAGCGTTGCGGCAGCAACGGACTCAACATGGCGCTGAGCCAGCGTGCGGTTGCCGTAACGGGCAAAGATGACCTCGCCCTGCTCGGTGAGCTTAAAGAAGCAGTTGACCGAACCCTTGGGCTGCGCCAGCACGGCCTTGTTGGCCGGGCCGCCGCCACGGCCCACGGCACCGCCGCGGCCGTGCATGAGCACCAGGTCGATATCGTTCTTCTCGGCCCACTTGGCGATGCGCTCCTGCGCGGAGTGCAGCGCGAGCATGGCCGTGGTAGGACCGGCATCCTTAGAGGAGTCGGAATAGCCCAGCATGACCTCCATGCGGCGGTTGGTCTGGGCAAGGCGCTTTTGCACCACGGGCAGCGTAAGCATCTGGTCGAGCACGCCAACGCAGCCCTCGAGGTCCTCGAGCTGCTCGAACAGCGGGATCACGTCGAGCTCGGGGACATCCTCCTCGTGTGCAAAGGACAGGTGGGCAAGCTCAAAGACGTCGGCCACATGCTGGGCGCTCTTGGTGAACGAAATGATGTAGCGGTGCGCCATCTTCTTGCCGTAGCGCTTCTGGATGGAGCCGATAGCGCGGAAGGTATCGATGACCTCGCGCGTCATGGGCTGCAGGTCGCCATGGATACCGTTCTCGTGGATATCCTTGAGGGCACGGGCGTGCACCACGGAGTGCTGACGGAACTCCATCTCGACCATATGGAAGCCGAAGGACTCGACCTGCCAGATGATGGTCTGGACCGGACCGTAGGCGGCACGGACGGCACCGCAGGCAGCAAGCGAACGCTGGACGACGCGCAGGTCATCCAGGAACTCATCGGCGCTGTGGTACATGGTGTCGGTGATACGGCGCACAGTGGCGTTCAGACGGTCGGCCATGACGAGCATGACGGCACGATGCGGCTCGTGCTCGGAGATCAGCTCGGCACGGGCCGTGTACTGGGTGCTCATCTCGACCTGATGGTTCCACAGGTTGATGAGCTCGGCAGACGGCTTGCTGTAGGTGGCCTCGAGCGTGAGGTTGCGGCCGATGCGGCGGCACTTGTCCTCGAGCTTGAGCACCATGTGGGTAAAGTACTTGGCGGCGACCTCACGGCTCACCTTGGCGGTGACGTTGGGGTTACCGTCGCGGTCGGAACCGATCCAGCTGCCGGGATGGAAGAACGCCGGGCACAGCGGCGGCACGGTACCGGCCTTGTCGCCCAGCACCCAGTCGTCAAAACGACGATAGATGACGGGGATAACGTCGAACAGCGTGTTATCAAAGATGTCGATGATGGTATCGGCTTCCTCGACCGGCGTGGGCTTCTTGAGCGCGATGGGGCTCGTACGCACCAGAGCGTCGATCTCCTGCAGCATATGGCGCTCGTTCTCCACCAGGTCGGAGCCGCCCAGACGCGGACGCTCCTCCAGCAGGTTGGAGATACGGCGAATCTTGCCCTCGACGGCCTTGCGACGGGCCTCAGTGGGATGTGCGGTAAAGACAGGGTGGAACTCAAGCTTGCCGAGCAGCTCGTTGGCACCCTCGACACCCATCTCGTTTACCAACTGGTGATAGGCGACGGTGAGTTCGTTGGCGGGATCGACCTCGGTATCGGTCGATGCGCCGGCCTCGCGCTCGCGCAGCTGCGCCACACGGTAGTTCTCCTCCGACAGGTTTGCCAAGTGGAAGAAGCTCGTAAAGGCGCGAACGATGACCTGCTGCTTATCAAGCGGCAGGCTGTCGATCAGATCGACGACTTCGCGAAACGCCACGGCGGTGGGCTCGTCGGCAGTGGGCACGCCCTGTTCGTCAACGGACTCGTCGGCAGCGCGGCTACCGGGGTTGCCAGCATTGGCCACAATCTCGGCTGTCAAAATCTTGTCGAACAGGTCCGCGATCTCGGGATCATACTCGCTAAGCACACGACGCTCCAGGCGCAGGAACAGCGCCAGATTGTCGCGCAGCTCCTCGGGGATCTCGATCTCGGCGAGACGCTCCCTGGACTCGGCATTCGAGCCGATTCGGTTAACGAGGCGGTTGACCACGGCAGCGACGCGCGCCGCGGCTTCGGGTACAGACTGGTTGCTTAGGTTCTCAGCCACGTTTCCTCCCATTCCTCCTTCTATGCACGTAACATGCGGTATTCATTATAGGCGCTTGAGAAATACTTTCGACACTGATTGCGCTTTACCACACAAAAGTATTTTCTGCATTGCAA
>JAXJCX010000052.1:0-9084 GCA_036302225.1 Collinsella sp.
TAAGCGCCCTGGAAGGCCTCCTGCGCAATACGGCCCAGCTCGGTAAGTTGGCCGTTCTCGTACATGGCATTCCTCGCGTTGGAAATCTCGCCGCCGCGATCAATCGCATCCTTGAGCATGCTGTATTTTTCGGGGTTGTAGTTGTAGGCCTGCTTCATAAACGGAATGAGCGACCAACGACGGTCGAACTGGTAATAACCCAGCGCGTTATAGCCGTCACCGTACGAAAGGCCCTGGTTGTAGTTGCCATGGCTCTCGTACTTGGTAAAGTACTTTATCTCGGGAGTCACGTTGACAAACGAAACGCCCTGGACCGACCTCAGCACGCCCGAGAAGGACTGCTGGGTGTAAAGGCCCTTATCGATATCGGTGGCATCCGAGGCAACGCCCGGCGTGGGCTCCTCGGCAGCGGCGGGCGCGGGCGCGGTAACGGCGCCAAACGAAAGCGCCAGCGTCAGGCCCGCGACAATAGCAGAATGCTTGGGCTGCATAAGATCCTCCCTGCATTGGTATAGTTAAAGTGCAGTTTGCAAAGATAGAAATAAGTATTGCAGCTCGCCCGTTGTTGCACAACAACCCCTCGGTAAACGGCAACAACCCTCCGCGAAATCTTAAGGAATTAGACAAACTGGTCGTCGGGCGCCAACAGAAGCTCGCCGTAACGTTTCGTCAGCCCGTCTCTCAACTGACAGAAAGCGGGAATATAGACGTTCAAGATGCGCTGAATCAAATCTTGAGCGAGCTTGTTGTCGTAGATATGGACGTTCGTATTGCGGTCTCTGAGCATATCCAGCCAGGCTGCCTCATCAATAAAGTCGTAGAATCGGTAGGACTCCTTCAAGATGGCACGAGGAGACCCCGACGCGGCAAGCGTGGCGCCCTCATACTCGAGCAGACGCTTAAGGAGCTTCCAGCTCAGTTCAAATTGAAGATTGAACTTATTAATCAATCCACTCTGAACAAAATCATTGTTGAGATCCTGATTGGGCGCATCCTCAAGATTAGCCAAGGCGCTAACAAAGTTCTCATATTTTTTCATACAGAATCACACCATCCTTGGCAATCTCATCGAGCAATTGCTGCGATAGGGACTCGTCGAGATTGACGACATCTACATCTAAAAGAGTATCAAGATGTTCCTCGATCAAATATGAGAAACGGCCGAAATCCCGGCAACCTGCTACGGCGATGTCAATATCGCTCTTGGGCAAGTTGTCGCCTCGAGCACGAGAACCAAACAACACGACCTTCTCGGCGTCACATTCCCGAGCAAAAACTTCGATTTGCTTGTACACCTTGTCGAGAGATGCCATTTGCACCCCTACAGCTTAATGTCAAAGTTGATTTCGGGGACGGCGGCCAGGTCGGCCAACGTCACGCCGTCGACGTACTTTTCGATCACGTCGTCCAGGCCGCGCCAGAACTTGACGGTCGAGCACAAATCGCTGCGGGTGCAGCTGTTGTCGATGCCGTCGCACGCCACGGGCGCCGTGCTGCCCTCGACGGCGCGCAGGATGTCGCCGGCACGCACCTCGGCTGGATCCTTGGCCATCATGTAGCCGCCGCCCTTGCCGCGCACGCTCTTAAGCAGGCCCGCCTTCATAAGCGGACGAACCAGCTGCTCCAAATACTTTTGTGAGATATGCTCGCGGTCGGCAACCTCGCGCAGGGCAATCTTGCCCTCGGCGTCGCCCAGCGCCGCGATATAGATCATCAGCCGGAGGGCATAGCGGCCCTTGGAAGAAATGAGCATACCTACCCTCCCATCGCATCTGGGACAACATAACCAGGTTTGTTTGTCCCAAATCTTAAGTAAATGGGACAAACACAACAGGTTATTTTGTCCCACATCTAGAAAAGTCGAGTGGATTAGTCGGGTTTTCCCTTGACTAACGCCGAACCCATAGTAACTTTATTCCGAGAAGATTCCTAGGGTTTAGTACACCTATGAGTACACCATATACAGAGAGGGACAGCATGAGCGCAAATCCGCTGCTTTCCATCGATGGTCTCACCGCCTCCGTGGACGAGAAGACCATCCTCCACAATGTCAACCTCAACGTCGCCGCCGGTGAGACCCACGTGCTGATGGGCCCCAACGGCGCCGGCAAGTCCACCCTCGGCCACCTGGTCATGGGCGACTCCGTCTATACCGTCAACGACGGCCGCATCGTCTTTGACGGCCAGGACATCACCGAGCTCACCACCGACAAGCGTTCGCGCGCCGGCCTGTTTCTGAGCTTCCAGGCCCCGGTCGAGATCCCGGGCGTGCCGCTGTCGAGCTTTTTGCGTGCCAGCATCGCCGGCCGCCCCGGCCTGGAGATGAAGGGCAAGGAGTTCCGCCGTCGCGTCAAGGAGCTCGCGGCCGAGCTCAACATGGACACCGCCTACCTCAACCGTGAGCTGGGCGTGGGCTTCTCGGGCGGCGAGAAAAAGAAGGTCGAGATGCTCCAGCTTCTGCTGCTGCAGCCCAAGCTCGCCATCCTGGACGAAACCGACTCCGGCCTGGACGTCGACGCCCTTTCCACCGTCAGCCACGGCATGGACGCCTACCGCAAGAGCTGCGACGGCTCCATGCTCATCATCACGCACAACACGCGTATCCTGGAGCACCTGGATGTCGACCGCGTCCACGTTATGGTCAAGGGCCACATCGTACGCGAGGACGACGCCTCGCTGATCCCCTGGATCGACAAGAACGGCTTTGAGACCTTCGAGCGCGAGGCCGCCGAGCAGCGCGCCCAGGCCGAGGCCGCCGCTGCCGAGCAGCAGGCGTAAAGGGGCGACGCAATGACCAAGAACCGCACCGAGGTCGCGGACATCGACCGCAGCCTCTACGACTTCACCTATGGCGAGGAGGGATTCGAGCGCCTCGACGCCGGCATCACGCCCGACATCGTGCGCGAGATCAGCGCCAAGAAGGACGAGCCGCAGTGGATGCTCGACCTGCGCTTAAAGTCCCTCGAGATCTTCAATCGTTTTCCCGACCCGACGTGGGGCCCCTCCATCGAGGGCCTGGACATGGACAACATCGTCACCTACGTCAAGCCCAACACCGACCAAAAGCACGACTGGGAGTCGGTGCCCGACGACATCAAGAATACCTTTGAGCGCCTGGGCATCCCCGAGGCCGAGCGCAGCTACCTGGCGGGCGTCGGCGCGCAGTACGACTCCGAACTCGTCTACCACAACATGCAGGACACGGCGTCCAAGATGGGTATCGTCTACTCCGGCGTTGAGGAGGCCTTGCACGACCCGCAGTGGGAGCCGCTCATCCACGAGAAGTTTATGACGCTCATCCCGCCCACCGACCACAAGTTTGCGGCCCTGCACGGCGCCGTGTGGTCGGGCGGCTCGTTTGTCTACGTGCCCAAGGGCACCAAGCTCGATTTTCCGCTGCAGAGCTACTTCCGCCTCAACGCCAAGGGCGCTGGCCAGTTTGAGCACACGCTCATCATCGTCGAAGACGATGCCGACCTGCACTTTATCGAGGGCTGCTCCGCGCCCAAGTACAACGTGGCCAACCTCCATGCCGGCGCTGTCGAGCTGTTTGTAGGCAAGCGCGCGCACCTGCGCTATTCGACCATCGAGAACTGGTCCAAGAATATGTACAACCTCAACACCAAGCGTGCACGCGTGGACGAGGACGGCGACATCGAGTGGATCAGCGGTTCCTTCGGCAGCCACGTGGGCTACCTCTACCCCATGAGCGTGCTCAACGGTCGCCGCGCCCGCTCGAGCTTTACCGGCATCACCTTTGCCGGCGCCGGTCAGAACCTCGATACCGGTTGCAAGGTCGTGCTCAACGCGCCCGAGACCTCGGCAACCGTCGAGACCAAGGGCATCTCCAAGAGCGGCGGCATCCAGACGTTCCGCAGCTCTATCGTTGCCACGCCCAAGGCTGAGGGGTCTAAGGCAACCGTGAGCTGCCAGTCGCTCATGCTCGACGACCAGAGCCGCTCCGACACCATCCCGGCCATGGACATCCGCGCCAAGAACGTCGACATCGGCCACGAGGCCACCATCGGCCGCATCGGCGACGACAAGGTGTTCTACCTGATGAGCCGCGGTATCTCGGAGGAAGAGGCCCGCACCATGATCGTCAACGGCTTTGCCAACCCGGTCTCCAAGGAGTTGCCGCTTGAGTACGCCGTCGAGATGAACAACCTGATCAAGCTCGAGATGGAAGGAGCGATCGGATAATGAAACAGACCACGAACACCGCTGCAACCACGCTCGAGCAAGTTAATGCGATGCCTGCCGCCACTTGGGGTTGGCTGCGCATGAACCAGACCAAGCTTGAGCTTTCTAACGAACTTACCGTCGCTCCTGCCGAGGCCGTTGAGGTCGAGGGGCTGGACGAGCAGTTCCGCGGCGCTGCCGACGCCTTCGACGCCGCCATGGACGCCATGGCCGAGCGCTTCCCCGAGCGCCGCGCCTCCGCCCCCGGTGATGCCGCCGACCGCGCCCACATCACGCCCGAGACCGAGCTCGACGTGCCGGCCATCTCCGTCTACCAGGCCAGCGCCATCAAACTCGAGGAGGAGCTCTCCCCTGCCGAGGCCTTCGAGAGCGGCATGGGCGAGGCTGCCTACACCTATCTGACCGACCACGCCACCAAGTGCATCGTCATCGATGTGCCCGCATACCAGCACGCGACGGCTACCGTGCGCGTGAGTGGCGTCGACGCGACGGCTGCGATTGCCGCCATCGACGCCGTCGCCCGTCCGCAGGCAACGCTCGATCTGCGCATAGCCCTGGACTCCCCCGTCAACGGCCAAGGCGTCGTGGGCTCCGTGCTGCGCGTGTGCGCTCACGAGTACGCCACTGTCAATGTGACCTGCACGCAGACGCTCGACGACAGCTGGATCGCGCTCGACGACACCGGTCTGTTCCTGGACGAGGGCGCGCGCGTCAACGTGCAGCACACCGTCCTGGGAGCCGGCGCCAGCGCCACCGGCCTTGCCGGCGACCTGCTGGGCGACACCGCCAAGGTGACGATCGATACCGATTACCTGGGCGCCCGCGAGCAGGTGCGCGACTTTAACTATGAGCTGCGCCACCGCGGCCGCAAGACCGAGTGCGAAATCGACGCCAACGGCGTGCTGACCGGTACGTCTAAGAAGGTCTACCGCGGCACCATCGACCTCGTGCACGGCTGCAAGGGCGCAACCGGCACCGAGCGCGAAACCGTGCTGTTGGCCAACAAGGGCGTCGACAACAAGACCGTCCCCGTCATCCTGTGCGACGAGGACGACGTCGCCGGCAATCACGGCGCCACCATCGGTCACGTCCGCGACGAGCAGCTGTTCTACCTCGCCTGCCGCGGCCTTGACCAAAACGCTGCCGAGGACCTGTTCATTCGCGCCAAACTGGAGGACGCCGCACTTTCCGCGACCGACGAGCGCACCCGCGCCGCCGTCGTCCGTCTGGGCAACAACCTGATCGATAACTTTGAGGAGGAGCTCGCATGATCGACACCGAGCACGTTAAATGCGACACCTGTACCGCACCGGAGCCTATGGAGCTCGACGCCAGCGACGAGGCCTCGCGCGGCTGGCCTACCGTCGACATCGAAACCAATCCCTACAAGGCGCAGTTCCCGCTGTTCCAGCAGCACCCCGAGATCGCCTTCCTCGATAGCGCCGCCACCGCGCAGCGCCCCGCCTGCGTGCTCGACGCCGAGCGTGACTTCTACCAGCGCATGAACGCCAACCCCCTGCGCGGCCTGTACTCGCTGTCCGTCGAGGCCACCGAGGCCATCGCGAAGGTGCGCCAGCAGATCGCCGACGTCATCGGCGCGCCCCAGGCCAACGAGGTCGTCTTCACCCGCAACACGAGTGAGTCGCTCAACCTGATCGCCAAGAGCTTTGCGCCCACGGTCCTCGAGCCGGGCGACGAGGTCGTCATCACCATCATGGAGCACCACTCCAACCTGATCCCGTGGCAGCAGGTCTGCCGCGAGACCGGCGCCAAGCTCGTCTACCTCTACCCCACCAAGACCGGCCAGCTCACGACCGAGGAAGTGCTTGCCAAGGTGGGCCCCAAGACCAAGATCTTGGCCGTGGGTCAGGTCTCTAACGTTCTGGGCGTCGAGAACCCGGTCAAGAATCTCGGCAAGCTCGTACACAAGTACGGCGGCTATCTGGTCGTCGACGGCGCACAGTCGCTGCCGCACATGCCGGTCAACGTGGCCGATCTGGACGCCGACTTCTTTGCCTTTAGCGCGCACAAGGCCATGGGTCCCATGGGCATCGGCGTGCTGTGGGGCAAGATGGACCTGCTCAACGCCATGCCGCCCATGCTTACCGGTGGCGAGATGATCGACTCGGTCACCGAGCAGGACGCCGTCTGGGCGCCCGTCCCCGAGAAGTTCGAGGCCGGCACGCAGGACGCCGCCGGTATCTTCGCCACAGGCGCGGCGCTTGATTACCTGGTTAACACCGTGGGCTACGAAAACATCCAGGCCCGCGAGCAAGCACTCGTCCACTACCTGATGGGCGAGCTCATGCAGCTCGACTTTGTCCAGATCATCGGATCCATCTATTGGGACAACCATCACGGCGTCGTGAGCTTTAACGTCCGCGGCATCCACCCGCACGATGTCGCGAGCATCATGGACATGGACGGCGTCTGCATCCGCGCCGGTCACCACTGCGCGCAGCCGCTGCTCACCTGGCTGGGCGTCGAGAACCTCGCCTGCTGCCGCGCCAGCGTGGCCTTCTACAACGACAAAGCCGATATCGACAAGTTCATCGCCGGTCTGCATCACGTTTGGAGCACGTTCAATGGGTAATCTGTACACCTCCACCACGTTTATGGAGCATAACTCACACCCCGACTACAAGTACGAGATGGATGCCCCCACGCACGAGCACGACGGCATCAACCCCAGCTGCGGCGACGAGCTCACCTTGCAGCTGCGTGTCGAGAACAACGTGATCGAGGAGGCCTCGTTTACCGGCCACGGCTGCGCCATCAGCCAGGCCAGCGCCGACATCATGGCCGACCTCATCACCGGCGAGACGGTCGAGGAAGCACGTCGCTTGGCAGGGCTCTTCCTCGCCATGATCCGCGGCGAGCAGCTCTCCGAGGAGGACCTGGAAGACCTGGACGAGGCCGCCCAGCTCCAGGACATCTCGCACATGCCCGCCCGCGTCAAATGCGCCGAGCTCGCCTGGCGCACCCTCGACGGTATGCTCGAAGGGTAAACTAGCCAGAAGCGGATGCCCCAGATCAAAGGGTTTGATTGCCGAGCCGCCCAATACGGGCGGCTCGGCTTTTTCATAACGCCTCGGACACACAAAGTTCGCGCGTCCGGCGCTCGCCCTGTCATTTACCGAACAGCCAGCCGCAAACACGGACGTTTTCCACAGTGCCAACGGCTAGCGACAGAGCCACGGGCACCCCAAGCAACGCCCCATGCCCCGTCCTGCTGGGCTCCGGTTCGCTTCGCGCCCGCCACAGACGGGTCCCATAGGGTGCGGCGTGCATTTTTGCGAGTTTTCAGCACGCCAAGTTGCGTGTATACGCATTGAAAGCGTTAATCAACGTCTCCAGGCACCCTTTTATATCGTTTTAGAACAAGCATAGTGGTCTCAGGGGTCACAAGCATGCGCTTTGGAGGCACATCGGCAGGCATAAATGGCTTCGGGACCCATATATTTCAAGATTACGGCGGTGCCGACAGCACCACGATGCTGAAAACTCCGCTTTTTGCACGGTGTGGACGGAGGTAGGCGCGGGTAAAACCGGACTGAGCCGTATTTTTATGCAAGACGGCAATCGTTCTATGCATATCAAGAAGTGCAGTCAGCGTACCAAGCATTTAGAACGCAGGTTGCGGCGCATGAACGACCCCAGCCGCGGTGCACAGGCAGCCCTACATCACGTTTCCGCCAGCCCGCATCGCCGTCCCCGTGCGGGTCCGCACAATACGAGAAACCGTACTTTTGCCAACCCCGGTATACCGCTCAATCTGGCGCACCGTGAAACCGGCATCGTGCAATCCAACAATAACGGTATCGCGCCGCGCCGGCGGTGCGGCTTTAACATCGCGAAGCGGAACCCCGAGGCTCTTCGCCAACCTGTCGGCAAAGGCGTGGCGTTCCCACTCCGTCTCTTTCATATCGCGCAGCGCCGGTTTGCCGCCGTCGGGCATCGCTAGCGAATAGGCAATAAAGCCCTCGGCAGAATCAAAAAGTTCAAGCACGCAAGAAGGATCGGAAAATCCCCTCGTGGCATCGGCCGCATCACTGTCGTAAGCGCGTAGATGCTCCGCAAAGCTGCTCCAGGGATAACGCTCGATTAGGCTAACGCCCGCCTCCTGCGGATCGGCGTGTACAGAGCGAATAGCCTCCATCACCTGCCAGTCGGTATCGAGCGAGCGGCGCTCAAAACGCTCACGAAATAGGCAGCCCGCGCGCCCGGTACGCTTATTGAACCGACGAGCATACGTCAACAGTAGCCGCTGCATAGCAGCGCTCATTTTGTCCTCGTAATCCAAAAGCACCAGATCCACGTAGTCACTCATGAGACACCACGCCACAATCGTCACCTGGGCATCGCGGCAGCAGTCGCGCATCAGTTCCAAAAACTCCCACCGGTCCTCGTCGCTCTCAAAGATCAACTGCCCGCCCATACCGCGGGCACAAACATGGTAAAAACCGGTGATCGTTTTCCAAACGCGCTGCATGGCGCTCCCTTCGCCGGGATCTGCTTACCATCCAATACATCACGATTGAAACGTGCCATCAAAACATTCACGCAAAATGGCACCCGTCGACGGTAAAAGGCGGCAAACCGATGGCGAACGGCAATATAGCCACAGGTCAAGCAACGCTGTCTTGTCAAAAGCTTGACCACAACCGAGCTCCTTCAACGGACCGCACAACCACAAACAGTTTAGTTAAATCGTTTCAATTGAAAGTTCCGCGCTTCTCGCTACGAAAACTGAGCCGTTCGCCGAATATTCCGTGCATTTCGCGGTATTATAGGGGCTGCATGTCATGTCCCTTTCGAAGGGTCGCCCGGCAATCGCCAGCCACGACCCCCAGACGGGACGCCAACACGATAGAGAGGAGA
>JAXJCX010000053.1:0-33215 GCA_036302225.1 Collinsella sp.
GCCGCGCGGGCGTCCCATGCTGCAATGCGCTTCTCGGTCTTCCACGTTTGGAAGAACCAACCGGCAGCCGGCGCAAACGAAGCCAGCTGGTTGGCGATAAACACGCGCTCGTAGGCATTGCGGCCCTCGGGCGTAACCGACGAGTTGGCGAAGATCGCCGCGCCCGACCATTCGCCCACCAAAACGGGGAACCCAGTTGCGACCGCCTCTTTGAGCTCACGCTTGTTGCGCGAAATCGCCGTCGTCAGACCGCGGGGGCTCGTGATGTCGAGCGCATACTCGTCGCGGTAATGGTACAGGTGAAGGTCCATGTAGACGTTCTTGTACTTGGCACCGCGCATAAAGTGCTTCCACTCGCCAGGGTGTCCCGAAGAGGAAAAGACGACGATCTTGTCCTCGGGCATATACGAACGAACGAGCTCGTAGGCATCGCGATAGAAATTGCGCAGGTAGTGGGCCGGAATGCCATCCGTCATGGTAAAGAGGCTCTTGCGTACGCTCATCTGCGGCGTATCCAACAGCTCGATGCCCAGCAGGCTCTCGGCCTCACCATAGCGATCGGCCAGGCGCTCGAGCACATCGAGCGCAACGTGACGGCCGTTGGTGGACGAATGCCACTCGGCAACAGCCTCCGGCGTGGTTGGCGAATCATTGGAATCGCCCTGACCGCCGGGTACAGTCGCCAGATCAAGCAGTACGCGGATGTTGTACTTGTCGGCCCACTCAATAGCACGGTCAATATAATCGACGACCGAGATGTAGGAAGCGTCGGACTCCTGCGAGCCAAAGGCATACCACGGCACCGGCAGGCGCACGGCGTTGAGACCGATCTGCGCCATACGACGAAAATCGTCCTCGCTCACAAACGTCTCGTAATGGCGACGCATGCGCTCGTTATAGGCAGCGGTGCCCATGGCCTCCTGCAGCTCGGCTGCATTGGATGCTCCGGTCGCTGCATAGAGCGACGGGGTCACCCAGGGCTCGGGAATAAACCAGCCAGAGAGATTAACGCCGAGAATCCTCTCCATCACGGCCCCCTTCGAATCGCGCAGGCCGAACCTGCATCGTATTGCATAGGAAAAGTATCGTTTTGAGTATACCCGCGCGTGCGGACAGGCGACCGAACGGTCTACAAAGTGGCGCAAAAGTGGGAGGAATGTCCGGGCAGACGGAACCCGAGATGGCGCGCCGAAATGCACACGCGCGCCGGAAAGCTCGTTCCGTTTTTCCGCTCAATAATGGGATGCATTTTCCGCAGGAGCCCTCGGTAAAAGAAAAGGACCCCTTTGCAGAGGTCCTTATCAAGTCAAGGTGGCGGGGAAGGGAATCGAACCCCTGACACGAGGATTTTCAGTCCTCTGCTCTACCAACTGAGCTACCCAGCCATTTGAGGTGTGCCTTGTTTCAAGGCTTGATTAGTATAACCAAGGACGCGCTCCGGTCAACCGAGAATTTTAAAAAAGTTTTTGAGCGCGACATCGGCCACGATCTCGCTCCTATAGAACGGCACGTCAGAAGCATCAACCGGCCGCAAGAAGTTTTTCACTCAGGGCCGCACGGGCAAACTCACTTGGCGTCATCCCCTCGGCAGCCGCCCGTCGACGAATAGCCTCCTTCATTCCCAGAGGAATCTTGACCGATAGCGTTGCCGTTCCCTCACCTGAGAGTGGAGGCCGTCCATGCACGATTCCGCCAACGGTGTGTTCGCCATCCGGAAACTCTCCGCGCTCGTACGACTCACACCACGCGTCAATCATTTCATCCGTTACAACCTGACCACTAGCGGTCGTATATGTCTTGCCCATCATCGACCCCTTCCGTCAGGTGCTTTTTGGCGTTGGGATGAATCTCGACATCCATGCATTTCCTCCCCCATCTTACCCAATTTCGTATGACGAAAGTCCACTGTCGCCAATTCTTATGCCGGCACGCGTTGGAGAACAGGGGGCGAAACAATGAGTGAAGGGCGTTCGAGTGCCGCCCAGGCACCGGGACAGGAACACATACGCCAAGGGCGTACGTTTTCGTAGCATGCGAGGACATTGCCGCTGCGATCGATAAAGGCAATGTCGATGGGATAGGCCATAAAGCAGGTGTGAACCGAGGAACAGCGCGGAAACGCCATGACAAGCGGCAGTCCGCTGGCGGCAATTGGCCGCCGTCCCAGCATGCCGCGCAGACGCACGGTAAACGACTCCGCCACCACAAACTCGGCCGGCGTCCAACCCAACCTGTTGAGCGCCCGCGCGTAGGCGATATAGGACGAGACCGCGGTCACATGACCACCCCCGGACGCCATGGATCGACCGTCACCGCACGTTCATGCGTGAGCACGGCCGGCGCCCCCAGGGAAACGCCGGCGATGCTCAGCAAACTCGGCCACGGCTCGTAGTGCATGGTGCAGGTATAGGTCCTAAACGTGCCAGAAAGAGAGAGCAGACTACCATCCGATGACGCCGTGCCTTGCTCGCTCGAGACCTCGACCTGTAGGTCATATCCCTCCATGGCATCCTGAATCTGAGCTTGAACGGTCGCGGAAGCGTCAATGGAGCTCTCGTCACCCTCCCCGCCCGGCGCCACAGCGTGCGCAAGCACGATGTCGGGCACCACGCGGTCGAAGCGCGCGACCGCGCCTGCAAAGATCATGACGTTGTACGCGACGAGAGCCAGCACGAGCAGGACAGGCGTGACCACGGCCATCTCGACCGTCGCCTGGGCACGCTCCTCGCGCAAGCCCGCGCGAATGCCCATTACGACCCACCGCCAAAAGCTCCCACCAGCGTGGCAACATCGACAGTGAGCGGGATGGAGCGGCCACCGGGCAGCGGGATCTCCGCAAGCGTGAACACCGCGCTGCTGATGGTGCGCTCGACGTGATATTCCAAGGCCTCGCAAAGTGCCTTGGGGTCAGTCACGCCCAAGGGGATTTTTCGCAGGGTATCTTGAGTTTTGGAGATGCCTGCGATATCGGACCCCGGACTTTTGATGACATTGGCGGTATCGGTCAGCACCGGTTTTCGCAGACGCAAATCGCACGGTTCGAGCCCCAGCGCCGCCACGGAGGACGAGACGGTGTCACCGAGCCTGGACGCGATGGAGCCCAACGCGCCGCTACCCCCTCCCAAGCCACCGATCAGCTCTCCCATAAGCTCGTCGGCCGCACCCTGGATGTCTCCGTACCCCACAAGCAGGCGGCCCCAAACATCCATAACACCGTCGAGCACGCCGGCAACGCCGCCCGAACGCTCCTCCAGCGTCGAGAAAAACCGCGAGAGAACGTTATTTTGTGCCGTCGCATCATCGGGTGCGAGTACTGCAGCAGAAATTGCACCACGATCGCCAAGCTCGACTGCCGTGCTAAACGAAGAGTTGAGCTCGTCGGGACTGGAGATGGCGCCCGAGACCGCAAAGGCGACCACGCCGTTGCGACCGGGCGGGGCGATGCGCGGACGCTCACCGGATAGTTCTTTGATGGCGGTATCGAACGCATTGCCCGCACGGTCGGCTTCGTCCTCGGTCTGACGCTCGAGTTCGAGTTCCTTGTTGCGACAGTCGACGTAGTCCTCCAGGGCGTCTTTAAACTTGTCAAAGTGATACTCGAAGCCGTTTTCGATAGAGGTTGAAGGCGCCGCAACAGCACCAAGCGACGAAACGCCAAAATGGCATTTGCTGCATTTATCCTGCCCATCGTAATCGGCAACCGAAGCAAATCCGCTCGGCGTTCCTTTCTTATAGTTAGGGCAGGTCGTCCCGTAATGCAGATACGCCTTGTCATCGTTCACGCTCGTCGGCCACACCGCATCGGTATAGAGTTCCGTCGCCCGAACCTCATCAGAGTTGCGCGGCAGCAGCGGAATATAGGAGGAAACCCTGTCTCCGTTCTCAGTTATATATGCCCGATCGACCTCCGCACTCACATAGGTATAAAACGCCTTACGCGCCGCAGACTCTGCCTTCATCTCGACACTCGAGCCTTGGGGCTTCTCGCTTGCCAGACGCCGATGGTAGTAGTCCTTCGAGCGATTGAGCGCCACTTGGGGCTCCCACGTAACGCTCGATGAGTAATGCGGATTTTGAACACCGGAGAGATCCGTTAGGCTTTTTGCGCGCTCCCACATACACGAACAGCTGCCGACCGAACCTTTATCCGACCCACCGCAATCCGCTAGCCAGGCGCGCTCTTTGGCCTTCGCCGTCTCCTCCGATGCTTTTTGCAGCTCCTCGGCCGCGCGTTCCAAATCTTCCGATGCATCTTTAATGGCATCGGTCGAAATCTCGGACCCTTCGAGCGCAACAAAATCCGACTCGGATGTCCTGGGCACGGCGAGCGCCGTACCGGTATAGGTCACGCCGTCGGTATCCTGCGCCGATACTGCCTGCATGGCGCGCGCGGCAACCAGGTACGGCAAGGCGGTCTCGATCTTTTGCAGGCCCTTTGCCGCGCTTTTAGCAAACTTGTTACGCGTTTTAATGATCTGGGTTCCCGTATCGATGATATCGCTGCCGACAACCTCGGCGCCCGGAATGAGAATGGCAACCAAGCCGGTGCCGATCGTGGCAAACCCCGCCAGGCCCAAACTCAAAATGCTCGCATCGACCACCGTGGCGGCTGTGTGATAGGACGACACCACGTTGGCGCCCGCCAGTGCACCGCTATCGGCCGCCACCTGGGTATCTCCGGCGCGCGACATGCTCCATATCGCCGCGGTCGACGAAAACAGCAGCGTAAGCACCGCCAGAATGACAACCGCAGAGGAGAGCGTGGTATAGGCCCCGTCTTCGATAAACAAGTCGATACCGGCACGGCCCATAAAGCCGCCCCGCTTGCGGCGAGCGCCTGGTCGACGGCGAGCCGCAAACCCTTGCGTCACCCGCAGCAGGCAGCGCCTAATCCCATGCAGCAATCCATGAATCATAATCTCCCTCCAGCCATTCGGGACGCGATCGATACGAGACGTCGACCTTGAGCTCGACATAGCCGCCCTCACCCGCGCTGCCCATGGCCCGCGCGAATGCACCGATCACGGGCAGCGGCTTAACCTCGCCGGCAACAGACACGGACGAAACGCCGCCGGCACCGGCCCGCCCTAACTCGATATCCCACGACAGCGGCCCGCCGGCATGAAAAATCGAGACGTTGGGCACCGCGGCAAGTCTGCGGCGAGTGAACTCCTTAAGGTCATCGTCGTCCTCCACCGTCGTCGTGGTCATAAGCCGCGCGGTCTCGGCGGCGGCAGACTCCATGACCGCACGCGTATAGAGCAGGCACACCGGCTGCAACGCGAGCAAGATAAGTGTCAAAAACGTCGGCAGCAAAAAGGCGGCCTCGACCGTAGATTGCGCCCGATCCTCGCACGCGATATCAATACAGAGCGATGTCCTTGGCACCCGTCGCGGCATCGATAACCGACGATGGGGCGACGCCATGAGACGCCGCCCGCTCGACCAGTGCCGCCAAGCGCCCATCGGCGCCAGCGCGCCAAAGCCCCGCAATCGCCAGCACAATCGATAACAGCGCCACGGTGACGATGGCGTATTCGACGGTCGACTGAGCAGATTCCTCACGCAGGACATCATGCATTTCACGACCCCTCCTTTGACTCCGTTGTTTGCGGAACCAGACGCACGGCACGCAGGCGGCACGAGGCATCGCCGGCATCCGCAGCAACCGTCACCATATCGACCCAGCCTCGCCCATCGCGCACGATGGCGCCCCATACGTTGCCCTTAATATCGAGATAGCCGCTCAGGGCGAGCTGGGCCGTGGGCACCTCGCGGTAGGCGCGCAACAGGTCTGCCGCCGCCTCGGTCATCGGCCGGTCCTCGGACCATGCGAGCCGAACCGCGATCGCGTTGCCTGCAGACGGCTCCGTCGCGCTGGCAGCCCGCTCGTCGAGTGCCTGTAAAAAGGTCTGAGCCGTGACGGCGGCATTCCGACCGCCCATATCTCGCGCGCCTTCCGCTTGTGACACCGCCGCCGAGCCCGATCCCAAATCGGCAGCAGCGCCTGGACGCTGCTGCCGCGCAACACCCAGCCCCCAAAGCGTCACCGCTATTGCTACGAGCAAACAGACGAGCACCAGCGGCGAACCAACAGGCCGCCTGCCTCCTACAGGCTGTTGATGCCGTCTTTGATCGCGTTCCATAGTTCTTCGACTTTGCTCTTAAACGCGACGATGGCGATAATCGCGATCACTACGAGCACGCCGACCAAGATGGCGTATTCGGTAGTGCCCTGCGCGCTCTCCTCCCGCAACAGCGCCTTGGCACGCTGGCGAGCGCGGATTGCCCGGCAAAAAGCCCAGCTCCAAGCCTTGCCCGCAATGTCGGTCATCGTGTTCATGTATTCCTCCCTACATCATCCCGCCTGCTCCCAGCAGCGGGCCCAATATGGACAGAAGCAACGCCGGCAAGATGAGCGTGCCGGTGGGAATCAGCAACTTGACCGGCGCGCGCTCAATCTCGCGCTCGACTGCGGCGCGATGAGCCGCACGGATCTCGCGACTTTGAGCAGCCAGCGTCTCGGCCAGCGGAGCGCCCAGGGCAAGCGCCTGCCCCACCGTGATGGCAAAGGTCTCAAGCGCCCTCACGTCCAAATCACGCGCGGCAGCCAACAACTCGGCCTCGCGCGTCCCCACGCCCACCTGCCATGCCATGCAGGCTCGCTCAAGACGGACGGCCAGCACCGACCGACGATTGGCACAGAAAATCTCGAGCGCCGCATCAAATGAAAGGCCGGCAGAAAGCCCCAGGCGCACCACGTCGATCATCTCGGACGCCTCACCGAGCGACACCCGCGCCGGGCCGCCCACCCCAATTGCGCCCTTCATTCGCGCGGTCAGGGCATCAATCACCAAGCGGCCCGCGGCAATGACCAGTACCGCCTCACGCTTGCACGTCTCTGCAATCTTGCGGGCATCCGCACGCTCCAAACCTGTCGCGGCAAATACGCTCAGGGCACACAGACAAGCCGCGACCCCGACCAGGGCGCTCATAACTCCACCCGCATAATGCGCCGGATAACTACCAGGGCAACGACGTTGAGGGCAAGCCCCAGCACCACGGCGCCCGCACCAGCCGGCGTCGCAAGACCGCGGCGAAAGTCTGCCGAAAGCAAAGCCAGCACCGCGCACATGCCCGCCGGCATCGCCGCGACCATGTGTGCCGACATACGCGCCTGTGACGTCTTAACGTCCAGACGGCGTTTGAGCTCAATGCGCTCACCCACCATGCTCGACGCCTCGGACAGCAAGCCGGCAAGCGGAGCCCCGGTACGTTGCGATACTTTGAGCGCCAAGGTGACAAGCGAAAGGCCGGGGGCATCGATGCGAACGAGTAGGTCATCGAGTGCGTCGGTCGCCGAGATACCGCAATCGATTGCCGCCGCCACCCGCAAAAACTCGGTATGCACCGGCTCTTGCGCATGGGCGCCCACAAAGCGCATGCCCTGTGCCAGCGAATGCCCCGAGGCAAGCGACATGGATAACGCCGTGAATGCCTCGGGCATGGCCTCTTCTACATCATGCTGTTCGCGTCGGCGATCGAAGGCGTCACGCGCGGCGCCCACGCCAAACGGCGTCACCAGCCCCAAGACAAAGCCGATGGGCGACAACGACGCAACGGCCAGCAAAACGCTGCAGATACCGCTCGACAGCAGCAGAAATGCCAGACGAGCCGCGTTATCCTCAATAGCAAGCCCAAGGCGATCTGCGGGGACCAGCGATGCCCACGAGCGGGCAATCTTTGTCAGCAGATCGTTTTCCACCAGCTCACGCGGCAGCTTCTCTGCCACCGTCTCGAGCGCCTGACGCGCCAGCTCCGCCGGCGGCACCTGCGGCACACGAGGTTCCGCCCCGCACGCCGTCGCAACAGAAAACCCTGCCAAACCCCCTACGACGAGGGGCACAGCGACCTCCATTCGTCCACCTCCTCTTGTGTGAGCGTCCCCGACCGCAGGCCTTCTGCGATAAACGGCGGCTCGCGGTCAAGCGTCCAGGTGCGCTCGGCGGCATCGAAAGTCACATAGCGCTCGAGCTCTACGCCGCCCGACGCGGCGCGACGCACCCCCGAATACGAGGAGACGAAACGCCTGCCATCGGCGTGGCGCTCAGACATCACGATGCCGTCGAGCGCCATGGCAATCTGCTCCTCGATGAGCTCGCTCGGCAGATCGATGCCATAACGCGCAAGCAACGTCAGACGCACCACGGTCTCCTGTTCTGAACCCGCATGAAGTGTGGTGAGCGACCCGTCGTGGCCCGTATTCATGGCCTGCAACATGTCGCAGCACTCGGCACCGCGCACCTCGCCCACCACGATGCGGTCGGGGCGCATGCGCAGGGCATTGGTCACCAGGTCGCGGATCGTCACCGCGCCCTCGCCCTCAATTGAAGCCTCGCGCGCCTCTAGACGCACCACGTGCGGATGATGCGCAAACTTGAGCTCGGCAGAGTCCTCGATCGTCACGATGCGCTCGCCGGTGGAAATCTCACATGACAACGCGTTGAGCAGGGTGGTCTTACCAGATCCCGTGCCTCCCGCAACCGCCAGGTCCTGTCGCAGCGACACCGCGCACGACAACAGCTGCGCATACCAAAGCGGCAGCGACCCCAGCCCCACAAGCTCGTCCAGCGAGCAGATGCGGTCCGAGAACTTTCGGATGGTGAGAATCGGTCCGTCAATCGCCACAGGCGGAATCACCGCGTTGACGCGATAGCCCGTTTTGAGGCGGGCGTTGACGATGGGGCTGCGCTCGTCGATACGGCGGCCAAGTGGCGAGATGATGCGGTCGATAAGCACACGGATCTGCTCATCATCCTCAAACGCATGCTCGATGGGGTGCAAGACGCCGCCGCGTTCAAAGAAAGCCGAGCGGCAGCCGTTAATCATGATCTCGGTAACGGTGTCGTCCTCGATGAGCGGCTGCAACGGCCCCAAGCCCACCACGTCATCCAAAATCTCGTCGATGATGGTCTCGCGCTCGGACGTCGCGAGATCAGTCGGCTCCTCAACATTGAGCGCCGCCTCCACCGCGGGACGCAATTCCGAGCGGGCAAGTGCCGGGTCGATATAGGCGCTGATACGCGCCACTTCGTCGTAACCCATGCGGTCCATCACGGCGCGCTTGGTGCGTCGTTTCACCGCGCGGCGACGCCCCGCATCTACAGGCGCTGCCCCCGCTGCAGCGCCGGCAGCCTTAATCCTCGTTTGCAGGCTCATCGCTGATCACCCTCGCGCGACCAGGGAAGGCGGATACGCGGGCGTTCGGTGCGCGTTGCACGGTCGGCGACCATATCGCTCCAAGGGCCGACGGCGCACCCCAGTTCCACGAGCATCTCGCGCGTGGCCTCGCGCACGCTGGTCGCAAAAGCGCTGGTCTGCCCCACTGCCTCAACAGCGCGCCCAAACGCCATGAGCGCGGCGAGATCCTGCCCGCCATCGGCGATACGAATCTTGGAGCTCAACGCACAGGCAATCTCAAAGCGCATGGCGACGTCCTCGTCTGCCCCGCGCGCACCGAACCGGTTGAACACGGCGCTCATGCGCGTGCGCGGCACACCTACTCGACTTGCCAGTTCAATGACGCGCGACGCCGATGTCGCGGACGACACCGCCGCATCGCCAACGACCAGGCAACGGTCGCTCGCCGCCACCGCAGCCGCCACGGCATCGCCCCAAAAGACCGAGGTATCGATAAAGACCACGTCGGATTCGCGACGCAGGACATCAAGCAATAGCTCCACCGGACGTGCCATGAGCTCGGCTTGCTCGGGTGCCGCGACGGGACCCCAGAGCGTAACGCCCGGCGCCACGCGCATCGATGTGGCTACGATATCCGGCTCGGTGAGCGCGCCCGCCGCCGACGGCTCGATAAGTGCCGCCATATCGCGCGGAGCATCGACGCCTAACAAGTCGTAAAGGTTTCCAAACATCAGGTCCAGGTCGAGCACGGCGGCACGCAAGCCCAACAGCGACGATGTGTGTGCCATGGTGGCAACGATCGTCGACTTGCCGCAACCGCCCGAACCCGAAATGGCGCAGATGACCGGAGCTCGATGCTGCGGAGCGGCAGCGTCTGCCGGCGGCATCGGAGGCGGCGGGGCGGGCGTCGGCGACAGCGTCCCCGTCTCCCCCGCCGCAACCACACGCTGCGTCCAAGCCGGCATGGCGGCTTGTTCGGTCTGCAAGGCAGGCTCGTTCTGTGCAATCTGCTCATGCTGCATCAGCGACAACTCGCCGCACCCGGCAAAGCCCTCAACTTCGTCGAGTTCATCCGCCAGATTCACGCCGTGCACGTATCCCATATCTACAGCCGGGGAGTCGCCAGCATGCTGTGCCGGCCCTCCAGCGTCATCGTATACAAGGGGGTTCCGGGGGCGCCGACCATGCTCGGCTTCCGCTTTTCCATAATCATCAACACGCGGGCCTCTTGTAGCGCGAGGCGCCCCGGGTTCCCTATCAACAAAAGCATCGGGCTCAATCGTCATGCGCCGATCGGAATCAACCGCTCCCTCGCCCGCGCGCCCGTTGCCGCATATACTGTGCGCAGCGATGACCTCGGTCGCCCCCGCGCGAAACAGTCCCTCGATATCCGACGGATCGAGTGCTTCTATCAACACGACCACGCGACTCACGCGGCCTTCGGCCGTCAGGCGCGCAACAGTCTTGCGCACATCTTCGATATCAAACAGAGACGCCGCGATGATGGCAGCCCCGCGGCGCGACGGAAACGCCCGCGCCATGGAAACCAGCCCGTCCAGGTCACCCACGCGAAGCACCTGTGCACCCGCATCACGGCCCTCGACTTCCTGCTGCAACAGCCCGTAATCGCCGCACGCGCAGCACGCAAGCCAGATCGCCTTCATCACTCGTCGCCTCCGCTCTTTTTGCCGCGCGCCGTGGCGGGAATCGTCAAGCTGACCGTTCCCTTGCCCGAGGCTCCCAGCAGTTCCTTGACGTCTTCGGGGTCAGCCGCCAGCGTCACCCATTCGATCTTGCCCTCGCGCGTGGCACCGGAATTCTCACTGGTATCGATCACGTGCGCGCCGCACAGTCGATCGGTTACGCCATCTTTTTGCACGTACACGTCCACATAGCTGCCCACGCCCGTGGCACCGCCGACCGAGTGCTCGGCATCGACCGCCACCGAAACGGCGACCTTGCCCTTAGGCACCTCGAGCTTGTGGCTCTCGGCCTTGGTGTAGACATTGCAGATCACGGCGTTTTTGGGAATACGCGAAGTCGTCACGTCGCCGCGCACCTGGCGCAGCTCGGTCGCCGCGTCACGCGGCAGCAGACTCGTCAGCCATTCCTGGGTTATGACATTGGTCTCATCGAGGGTCTCGCCCACATCGATATCGCGCGCCGCGACGCATACCTCGACGCGATCGCCACCGTACTTGGCCAAGGTCTCAGCCTGGACCTGTTCGGCTTGCGAGCGGATCGACGAGCCGTAAACCATGCAGAGCAGCGCAGCGAGCACGCCCGCGACCAGACTGATGGCGATGCGCTTGCTCTTGTTCACGGCCGCTCCTCTCATGGCAGTGCCGGGCGAATGCCCGTACCACCATTGTCTGGGCGGTCAGAGCGCAAAGCGGCGCAATCGCGATCTTGGTTTTCGATGTCAAACCAATCGCTGACCAAAAGCTGACCAGCCCGTCAAGCTCGTGGCAAGGTTTTGGCCAGCACGTCAGCAAACTGCATGTTTCGAGGCTTTTCCGCAGCAAAAAAGCCGTCTCCCGAACAGTTGGGAGACGGCTGTCATAGGAAAAATCAATTACAGATGGACATCGGGATCGAGCATTTGAGCACTCACGCGCATGGATGACGCCAGGTTTTGGAACGTTTCCAAACGCAGACTGTCGATCTGCCCGGCGTCCTCGGCCTCGCGAACGGCACAACCCGGCTCATGGGTATGCGTGCAATCGCCAAACCGGCACGCGCGCGATGCCTCGACAATCTCGGGGAAGGCGCGCGCCAGACCCCGCTCGTGACCCACGAGCGGTAGGCTGCGCAGGCCCGGGGCATCGGCGATCACGCCGGCGTCGCCCGGCAGTGCCACCATCACGCGCGCGACGGTAGTGTGACGGCCCTGGTCGTCGCGTTCGCGCACACCGCCAGTCGCCAACGTATCGTGGCCCAGCAGCGCATTGAGCAGCGTCGACTTGCCGGCACCCGACTCGCCCAGAATCATGGCGCAGCTCCCGGCAGGCACGCAGGAACGAACCTCGTCCAGGCCGCGCCCCTCGGCAGAGGACGTCACGATCACGCGCACGTCCGGACCCACCAGGCGGCGCACGCGGTCCAGATCGCGCTCGAGCTCCTCGGCATCGCAGCGATCAGCTTTGGTGAGCACCACCACCGGTTCGGCATCGCAGTCGAGCGCCAACACCAGCGAGCGCGCCACGCGGTCGAGCAGCACCTCACCGGCACCGAGCGCCTGCACGATTAGCACGCTATCCACGTTGGAGCAGAGCACCTGGCGCTCTCCGCGGGCACGGCCGCGCCAACGCTCAAAGCTCGTACGGCGCGGCAGCACGCACTCAATCACGCCCATATCGTGCCCGGGAGCGCGGCGCACCGCCACACGGTCGCCCACGGCAGGCAGCAGGACCTCGTCCTCGCCGCGCGACTTGGCAAACCCCACGGCATACTCGGCGCGGAAGGTGTCGTCGGCAGTCGCCACCAGCGGAAACCCGCGATCCAAGCGCACCACGGCACCCAGCCGCATCTGCTCGGGCTCCTCAGCATGTGCGCAAAAGTCGTCAAATGCCGCCTGCTGAGCTTCATCGACCGGCAGGTCATCAAACGCCGGAACATCCTGCAGCGCATCAAGCCCCGGTACGCTCGCCAACAACTCCTCGGCAGACACGGGAGCCTCGGTCGCGAGCTTCCGACGACGATCGCGCTTAGCCCGCGCCCCCGTCGTCTTTTTCTTCGCCTTAGCCTTCGCCTTGCCCACAAGCGCCTCCCAGCACCCAAAATCACAACTGAGCAGGTATTTTACCCACAAAAAAGAGCTGGTCGAGCAAACGCTCGACCGGCTCACACACTTTCCCTCAGCCCTTTATCATCCGCGCGGGAGAAAAGCCAACAAGGATACCGCAGGGCCCGCCCGCCGGGAGGGGTTTCCTAAGGGCACATCCCGCAGCCGCAAAGCGGCGAGGACGTGCCCGTGGAAACCCCGCAGGCGGGCGGGCCCGGACAGGTACGTTACTCTTTCTCCACAGCGCGCATGATCGCCTTGTAGATCTCCATCAGCGGGATGATCAGGAAGGCCAGGCCCAGCGCGGCAAGAACGCCCTTGAGCTCAAGCGTCACGGGGCCAAAGAACATCTCGGCAAGCGTCGGCTGCACGGTCACGATCACCGTCAGCACCAGTGCCAGCGCGGCAGAAGCCCACAGCCACTTGTTCTGCTTCTTCATGGTGAACAGCGACGCACGACGGCTGCGCATATTGAAGCAGTGGAAAATCTCGACCATGTTGAGCGTGATGAACGCCATCATCACGCCTTCCTCGTCGGCATTGCCGGCGATCATATCGGCGATGTGGATGTAGCCCATGTCAAAGTACACGCCCACAAAGAAGCTCGCCAGCACCAGCACGGTGATGATCAGACCCTGGACCACGCAGTCCAGGCCCATGTGACCGGCAAAGACACCGTCCTTGGCGTTGCGCGGCTTGCGCTTCATGATGTCACCCTCGGCATCCTCCATGCCCAGCGCGAGCGCGGGGAAGCAGTCGGTGACCAGGTTCACCCACAGCAGCTGCACCGGCTGGAAGATGGTAAAGCCGATGAGCGTGGCGATAAACACCGAGAACACCTCAGCAAGGTTGGCCGAAAGCAGGAACTGGATGACCTTGCGGATGTTGTCGTAGATGCGACGGCCCTCTTCGCAGGCACCGATGATGGTGGCGAAGTTGTCGTCGGCAAGCACCATGTCGGCAACGTTCTTGGTGACGTCGGTGCCGGTGATGCCCATACCGACGCCGATGTCGGCGCGCTTGATGGACGGGGCGTCGTTGACGCCGTCGCCCGTCATGGCCACGATCTGGTCGCGCGACTTCCAAGCCTCGACGATGCGTGTCTTGTGCTCGGGCTGGACGCGGGCGTACACGCCGTAGTCCTCGATGTGCGCGTCGAGTTCCTCGTCGCTCATGCGATCGAGGTCGGCACCGGTGATGGCATGGCTGCGATCGGTGACGATGCCCAGCTGCTTGGCGATGGCCACGGCGGTGTCGATGTGGTCGCCCGTGATCATGACGGTGCGGATACCGGCATCGTGCGCCTCGCGGATGGCGTCGGCGACCTCGGGACGAACCGGGTCAATCATGCCGGACAGGCCGCAGAAGACCAGGTCATGCTCGAGCGCGGCGGGACTGCAGTCGGCCGGGACCTCGGTGTAGGTGCGGCTTGCCAGCGCCAGCACGCGCAGGGCCTCGTCGGCCATGGCCTTGTTGGCGGCCACGAGCTCGGCACGACGTTCCTCGGTCAGGGGGACAACCTTATCGCCCTCGTAGATATGGGTGCACAGGCCGATCACCACGTCGGGCGCGCCCTTGGTGTACTGCTCGTACTCGCCATCCAGGGTCTCGACGACCACGGACATCATCTTACGGCCCGAGTCGAACGGGGCCTCGCCCACGCGCGGGTGCTCGGCAGTCAGGCCAGTAAGACCAGCCTTGCCGGCATCGTTGACGAGCGCGCACTCAGTCGGCTCACCAACGGCCTCGCCCAGGTCCTCGTCCCACTGGGCATCGGAGCACAGCGCCATACCGGCCAGGAACTTCTCCTTAGGCGCAGCGAGCTCGTGCTTGACGACGGTCATCTTGTTTTGGGTAAGGGTACCGGTCTTGTCGGAGCAGATGGTCTGCGTGCAGCCAAGGGTCTCGACGGCAGAGAGCTTGCGGATAATCGCCTGGCGCTTGGCCATTTTGGTCACGCCGAGCGAAAGCACGATAGTCACGACGGCAACCAGACCCTCAGGGATGGCGGCGACGGCAAGCGAGACAGCGACCATAAAGGTATCGAGCAGCGCGGTCGGGTCGGTGAGAACGTTGCCCACGCCGTGGCGGATGATGTCGACGCCAAAGATAACGACGCAGATGACGATAACCATGATAGTGAGGATGCGGCTGAGCTCGGCAAGCTTCACCTGCAGCGGCGTGAGCTCTTCCTTGGCCTCGGCCAGGGCGCCGGCGATCTTACCCATCTCGGTGTTCATACCGGTACCGACTACGACGGCGCGGCCACGGCCGTACACCACGGTGGAGCCCATGTAGCACATGTTCTTGCGGTCGCCGAGCGGCACGTCGTCGGTGCCGGCGGCGAGCTCGATCACGTTGGCATGCTTCTCGACGGGCACGGACTCGCCGGTAAGGGCGGCCTCCTCGATCTTCATCGTGGCGCTCTCGAGCACGCGGCAGTCGGCCGGGACGGAGTCGCCCGCCTCGAGCATGATCACGTCACCGGGCACGAGCTCGGCGCTCGGCAGGTGCACGAGCTTGCCGTCGCGCAGCACCTTGGACTGCGCCGCGCTCATCTCCTGCAGGGCCTCGAGAGCCTCCTCGCTTTTAGCCTCCTGGACCACGCCCAGCACCGAGTTGACGATAACGACGAACATGATGATGGCGACGTCGGCAAAGTCCGCCTCGCCCTTGACCATGCCCGTGAGCGCGCTGATGACGGCGGCAACGATCAGCATGATGACCATGGGGTCGGCCATCTGCTCAAAGAAGCGCTTCCACAGCGGCGTCTTCTCGGCTTCCTCGAGCTTGTTAGGGCCTGTCTTAGCGAGGCGCGACGACGCCTCGTCGTCGCTCAGGCCGAGGTTCTCATCGACACCTTGGTCGCTGAGCACCTCCGCCGCGGCGGACAGGTATTCCTTTTGCATATAGAGTCCCCTCCTGGGATTCGGGCCACTCAGCAGATTGATGCCCGATCATAATTCCCAGGAGAAGGGCAAGGGCTCATCAAGGCTGCCGTGCTGAGCGGCAGTTGATAGTGGAGCTATGGTACCCCAAAGCAACGCGTCTAGCCAAAACAATCCATTTGGAAATATGGTCCATAAGCAACGGTGCAGACCGTGTGATGCTCAATACTGATAAAACGTTTTTTCTTCGGCGCATCATCAAATTGAAATATCGCCCAGATAGCAGCGGTTAGAACGGTTGGTAAAGTTTTTGCATATACCGTTTTTCCGCAAAAAATGAACTTCTAATTCGGCATACGGTCGATTTTTTGGGGTATTCGGACGCCATTTCGTTATAATCAACTCGGTTTTATTTCTTATGGTTTATCTATCAGCGCAAGACGATGTCAGATGGAGGTCTGAATGTACAAGCGCACCAAGATTGTATGCACCATGGGTCCCGCCTGCGATAGCGACGAGACCATCCGCGAGATGATCAAGGCGGGCATGAACGTCGCCCGTTTTAACTTCTCGCACGGCTCCTACGACGAGCACCACGGTCGCATCGAGCGCGTCCGTCGTATTTCCAAGGAGCTCGGTATGCCCGTCGGCATCCTGCTCGACACCAAGGGCCCCGAGGTCCGCACCGGCCTTCTGGTCGATGGCAAGAAGGTTGCCGTCAAGACCGGCGACAAGATCGTCGTCACCGCTCAGCCCACGACCGAGGATTTCCACGGCACCGCTGAGCACATCTCCCTCGACTACCTGGCTCTGCCCTCCGAGGTCGAGAAGGGCTCCCTCATCCTGATCGATGACGGCCTGGTTGCCCTCGAGGTCGAGTCCGTCGACGGCCAGGACATGACCTGCGTCGTCAAGAACGACGGCCTGATCGGCGAGCGCAAGGGCGTCAACATGCCCAACGTCAACATCTCGCTGCCCGCCATCACCGAGCGCGATCGTCAGGACATCCTCTTTGGCCTGACCGAGAACATCGACTACATCGCCGCTTCCTTCATCCGTGACGGCGAGTCCGTCCGCGGCATCCGCGAGCTTTGCCGCGAGAACGGTGGCGAGCACGTCACGATCTTCCCGAAGATCGAGTGCGCCCTGGGCGTCGAGAACTTCGACGAGATCCTCGAGGCTTCCGACGGCATCATGGTTGCCCGTGGCGACCTGGGCATCGAGATCAAGCCCGAGCTCGTTCCCCACATCCAGAAGGAGATCATCGCCAAGTGCAACGCGGCCTACAAGCCCGTTATCACCGCTACGCAGATGCTCGACTCCATGCAGCAGAACCCGCGCCCGACGCGCGCCGAGGTTGCCGACGTTGCTAACGCCATCTACGACGGCACCGACGCCGTTATGCTCTCTGGCGAGTCCGCTGCCGGTAAGTACCCGGTCGAGGCCGTTAAGATGCAGGCCAGCATTGCTCTCGAGACCGAAAAGTACCTCCCGGCTCACGCTCCGCTCGAGGTTCCGGCTGATGCCCACGGCACCCGTGTTGTCAACAACGTTGTGGGTATGTCCGCTGTGAACATGGCTACCACCGTTGGCGCCAAGTGCATCACCGTGCCGACGACCACCGGCCGCACCGCTCGCCTGATCTCGCACTTCCGTCCCAACATGCCGATCTGCGCGTTCTCCCGCCACGAGTGGGCCGTCCAGCAGATGATCATGTACTGGGGCGTTATCCCGCACCAGGCCGAGATTACCCAGGGCACCGTCAACGGCACGATCGTCAAGGCGATCGAGACTGCTAAGGAGCTCGGCTACGTCGAGGCCGGAGACCTGACCGTCGCTACCGCCGGCGATCCCCGCATGAGCGTCCAGCTCGAGGACAAGGTCTCCTCGACCAACGTTGCTTACGTCGCTCAGGTGCGCTAAAACGCACTTGCAAGCACACTTGCATTGCAAAGGGCCCGGAAGGCATTGCCTTCCGGGCCCTTTTTCTGTGCGTCGATGCCTCCTGCACGGCATGACACGCAACCAGCTGCTTATGGCATGCTATGAAATGTGCAGCTCGTTTGCCGTGTTTACGCCCTGCGGCGGGAGCTGTTGGTCAATTGGGATGAGCTGTTCACTGCCGGGCCGACCAGCTAGCAGCTAGCAATCAGGGGCAGCGCAGACACATCGGGCGATTCGACACGGGCGGCAAATCCCGCCTCGGTTAGCTCGACGACCTCGGTAAACGTTGCATCGAAAAACTCCTCGGTTAGCAAGCGATACGGCGGATGATCGGGCTCGCCGGGGTTTTCGCGTACAATCTCGTGCATAACGCCAATGGTCTTGAGCACATACTCCTTATGGATGGGATACTGACCAAAACGGGTCGCCGCAGTATACAGGCGATCGGTCGCGCGCGGAATCGAAACAATGCCGAGCGTCTTGCCAAACCAGTCAAAGTCGCCTTGCTTTTTAATGCGGAATTCCTCGCACGGCTTGCCGCCGTGTGCCTCCAGGTACTGATTCACGCGCGTATTCCACACGGTATCGGCCACGAGGTGAGACCAAACGCCCAGCGTCAGATCGAGCAGCGACTGCGCCACGTCATCGGGCGCGAGCGAAAGCTCGCTAGCACCGGGACCGGCAACCGGCTCGGCATCCTTGTAGCGTTGGGGATAATGTACCCGATTGAGTCGCTCGCGCTCCTCGACAATCGAGGTCGCGGCAGCCGGCGTACCAACAGGCGCCCCTTTGAGCAGCGGCGCCACATAGGTGTCCCAAAACTCATGCTCGCGCGGCTTGGGGATAGGCTCAGGCTTGGCAAAATGCGTGATGCGATACGGGATGGGATCGGCGATGCCAGGGACCATATAGCCCACGAAGATATCCGGAACCACGCAGCCAAACAAAAAGGCATTGCGGTCGCGCACGCTATTGGCAAGCGCACCGGTGCGCTCCAGCAAACGCTCCGTCTGAGCGATATGAATGTTCCAGCTTGGCATAGCCACCCCCATAAAAACCTGGATAACTATACCATCACGGCAAAGCCGCGCGGGCGGCTACGCACGCTCTACGCAGCAACTATTCCGCAGCGCCGCTCTCGGTTCCATACGACGACACCGGCGCCTCAACCACATGGTGATATCGATCAATATAGATGGCGCGGGCACCCAGGCGCCGCACCAAATCCTGATGGTGTGTGCTCATCAAGACCGTCTTGCCAGCAGCAACATAGGCCAGTAGAAAGTTGACCACGATGTCGCACGAGTCCTCGTCAAGTCCGTTGGTGGGCTCGTCGAGCACCAGGATATCCGGGTTCATCGACACCACCGCAGCCAGCGCAACGCGCTTCTTTTGCCCGCCCGAGAGCTGATAGGGAGAGACGTCGGCAAGATCGGCAACCTGGAACAGCTCCATGGCATCGCGGACGCGGCGCTCGAGCTCGTCTGCCGGCAGCCCCATTTGAGCCGGGCCAAACGCGACTTCCTCGCCGACCGTGGCACAAAAGAGCTGCGCATCGGCGTTTTGGAACACAAAGCCCACGCGCTGATGGAACCGCTGGGCCGTCGCGGAATCCTTGAGATATGCCGCATCGACCGCATGCCCGTCGAACAGGTACGCACCCGCGTCCGCAAGCTCAAGGCCGTTGATAAGACGCATAATCGTCGTCTTGCCGCAGCCGTTGGGACCGAGCAGAGCAACGAGCTCCCCACGGTTCACCTGCAATGAAACACCGTCAACCACCGTATGACCCGCATAGGAAAACACCACGTCGCGAAACTCGATGAGCGGCGTGACCTCGGCGCCGGCAGCACCGCTCGCACCCATCGCGTTATTCGTATCGTTTGCCAAAACGTCGCCCTTCCCTATTTGCATCCCCAGCCGAAACCAGCAGTGCCTACAGCACGGCGCACAACACTGCCAGCAGCGCCACGCCGGCCGCATAGACCGCATCGCGCCAGCCAAACCCGGCGCGCGCGGGAGCCGGATACGCACCGGCAAAGCCACGGCAGAGCATGGCCTCGTCCATCGCGCGGCTGCATTCCATCGCCTTGATAAAGGTCATGCCCATGATACCCGCGATCGAATCGGTACGCGAAAATCCCTCAGGCGCACGGCCAACGCTGCGCAGCATGACCGATTCGCACAGACTGTGCGCCGTGCGACCCAGTACCTCGATGTGCTTGAGCGCCATATCAAACGTAAAGATAACTTCGTCGGGTAGATGCAGCATCTTGAGCGCCGCCGACATGCGACTCCACGTGAGGGTCCACGAAACGCCCAGCACCAGCGACACATTAATAAACGTCTTGAGCGCGATCTTGAGCATGGTGCCCGTGGCAGACGCGCCCAGCAGCAGGGCAGGCAGTGTCAGAGCCGCCGCAAGCCCCGTGGCGCCGAGCGCCGGTACAAAGGTCGCGCGCAGCCCGCGTGCAGGGCGCACCGCGACCAACACCAACGCGATTGCCGCCGTCAACATCAGGTACAGCGGGCTTTGCGTCAGACACACGCACAGGACGCAAACGAACATCCCCACCAGACGCACCGGAGCCGAAACGCAAGAAAGGGCGCTGTCGACCATCGACCCGCCCTCGTGCGCACCTCCACCCAGGCGAACCCGCTCAAGCAGACTCGCCAGGTGCAGGACATTCTTTTGCATCACACGATGCCGAAACCCCGCGGGCTCGTATCGCTCCTCGGCCGCAAGCCAGCTAGGCAGCTCGGCTATTGCCATGAGCACCGCTTTCCTTGACCGTCAGCGAAATCAGGCGGAATGCGATGGTGAGCACCGCCACGCCAATCACACCGGAAAGGATATACATGGCAGCCTGGCCGGCAAAGCCAAGGCCCTGTTCCTCGGAATAGGCCTGCAGGTAATCACCCGTGGGCAGCGCGTCGGCAAAGGTCGGGGTATCGAGGCCGACCGAAGCCTGCAGGCTGTCGTCGCCAGCCTCCTGAACGGCAGTCGCGGCGCCCTCGGCGTCCCACTCGCCCCAGGCGTCTCCGGTGGCCAGCAGGCCCAGCGGCGTGGCCACCACGAGCACGGCGACCAGAATGAGCGTGGGAATCAGGGAAGTCTTCTTGGCGGTACCATCGGCGGCAAGCTGGCCATCGACAGCCTCGGGCCCGACGATAATGCTCGGCGCCGTCTTCTTAATGAAACCGTAGATCGCAGCCGTCGCCACGCCCTCGACCACGCCGGCAACCAGCATATGCGGGATCAACATGGCCGGAATAGCCACGGACAGCGGGAAGGGGCAGTACAGCGGCGCGCCCGAAGCATTGGTAAAGAGCATCGGCTGAATACCGAACTCGACCGCCGCGCACAGGGCCGCCAGGCACAGGCCAACCCAGCCGCTTACGATGGCAGAAACCGAGGTGCCCCAGCTCTTGTCGTGCAGACGGCTGTTGAGCGCACGGAACACGATAGCAGCGACAAACGGCAGCACAAAGGCCATGTTAAAGCAGTTGGCGCCAAACGACAGAACGCCGCCGTCGCCAAACAGCAGCGCCTGCAGCGCCAGCGCGACCGAGACAGCGATAGCCGCGGACTCGGGGCCCAGCAGCAGCGCGATGAGCGCGCCGCCAACGGCGTGACCAGTGGTGCCGCCGGGCAGCGGCACGTTGAACATCATGAGCAAAAAGGAGAACGCGGCGCAGATGCCCAGGAACGCCATGTGCTCGCGATCGAGCGTGGCGCGTACCTTCTTAATACAGTGAACCCAAACGGGCACCATCGCCACTGCCATGACGGCATCGGTCTGTGGGGACAGATAATTATCTGGAATGTGCATATACGCCTCCCGGTTGTTGGCGCACAGAATTGCAACGCCGCCTGAATTACCTTGCCAGTGTTACGTATTGTCAGATTCGTAACACGCCGCGGGCTATCATAGCAAAACGGCGCACTGCCGACAAAGCAGCACGCCGTTATGTAATGCGCGTGTCATATATGCAGGCTCAGCAGCGCCTTATATCGAGCATAGCAGTCACGTAGGACTCGGCGGCAGCCACCGCTGGCCTATACCCGGCGCAAGCCCTAGCCGCGGACCTCGCCGTTTACGCCCTTGCACACCTTGGTGACGATCTTCTGGTGCGCCTTCTCGACCTCTTCGCTGGTAAGCGTGTGGTCGTCGGAGCGATATGTAAGCGCAAAGGCCATGGACTTCTTGCCCGCTCCGATGCGGATGGGGTCGCGGTAGACGTCGAACAGGCGCACGCCCTCGAGCAGCTTGCCGCCGGCGCTGGTGATGCGACGCTCAAGATCCTCGCAGGTCACGGCGTTGTCGACCACAATGGCAAGGTCGTGCTCAACGGCCGGATACTGCGAGAACTCACGGTAGTTCTCCTGGTTGCGGGCGCCCTTGATCAGCTTGTCCAAGTCGAGCTCAAAGGCAACGACGACCTCGTCGATGCCCATTGCCTCGCGCGCCTCGGGGTGGATCTCGCCGACCCAGCCCAGCACGGTGCCGCCGGACAGAACCTCGGCAGCACGGCCCGGCTGCAGGAAGGCATAGTCCTCGCCCTCGACGGGACGGAAGCGAACCTTCTCGATGCGCAGCTGGGCGAGCAGCTCCTCGACGATGCCCTTGCCAAAGAAGAAGCGCAGCTTGCGATACTTCATGTTCCAAGACTGCTCGCTCCACTGGCCCGAGAGCACACCCGCGACAGACTTGGTCTCCTTGGGCAGGCTGGCGTTCTCGCGGCCATGGAACAGGCTGCCGACCTCGTACAGGTGCACGTTGGCCGTGCCGTGGGCCTCGTTATAGGCAACGGACTGCAGCAAGCCCGGCAGCAGCGAACGACGCATCTCGGTCTGCTCGGCGACCAGCGGGTTCATGAGCACCACGGGGCAGCCGCGGCCTTCGGTGGACATGCCGATCTTCTCCAGGTCGCCCGGGGCGGCAAAACCAAAGGTCGTGGTCTCGTTGAGGCCACAGGCGCGCAGGATCTCGCCGACCTTGCGGGTGAGCTTCTGCTCGCGGGTCAGGCCGCCGATGTGGTTCTTGGCAGCCGGAATGGTCGCCGTCACGCGGCCCATGCCCCACAGGCGCAGGACCTCCTCGATCAGGTCAATCTCGCGCGGCAGGTCGGGGCGGAAGCTCGGCGGAGTGACCATAAAGTCCTCGCCGTCGCGCTCGACGGTGCAGCCCAGGCGGGTGAGCGAGCGCTCGATAAAGTCGGGCTCGATGTCGGCGCCGCAGATGGCGTGCACGCGGGCCAAGCGCAGCTTGATGCTATCGATGGTCTTAGGCGCGGGGAACACATCAACGTAGCCGGGAGCGACCTCGCCGCCGGCGATCTCCTCGATCAGCGCGCAGGTAACGTTGGCGACATCCACGCAACCGGTCTCATCGACCTGACGCTCAAAGCGAATGGAGGCATCGGAGATCAGCGACAGGTCGCGGCTGGTGTGCGAGGTGCGACCGGCGTTGAAGCAGGCGCTCTCGACCATCACGTCGACGGTGTCGTCCTCGATCTCGGAATCCATGCCGCCCATAACGCCGGCCAGCGCCACGGGACGCTCGCCGTCGGTGATGAGGCCCATGCCGGCGTCGAGCGTGCGCTCCTCGCCGTCGAGGGTCGTAAACTTCTCGTCCTGTTGGGCGGCGCGAACCACCACGCGACGATGGCCATCGCGCTCGGCAAAGGTGTCCAGGTCAAAGGCGTGCAGCGGCTGACCGGTGAGCATCATCACATAGTTGGTGATGTCGACGATGTTGTTGTGCGGGCGCACGCCCAGGGCGTTGAGGCGCTTGACCATCCAGTCGGGCGAGGGGCCGACCTTCACGTTGCGCACGATGCGGGCGACATAGCGGTCGCACAGGCCCTCGTCGGCAATCTCGACCGAAAGCTCGTCGTCGGTCGCGCGGCCAGTCTCGGCCTTGATGGCGGGCAGCTCAACGTGGAAATCGCGGTCGAAAATGGCGCCGGTCTCGCGGGCCATGCCGATCATGGACAGGCAGTCGGGGCGGTTGGGCGTGATCTCGCAGTCGAGCACGGTGTCGCTCGAGCCCACGTACTCGGCAAACGGCATGCCGCAGGGCGTGTCCTCGGGCAGGATCATGATGCCGGAGTGGTCGCCGCCCAGGCCGAGCTCGCGCGCGGAGCAGTTCATGCCCATGGACACGACGCCGCGAAGCTTGCTCTTCTTGATCTTGACGTCGCCGGGCAGGACAGCGCCAATCATGGCCGTGACGATGTGGTCGCCGGCCTCGAAGTTCTGCGCGCCGCAGACGATCTGCAGCGGAGCGGGGTTGCCGTCGGCGTCGAGATTCTTGTCGCCCACGTCGACCGAGCACACATACATGTGGTCGCTATCGGGGTGTGGGGTCTTGGTGAGCACCTTGGCAGTCACCACGTGGTCGAAGGACTCGCCCACGGTGTCGATCGCCTCGACCTCGGTGCCGGTACGGATATATTCGTCCGAAAGGGTCTTGGGATCCTCCGGAATATCGATCATGGTCTTGAGCCAGTCGTAAGAAACGCGCATCTAACTGGTCTCCTTTCATAAATGCGGCTTTGAGCCGGAAACTGCAACTAAGAAGAAAGCGTTCTAGAACTGGTTCAAGAACCTCATGTCACCAGTCATCAACGTGCGCAGGTCGGGCAGGTCGTAGCGCAGTGCCGCGACGCGCTCGGCGCCAATGCCAAAGGCGAAGCCGGTGTACTTCTCGGGGTCGATGCCGCAGTTAATCAGGACGTTGGGGTCGACCATGCCGCAGCCCAGGATCTCAATCCAGCCGCTGTGCTTGCAGAAGTTGCAGCCCTTGCCGCCGCACACATGGCAGCTCACGTCCACCTCGCAGGAAGGCTCGGTGAAGGGGAAGAAGTGCGGGCGATAGCGCGTCTTGCGGTCCTCGCCAAACATGCACTTAACAAAGTAGTCGAGCGTGCCCTTAAGATCGCCAAAGGTGATGCCCTCGTCGACGACCAGGCCCTCGATCTGGTTGAACTGCGGCAGGTGGCAGGCGTCGGCCGTGTCGGGACGATAGACGGTGCCCGGGCAGATCATGTAGATGGGCGGCCTCTGCGACTCCATGGTGTGGATCTGCACGCCCGAAGTCTGGGTGCGCAGCAGTACGTCGGACTCGCCGTGGGCGTGAGCCTCGGGGTGCGCGACGCTGCCGGGGTTGTTGTCGACCACGTAGAAGGTATCGCGAGCCGAGCGGCTCGGATGATCCATGGGGGCATTGAGCGCGGTGAAGTTGTAGTAGGAGGTGTCGACCATGGGGCCGGACTCGACGGTGTAGCCGATACCGCAGAAGATGTCCTCGGCCTCCTCGATGATCTGCTTGATCAGGTGCTGGTGACCGATCTGCGGTCGGATGCCCGGCAGCGTGATGTCGACGGCCTCGTGCTCGAGTGCGTGCTTGAGGGCGGCGGCCTTCATCTCGGTGGTGCGCTCGTCGAGCATGCCCTCTATCAGCTGGCGCATCTCGTTGGCGCGCTTGCCCATCACGGGACGATCCTCGGGGGCGAGCTTGCCCATCATGCGCATCAGGCCGGTGATGCGGCCCTTGCGACCGAGCAGCTCAACGCGCGCAGCCTCGAGCTTGGCGGCGTCGTCGGCGCTTGCGACGAGCTCCTTGGCCTCTTCCTCGAGTTTGACCAGATCATCAATCAGACTCATGTCTTCCCTTTCGTCTCTCGCGCTCCCCGCTTGCCGAGGCGGCCGCCGCCGTCTGACATTGCGAAAACGCGGCCCGGTTCGGTAACAAAAAACCGTCCTCGGGCATGTGCATTGCCCAAGGACGGTTGAATTCCGCGGTACCACCTTGTTTGACCCGACGGATGTCTGGCCCGCCGCGCCCACTCTTTGCCCCTTGTCGCGAGGCTCACGGCTTCCCTACTGGGGACATCGCCGCCGCTGGCCGCGCGCCCGTTGAGGTCGCTGCTCGGGAGTGAACGCTTGGCCCTTGTCACCGCAGGAAGGCTTGCAGCCCATGACCTTCCCTCTCTTGCCGGCGACGCGGCGGGCAAAACCCTCTCCGTCAACGCATTGGGCTACAGGATACCACATTGTTTGGGTGTATCGCCGCGTTCCGTTTTGTTCGTGCTGGGTACAAGGCAGGTAGCTGTGCAAACTGGCCGCGCCGCCGCGTGCGACGGGCGACCTGCGAGATCAAGGATATGGTATGGGAAAGAAGCACGATAAGAAGGCCGAGCCCGCAGCGGGCAAGACGCCCAAAGGCATGAAGGTCGATAAGGCCGTCAAAAAATTCCGCAAGCTCGAGGGCAAGCTGTGGACCCGCGAGTACCTGCTCAAGGTTGCCGAGTTTGACGGCGCGACCATTGCCCCCGCCAACGGCGCCGCAGCGCGCGCCGACGCCATGGGCGCCCTTGCCGGAGAGCATCATAAGCTCCTGACCAGCGAAAAGTCTGTCGAACTTGTGCGCTCGCTGGCACGCGAAACCGTCGCCGGCGGCAAGATCGACGACCCGCAGCTGCTCGACGAGATCCGCGTACTCGGCCGCGACCAGCGCGAAGCGAGCGTCATTCCCACCGAGGAGGCCGAGGCCTGGACCAGGCTCACCTGCGAGGCCGACGCCGTGTGGCACAAGGCCAAGACGGCCAATGACTGGGCGAGCTTTGAGCCCTATGTGGATAGAATCGTCGGCCAGCTTAGGCATCAGGCCGAGCTCATGGACCCCAAGCGCGACCCATACGATGTTTGGCTTGACCAGTACGAGCGCGGCCTTTCCGCCAAGAGCTTCGATGCGTTTTGCGATGAGGTCAAGGCTACGGTCGTGCCGCTCGTGCACGCCATCGGCGAGCGCGGCCAGCAGCCCGCTGCCGACTTTTTGCACGCCCGCGTGCCCGAGGCTGCCCAGCGTGCCATGAGCTTCGACCTTATGAAGCTCGTCGGCCTGGACCTGAACGACACCACGCTTGCCTTTACCGAGCACCCGTTTAGCGAGGGCTTCTCGGTGGGCGACGCGCGCATCGCCACGCACATCTACGAGGACGATTGCATCTCCAACGTCTACAGCATCATCCACGAGGCCGGCCACGCCATGTACGAGCTGGGCGTGAACCCCGCCTACGCGCGCACGTGCCTGGAGGGCGGCACCTCCATGGGCATCCACGAGAGCCAGAGCCGCTTTTTCGAGAACACCGTGGGCCGCAGCCGCGCCTTTATGGGACCGCTGCTCGAGGTGCTGCGCCGCCACGCGCCCGAGGTCTACGGCAACGTGGACGAGGACACGCTCTACCGCGCCGTGAACATCGCTCAGCCGTCGCTGATCCGTACCGAGGCCGACGAGCTCACCTACCCGCTGCATATCATGGTGCGTTACGAGATTGAGCGCATGCTGTTTGCCGGCGAGGCCACGGCCAAGGACATCCCCGCGCTTTGGAATCGCTTTATGGACGAGTACCTGGGCATTCCCGTTCCCGACGACACACGCGGCTGCCTGCAAGATACGCACTGGAGCGGCGGCTCGTTTGGCTACTTCCCCGCGTATGCGCTGGGTAGCGCCTACGATGCCATGTTTGTGCCGGCCATGTGCCGCGACGGCGTCGACCTCAATGGCGCCTGTGCGAGCGGCGATCTGGCGCCCGTCCGCGCCTGGCTGGGCGAGCACATTTGGCAGTGGGGCCGCGCCAAGGACGCGCCGGAACTCATCAAGGGCGCATGCGGCATGGCGTTCGATGCCCGCTACTACTGCAGCTACCTGCAGGACAAGTTCACCACGCTCTACGAGCTGTAAGGCATAACCGACACGTCAACGCAAAGGGGACGCCGCGGAACCAATCCGCGGCGTCCCCTTTCCACCTAGTTGTTTAAGAACGTCCCCAATGACTACCTTACAGAGCCTCGAGCGCGTTGGCGATGCGCTTCATGGCAGCATCGGCGGATGCTTGGTCGGGGGCTTCGGCCAAAACGCGAATCACAGACTCGGTTCCGCTCTTGCGTACGAGCACGCGGCCCTCGCCTGCCAGCGCAGCCTCGGCCTCGGCGATGGCGTTCTGCACGCCCATGTTCTCGAGCGCGGCGTCCTTGTCCGCCACGTGCACGGCCACCTGCGCCTGCGGCAGCAGCTTGCACGGAGCCGTGAGCTGCGAGAGCGTCTCGCGCTCGGCACGAATCACTTCCATCACGCGCAGCGAGGTCATAATGCCGTCGCCCGTGCGCTCGATATCGCCAAAGATCGTATGGCCCGTCTGCTCGCCACCCAGGCTGTAGCCGCCCTCGCGCATCTTGGCATACACGTGACGGTCGCCCACGCCGCTGGTCACGGCGCTCAGACCGGCAAGCTCCAGCGACTTGACCAGGCCAAAGTTGCTGGCAATCGTCGGCACCACGGTACCGCCCGAGAGTCGCCCGTGCTTGTTCAGATACACGCCGCACACGTACAGGATCTGGTCGCCGTCTACCACGCGACCGCGCTCATCCACGGCCAGGCAGCGGTCGGCATCGCCGTCGTAGGCAAAACCCACGTCCAGGCCCTGCTCCACCACATGGCGCTGCAGACGCTCCATATGCGTGGAGCCGCAGTCAACGTTGATGTTAAAACCATCGGGCGCGGCGTTAATCACGCGCACGTCAGCGCCCAGCGCGTCGAACACCGGCTTGGCCACCGAGGAAGCCGAGCCGTTGGCGCAGTCGATACCGATCTTGACGCCCTGCAGCGAAAAGTTCGCGCTGGCGATGAGCGAAGCAATGTAGCGGTTGCGGCCCTGCATGTAGTCCACCGTGGCGCCGATGTGGTTGCCCGTGGCCAGCGGCACCTCGCTCTTGCCATCGATGTAGTCCTCGATGAGCTCCAGTACGTCCTCGTCCATCTTAAAGCCGTCGCTGTTGACGAGCTTAATGCCGTTATCGCAAAACGGGTTGTGGCTCGCGCTGATCATGATGCCGCAATCGAAGCAGCCCTCCACGGTCTGATGCGCCACGCCCGGCGTGGGGATCACGTGCAGCATATAGGCGTCCGCACCGCTCGCGACCAGACCGCTCACCAGCGCCGCCTCGAACATATAACTCGAGCGACGCGTGTCCTTGCCCACGATGACGCGTGCCTTGCGCTCGCGGTTGGCGCCGTAATACCAGCCCACAAAACGGCCAATCTTATAAGCGTGCTCTACCGTCAGCCCAACGTTGGCCTCACCGCGAAAGCCGTCGGTGCCAAAGTACTTCATGCGCTCTCCTTACAAAATAGGGGCGGACAGATTGCCTGTCCGCCCCAAAATGGTACTCGATTATCTGCGCTACCAGAAAAACCCTACGCCGACGCGCTGTCGCGAGCCGCCTGGCATGTAGGAGTCTGACGCAGCGTAAGCGGCTTGTCCCCCGCCTCGGCCGACGTGGTCAGCGTATACGTGATCGTCGTCGTCTCGCCAGCATGCAGGTCAACGGCGCCCGAATAGAAGGGGATTCCATGCCACGTAGCGGCGCCAAGACCAAACTGGGTGCCCTCGACGGTCAGATCAGTAATGTTGCCGCCCGTCGGGGCAAACAACGAGACATTCAGACGCTCGTCGTCACGCGCGGCATCGGGTGCGCTCGCCGCAACGTAGTCGGGCAGCTTGCCAGCCTCCTCCTGCGTCATGATGTTCGTCAGGGTAACGGTGATGCGATAGGAGCACGTGCCGTCACCGTTCTTCACGCCCTGACCAATCTGCGTATCGGCGTTCAGGTACCAGTCGAGCTTGGAGAAGCTCAGGTTGTTAAAGTAGACACCAGCAACGGGATCTTCACTCGGGTCATCCGGATCGGGCAGTGAGGCGTCGATGTTCATCTCCTTGATAGCGTTCTGCTCGTCATCGTTTTTCATCCACGCGATCAGGCGGCCCTCTTCGGCACCGCGCTCAACGGCGCTGACAAGGTTCGCGACATCGACGTCGCCGATACCGCCAAGGATCTTGTCAAAGGCAGCGCTGGCGACGGATGCAAAGATGCCGTCCGACTCCTCGACCGGATAGTTCCAGTACACATCATGCATAAGCACCTTCGCCGCGTTAGTACCGTCAACGACTGTACCGTCGGGCAGTGAAACATTACCCACGAGGCCCAACAGATACTGCAGGAATACCGGATCGATACCAATGACGCCATCGACGTCCTGACCATATTCAGACTTCCACAGCGCGGCGACACGCTGCGAATTACGGGGCCAGTCGGGCGAATAGGTGTTGCCCGAGATGTATAGGTTGCTGTGGTCACCAAACAGCGTCTCATCTTCTTCGTCGACGCTCTCAACCGCCTCGTCTTTGCTGCGCGCAATGCAGGGAACAAACTCGCCAATCGACATCTGGCCGTCGGTGACCGAAATCAGACCCTGCGAACCGCCAAAGCCGCCGCAGGCACGAATCTCGACGTTGTTCATGGCGTACATAAGGTAGTTGCGCGTCTGGCCGTTGGCGCCGAGCATCTGGGGAAGGACGGGGGCGACCTTCTCCGCCGCGTCAACCGCGCCGTTGAGGGTGGCAAAGCCGTCCTTGGCCTTATCGACCAGCTCGGTCACCTGGGAAATATGAGTATCGCCAATGCCCTGGACCTTCTCGTTGGCGCTCTTGAACACCTTCGAGCTGCTGGAAAGCGAATCGGCGACCGCCTGCAGCGCGGACACGTTAATCATGCCGTCCTGGAACAGCTTGCCGGGCGTAGCCTGCGAAAGGTTATCGGCCATGGGAACCAGCGCATTGCTCGAGACATCGGACAGGGCGTCAATCATGGTGCGGGCCGCATTGATATCGCTGCCATACACCGGGATAAACGAAGCCGCCGCCCACAGCGGGCTCGAGGTCTCCGCCTTCATGCTGTTGCAGAGCTCATCGATCTTCTTCGCGTCGTCAGGCAGCGTCGAAAAATCGCCCGACGTGACCTTGTCCTTAAGGCCACCGACGATCTCGACAGCCTCCTTCGCTTCGCTCTTTACGGTCTTTGCCGAGTTAAGCAGCATAAAGCCGCTTGCGCCAAGCGCAACGAGAAGCACCGCGACCACAGCGGCAATAATGGCGCCGGTGTGACGCTTTTTGCGCTCGCCCTTGCGATGGCGATGACGGACCAGACCGTCAGAGGTCGAACTCGACGAAGCGTCGCTACCGTAGTTCAAGCCAAAATCGTAATAATCTTCCTTGGAACCCGAGCCCGCAAACTCGGCACCGCTATCATCCAGGCGGGCGAACGTACCAGTCTCGGAGGCGCCGGTGTAAATCGTGCCGAGGTTACCCGTAAGCCCCGCGCCACCGGCAGAGGGAGTATTGTTGTCGGCCTTGCCGGCATTAACGTTGCCGGCGCCATTCGCGGCGTTGGCAGCACCCGCGTTGTTCGCGGGTACCGAAGGAGCGCCGCTCGGCTGCGACGTGGAGGTTGCACCGTCCGCAAAGACATTCCCTCTTGCACGGCCGGTCTTTTTTGCCTTTTGAGACTGCTCGTACAGAGCGGTAAACATCGCCGTCTCGCCCGGGGACACGCGCTTACCGGAACCGCCCTGTCCAGCGCCGCCCGGCGTGCCGGCCTTGCCAGCCCCGTTCGGACGCGGCGGAACTGCAGGGCGGCCGCTATCGCTGCCCTTAAAGTGATTACCAGCCATAAAGAAATCCTCGCAATTGAGTCGCAATGAAAAAGTCCATAACGTTACTAGTTTATGGCATTTTGAGCATCGACAGCTAAACTCCAGACACGGACATCAATTGGCGGAAATGCGGCACAACACCTTTTCTGTCTTGGCGGCGGCGCCAGCTACACCGTGAGGAACATCATCACGATAATCATGACAAAGCCGATAAGGTCGGTCGGCAAAAACACCGTCCCCAGCATAACGGCGCTGGTGATGGTCGCCGAGACGGGCTCCACAGTTCCGATGAGGCTCGCGCGCACCGAGCCGATGTCCTTAACGCCCTGCATATAAAGCATGTAAGCAAAAAACGAGCCGATAACCACGAACACCGCGAGCGCCTCGATGCCGGCAGCGTCGAGCGCCGGCATATGCGCCCAGGGCTGCACGAAGACGCACGAGACCACGCCCGCCGTGAGCATTGCCGAGCCCGTGACGATGGGGCTGCCGTATTCGGGCAGGATCTTGGCGGGAATCACCGCCATACACGCGGCGCTGACCGCACACATAAGACCTGCTGCCAGGCCAAGCGGCGAGATATTCAGGCTGGTGGGGTCGCCGCCGGTGGCGATTAAAAAGGTTCCACCCAGAGCCAGGCCAATGCCGATGACTTCGCGAGTACGCGGCATACGGCGATCGGTCACGCAGGCGTAGCCCATGATGATAACGAGCTGCAGGCACTGGAGCACCGTCGCGGTTCCGGCGTTCGTCAGGCGCACGGCCGAAAGATAGCAAAACTGGTTGAACAGCAGGCCAAAGGCGGTAAAGAGCAGCAGCTGCTTGCGATCGGCGGGTGTGGTCCAGAGCTTAATCAGGCGCTCGCGGTCGCGCGTGACAACCACAGCCATAAAGAGCAGGCCGGCGAGAATCTGACGCACGCTCATAAGCCACAGCGTATCGACATGGTAGGTATCGAACAAAAAACTCGCGCTGGTGCCCGAGAAGCCCCAAAACGAACCGCCCACCAGCGTAGCCAAGACGCCCGTGATCATCTTGCGCGTCGAAGCGCTGTTCAGGCGGTCGCGCCATGCGCGACGGGTGTTGCGACTGAGCTCGTCGGTGCCCTCGGGCACATCAATGTTCGATATATCGGTCATCGGCACCGAAGCCCCTGCGCCTTCGACCTGCTCGACACACTCTTTGCTCATTCCACTCCCCCGAAACAGCCTGGAAACAATTCGGCTTACCTTACCACGGCGAAGTCACCAGCTGGAGGCTTGTCCGCTTATCGGTAGGACAATTCCGCAGGCGTCTTTCCATAGCTCGATACCGCAATGGCCTTGCATTATGCGACAGCCAAATCGCGGCAGCAGGCTCTTTTGAAATGGATGCGACAAAGCCCCCGAATTCCACAATGTAAGCGATTTTTAAAAATGTTCTTGCCACCGAGTTCAGGCTCCGTTATATTATCCCTTGCGCGCTTGCGCACCCTTGATCGGGCGTTTAGCTCAGGGGGAGAGCGCTTCCCTGACACGGAAGAGGTCAGAAGTTCAAATCTTCTAACGCCCACCAAATGTTCGCAGCTCAGAGGCTATGTCCTCTGGGTTGTTTTGTTTTATATCGCCAAATCAGCTGGCAGTTCCAACCGCCCAACTAGCCAAAAGCCGACCATCTACTTGCCGATCTATCCATCGGCATAACCAATCAGTCCGCACCGCAACTTCTCAGCAAAACGCCGCGATGTCTGCGTCCTGCGGTATCCTTGAGCCACTTGCACCTGCAGCACCAAGGAGCCGCCATGCGCACCGAGCTCGATGTCCCCTTTTCGCACAAAGAAGAAGCCAAGGCGCTGGGCGC